>NZ_QTQH01000003.1:0-289680 GCF_003853805.1 Burkholderia sp. Bp8994
TGTTCCTGTCGGCGTTCCCGAGCGCCGCGCTCACGGGCCAGTCGTTCGTCGTCAGCCACGGCTGGTTCATGCAGTAAGGTCCTCGCCTCCCTGACGGGAGGCGATTCCCGTACTACCGCCCATTCTTGCGATGGCGTGCCGTCAGTCGACGCCACGCCATCCGTCACCGCCGTCCACGGCGGGATTTCTCGGAGCAACTGATGAAACCGCACGCGCGTACAGAAAAGCAGGCCGTCGATGCGGCGGACCTGCAACACGAAGCCGGCGCGCCGGCCGCTGCGCGGTCGCTGCCGTACGAAACCATCGCGCTCGTCCTGCAGGGCGGCGGCGCGCTCGGCGCGTATCAGGCCGGCGTGTTCGAAGGGCTGCACGAAGCGGGCGTTCCGCTCGACTGGATCGCAGGCATCTCGATCGGCGCGCTCAACACCGCGCTGATCGCCGGCAATGCGCCCGAACATCGCGTCGAGCGGCTGCGCCAATTCTGGGAAACGATCTGCCAGCCGGCGTTCTTTCCCGCGATTCCGGCCGCGTTCGAATTCGCGCTGTTCAACAGCATCGACCAGGTCCGCACGTTCTTCACCGCATCGCAGGCCGCAAGCGCGATGATGCAGGGCCAGCAGGGCTTCTTCTCGCCGCGCTTCCCGCCGCCGCTGCCGGGCGTGTCCGATCATCCGGAAAAGATCAGCTGGTACGACACGTCGGCACTGCGCGCGACGCTGCTCAAGCTGTGCGATTTCGACCGGATCAACTCGGGCGAGACGCGCGTGTCGGTCGGCGCGGTCAACGTCGGCACCGGCAACTTCGTGTACTTCGACAACTCGCGCATCCGCCTCGAGCCCGAGCACTTCATGGCGTCCGGCGCACTGCCGCCCGCGTTTCCGCCGGTCGAGATCGACGGCGAGTATTACTGGGACGGCGGCGTCGTGTCGAACACGCCGCTGATGGAAGTGCTGCGCGCGCGTCCGCGGCGCGACACGCTCGCGTTCCAGGTCGATCTGTGGAGCGCGCGCGGGCCGCTGCCGCGCACGATGGCCGACGTCGCGGAACGCACGAAGGACGTGCAGTATTCGAGCCGCACGCGTTTCGTCACCGATACGCTGCAGCGCGAACAGCGCTACCGCAACGTGCTGCGCCACGTGCTCGAGCAGGTGCCGGAAGAGCAGCGCAAGAACGACCCGTGGTGCATCGAGGCCGAAGCGATGTCGAGCGGGAAGAAATACAACATCCAGCACCTGATCTATCAGCAGAAGGCGTACGAGCACCACTACAAGGACTATCAGTTCGGTCTGTCGACGATGCGCGACCACTGGTGCGCGGGTCTCGACGACATCCGCAAGACGCTCGCGGTCAAGGACGGCCTCGCGCTGCCCACCAACGACGCGGGCTTCGTCACGCACGACATTCACCGCCGCCGGTGATGCCGTGTGCGACGGACCGGCGTGCAGGCTGCGCCGGTCCGTCCTCTGTTCCGATTCGACATGCCGATCTTCATTGCGCTGTTCGCGCTCATCGCCCTGGGATGGGGCGCCGTCCACCTGTTTCACGTCATCGCCGCGCAGTTCGGCCAGCCGGTCGCGATCGCGGCCGCCGTGCTCGCCGCCGCGATCCTGATCGCGCTGATCGCATGGTGGATCAAGCGCCGCCGCGACATCGCACCGAACACGAAGGAACAAGGCTGGACCCACATCGTGCATCGCGCGTGGGGCGAGGTGCGCGTGTCCGCGACGCAGGGGCTGCTGTGGCTGTCGCACGACGGCGCGGACGGCCGCTATACGTTGTCGCAGCTCGACGGCTGCGAGGCGGCGCCGATCGGCGGCCGCTGGCATCTCGTCGTGCGCGTGCGCGACGCGGTGCGCGGCGAATGGAAACTGCCGATGATGGACAAGCGCGATGCGCAGCGCTGGGCGCGCGTGCTGATGCTCGCGAAGGACAACCGGCTGTAGGACGGCGGCGCGGTTCCCTGAGCGCCCTAGCGCGCGCCGAGTGCCCACAACGCGTCGAGCACGTGCTGGGTCGACCGCTCGACCGGGCCGGCCCGATGCGCGATGCCCAGTTCGCGCCACAACGCCGGACGCAGCGGCCGCATGACGATGCGTGGGTCGGGCAACGGGGCGCCCGCCTCGTGCGGCAGCAGCGTCGCGCCGTAACCCGCGGCGACTAGGCTCTTGATCGCATCGTTGTAGTTGAGTTCGATGCGCGGCTCGGGCCGG
Source organism: Burkholderia sp. Bp8994 (assembly GCF_003853805.1). Taxonomy (NCBI): domain Bacteria; kingdom Pseudomonadati; phylum Pseudomonadota; class Betaproteobacteria; order Burkholderiales; family Burkholderiaceae; genus Burkholderia; species Burkholderia sp. Bp8994. The sequence continues at coordinate 2,211 of NZ_QTQH01000003.1, forward strand.
TGGCCGCCGAGCGCGAACCATTCCGTCGTGAGCCGCGACAGGCGGGTGGTCGCATCGTTGAGAATCAGCGGGCGCGCGGCCAGATAGGCCGGCGTCACGCGTGCCGGCAGCCGCCAGTCCGCGGGCAGAAAGGCCAGCACCGGATCGCGCCGCCACGCGCGGATGGACAGCCCCGCGACCGCCGCCTGCGGCAGGGCGACCAGCCCGACGTCGAGCGAGCCCTGCGCAAGCCGCGCCAGTGTGTCGTGCGACGTGAGCACCGCGATCTGGACATCGATGTCCGGATGCTGCTCGCGCAGCCGGGCCACCGCCTGCGGCAACAGATGGGCGATCGCCCCGGTCGATGCTCCGAGGCGCACCCGCCCGGTCAGGCCCTGCACTTGCCGCTCGACGTCGTCGAGGGTCGACTCGACCTCGGCCAGCAGACGGCGCGCCCGCTCCACCAGCACCGCACCGATCGTCGACGGCTGTACGTTGCCGCGCGTGCGCGACAGCAATGGCGCACCGATGCGGCTTTCGAGTTCGGCGACATGAAGGCTGACCGTCGGCGGCGCAAGATGAAGCAATTGCGCGGCGGCCACGAAGGATCCCTGGTCGGCGATTGCGACCAGCGTACGCAGCCGGTCCAAACTGATCTCGCGCATGCCCACCTCTCGTTCAGGAAAACTGAATCCGGTCATCAGGAAATTCAACTTTTCCTATTCTAGGCGTTCGATGGACGATACGGCTTTCCGATGCCCGAAACGAGGAACGCGACCATCATGAGCCTCCCTACTGTCTATATCGACGGCGACCAAGGTACGACCGGACTGCAGATCCACGAGCGCCTGCGGGATCGCACCGACCTGCGGCTCGTCACGCTGCCGGATGCCGAGCGCAAGGACCCCACGCGGCGCGGCGAAGCGATCAACGCGTGCGATATCGCGATTCTGTGCCTGCCCGACGCCGCCGCGCGCGAAGCGGTCGGCTTCATCCGGAATCCGGCGGTACGCGTGATCGATGCGAGCTCGGCCCATCGCACCGAACCGGAATGGGTCTACGGTTTCCCCGAGATGGCCGACGGGCACGCCCAGGCCATCGCACGTGCACGGCGCATCACCAATCCGGGCTGCTATCCGACGGGCGCGGTCGCGCTGCTGCGGCCGCTGCAACAGGCCGGCCTGCTGCCGCGCGACTACCCGGTGAGCATCCATGCGGTGTCCGGTTACTCGGGCGGCGGCCGCGCCGCCGTCGACGCATTCGAATCGAACGACGCCGCGCGCGCGAAACCGCTGCAGGTCTACGGCCTCGCGCTCGCGCACAAGCATGCGCCCGAGATCCAGCTGCATGCCGGGCTCGCGCATCGTCCGCTGTTCGTGCCGGCTTACGGCGCCTATCGGCAGGGCATCGTGTTGACGGTGCCGATCGAGCTGCGCCTTCTTCCGGCCGGCGTGACCGGTGAGTTGCTGCACACGTGTCTCGCGCACCATTACGCCGGCGCGCGCCATGTCGAGGTCACGCCGCTCGCGGATACGCGCACGATCACGCATCTCGATCCGCAGGCGCTGAACGGTACGAACGACCTGCGGCTGAGCGTGTTCGTCAATGACGATCACGGTCAGGTGCTGCTGTCCGCCGTGTTCGACAATCTCGGCAAGGGGGCATCCGGCGCGGCCGTGCAGAATCTCGACCTGATGCTCGGCACGGAGAGCGCTGCGAAAGCGGCTTGACGCCGGAGCCGCGGGTTTGAGCCGCGGTTTGGGTGCGGGTGCGGGTGCGGGTGCGGGTGCGGGTGCGGGTGCGGGTGCGGGTGCGGGCATCATCGTCGGTCGGGCTCGTGCCTCGCGGCCATCGACGTATCGCCGCCTGTTGCGTCGTGTCGGCCCATGACGCGATGGCACGCCCAAAACGGGCATGTGCCGACGTCGCAGACATGCCCCCGTAAAAGCTCACCTTTCGCCGATTTCAGCCCGCATCGTCGCTCGCCGCGGCATTCAACCCGGCGAGCGCCTCCGCCAGAAAATCGACGCACACGCGCACCTTCGCCGAAGCCGCGACGCGTTCCGGATAGACCGCCCAGATGTTCGCCGGCTGAATCACGTCCGGCAGCACGCGCCGCAGCGCGCCGCGTTCGATCAGCGGCCCCGCCTCCCAGATCGAGCGCAGCACGATCCCGCGCCCGGCCAGCGCCCATTGCACGGCCACCTCGCCGTGGTTCGTCGACAGCGCGCCGCCGACCTTCACCGTTGCCGTTTCTCCGCGCAGGTTCAGCCGCCACACGCCGAACGGATGGTCGCGCTCCTTGATCGCGAGGCAGTCGTGCGACGCGAGATCCGCGAGCGTGCGCGGCGTGCCGCGTCGTGCGAGATAGTCGGGCGACGCACACAGCACGCGGTAGTTCGCGGCAAGGCGGCGCGCGATCAGGTGATCGGCGATCTCGTCGCCGATGCGCACGTCGAGGTCGTAGCCTTCGCCCGCGACGTCGACGAGCCGGTCGAACAGATCGAGCCGCACGTTCAGCTGCGGATAGCGCGCGGAGAAGTCGAGCAACGCCGGCGCGACGACGTGGCGGCCGAAGCCGAAGCTGCTCGAAATGCGCAGCGTGCCGCGCGGCACCGAGCGCGTGGTCGAGACATCCTCGACGAGATGATCGACGTCGTCGAGAATCTTCTCGGCACGCGCGAACACGCGTTCACCGGCCTCGGTGACCGTCACGCGGCGCGTCGACCGATGCAGCAGCCGCGTGCCGAGCTGCGCCTCGAGCAGCGCGATGCGCTTGCTCACGTACGCGGGCGACACCGCGAGCTGCTCGGCGGCCGCGCTGAAGCTCGTCAGGCGGACGACCAGGCTGAAGACGCGCAGGTCGTCGAGATTCGGCGATTTGTTCACGATTCGTGGAAAGTCGATTAACCTTTCGCACGATTTTAATCTGAATGGAAATAAATAAAATGGCGTCACGTTCCGCTGCGCACGCTGCCGGCGGCCCGAACAGCCAAGGAGGCTTGCATGAGCGACAAGACGTACAGGATTGCCGTCATCCCCGGTGACGGCATCGGCCGTGAAGTGATGCCCGAGGGCCTGCGCGCGCTCGACGCCGTGACGGCGCGCTTCGGCATCCGTTTCCAGTTCGAACAGATCGACTGGGCGAGCTGCGACTACTACGCGCAGCACGGCAAGATGATGCCGGACGACTGGAAGGCACAGCTGTCGGACATGGACGCGATCCTGTTCGGTGCGGTCGGCTGGCCCGCGACGGTGCCCGACCACATTTCGCTGTGGGGTTCGCTGCTGAAATTCCGCCGCGAGTTCGACCAGTACATCAACCTGCGGCCCGCGCGCCTGTTCGACGGCGTGCCGTCGCCGCTCGCCGGCCGCAACGCGGGCGACATCGACTTCATGATCGTGCGCGAGAACACCGAAGGCGAATATTCGTCGGTCGGCGGCACGATGTTCGAAGGCACCGAGCGCGAAGTGGTCATGCAGCAGTCGATCTTCACGCGTCACGGCACCGAGCGCGTGCTGAAGTTCGCGTTCGAGCTCGCGCAGCGCCGCGCGAAGCGCCTGACCGTCGCGACGAAGAGCAACGGCATCGCGATCAGCATGCCGTGGTGGGACGCGCGCGCGGCCGAGATGGGCGAGCGCTATCCCGAGATCGCCGTCGACAAGCAGCACATCGACATCCTGTGCGCGCGCTTCGTGCTGCAGCCCGACCGCTTCGACGTCGTGGTCGCGTCGAACCTGTTCGGCGACATCCTGTCCGACCTCGGGCCAGCCTGCACGGGCACGATCGGCATCGCGCCGTCGGCGAACCTGAACCCGGATCGCACGTTTCCGTCGCTGTTCGAACCGGTGCACGGCTCCGCGCCGGACATCGCGGGCCAGTACGTCGCGAACCCGATCGCGATGATCTGGTCGGCGGCGATGATGCTCGACTTCCTCGGCAACGGCGCGGGCCGCGAACGCGAAGCGCACGATGCGATCGTCGCGGCGATCGAGGACGTGCTGCGCACTGGGCCGCGCACGCGCGATCTCGGCGGCCAGGCAGGGACGCAGGAAGTGGGTGAAGCGATCGCGGCGCGGATCGCAGGCTGACGGAACGATGCGCAGGGCGCGCGCAGGTGGTCGATGGATGCATGTTCAGGGGTGAGCAACACGACCGGCTGCCGCGCACCCTGGTTGATTCCGATGTGCGGGCCTGGACGCGCGCGTGTCGGTATCGATGTGATTTCGAACGGTGAGCAACGCGATGCGGTGACACGCACGGTCACGTGTCGATCCATCGCCGTAACCGGCATCACGTCGAAGTCGAGCGGTGAGTTGCATCGCGCATCGCTACACACCGATCGAATCCCGCCAGTGTCGATGTCGCATTCGATTCGCGCGCGGGCAACGCAACGAAAGCGCGAGCACTGCAATGCGCACGGCGCTTCCGTCAGCGCAATCGCGCCATTTCCTGCGAAGAATGATCGGTGAGACGCGGGACGTGAAGAATCACACCGTCCCGCACGGAATCGCTCCTTCTCCCGAAAACTCTCACCTCAATACACGGCTCCCGAATTTCCTCACCGTTGAGCACAGGCGGCGCGCTCGATGCGTGATCGAACGCGTTCACGCGTCGTCATCGTGCTGCGTCACAGCCCGAGATCGGACAGGCCGGGATGATCGTCCGGACGGCGGCCGAGCGGCCAGTGGTACAGGCGGTCCGCTTCGCGAATCGGCAGATCGTTGATGCTCGCGTGGCGATGCGCCATCAAGCCGTTTTCGTCGAACTCCCAGTTTTCATTTCCGTATGAGCGGAACCAGTTGCCGGCGTCGTCATGCCATTCGTAGGCGAATCGCACCGCGATGCGATTGCCGCCGAACGCCCACAGCTCCTTGATCAGCCGGTAGTCAAGCTCGCGCGTCCATTTCCGCTGCAGCAGGCCGACGATCTCGTCGCGGCCCGTCACGAACTCCGCGCGATTGCGCCACCGGCTCTGCGGCGTATAGGCGAGCGACACGCGCTGCGGGTCGCGCGTGTTCCACGCATCCTCCGCGGCGCGCACTTTCTGGCGCGCCGTGTCGAGCGTGAAGGGCGGAACGGGCGGACGAACTTCCGAGGAAGCGGACATGGGATGCTCCTGTTCAAGGTTGGGGCCGCGCACGAACGCAGCCGGTTGGGACGCGTTACCGCGACGCTCGAGACACCGTATCGAGCAAGCATTCGGCGGCTGCGCGCGCATCGCGCGCCGCGACGGCATCGCCGCTGACGAGCGCCACGGCGATCGCGCCGTCGATCAGCACCAGCCATTGACGCGCGAGGCGGGCCAGCCCGCGGCGCTCGATCCCGGCTGCGTCGGCATACGCGTCGAACCGCTCGCGCACGAACGCGAGCAAGCGCGCCTTGTGCATGCGCGCGACGACGCGCACCGGATCGTCGGCGTCGGCAATTTCACCGGACGCGTTCAGGAATGCGCAGCCGTGAAAATCGGGTTCCACGAACCAGTCGCGCAGCACATCGAACATGCCGAGCAACTGCGCACGCGGCGACTTGCCGCGCGCCAGCGTCGCGTCGACGAACCAGCGCATCCAGCGTTCGTCACGGCGCTCGAGCGCGGCCACGACCAGCGCCTCCTTCGATTCGAAATGCGAATAAAAGCTCTTTCGCGCGGCACCGGATCGCTTCACGATCGCATCGACACCCGTGGCGTGGATGCCGCCCGAGTAGATCAGCGCCTCGGCCGCGTCGAGCAGCCGGTCGCGAACGGCCGGTTCGCCGGAGAGGTCATCATGTGTGTTGTTCATGGGTTTACGGTAGAACGATCGTTCTCCCTCGTCAACAGCCGCGTGAAAAGGCCCTGCCGTCGGAAGGGCCGATCGCCGCATGGTCCCGATGGCGAGCGGCGCATTGCAGCCGGCGTTTACGACATTTTTTCTTGAAGCTGGCGCGGGGGGCTCACTACACTTCGGTCACCCTGTCTGGCCGAAAGGACATCATGCAGCGACCGGAATCCGCACGCTCCGCGCGTGCCTATGCGGCTTATGCGAAGCGGCTCGACGGCCGCGTCGTGGTACGGCGTTTCGATCCGCGCAGCGATTCGTATGAGTCGCTGACCGCGTTGCTGCATCGTGCGTACGCGCCACTCGGCGCCGCGGGCTTCAACTGTCCGGGCGTCGACCAGCCGGCGTCGGCGACGCGCGAACGCATGCTCACCAGCGAGTGTTTCGTCGCGCTCGGCAACGCGCATCTGGTCGCGACGATCACGATGCAACCGCACGATCCCGATTCGCGTTGCGATCCGTATCGCAGCCGACGCGTCGCGACGCTCGGCCAGCTGGCCGTCGATCCGGTCTGGCAGGACCGCGGCATCGGCCGTGCGCTGCTCGCGTTCGCGCAACGGCGGGCTGCCGCGCGTGGCGCGACGCACATCGCGCTCGATGCGCCGCATGCGGCTGTCCGGCTCGTCGACTTCTATCGTCGCGAAGGGTTTCGGTTGATCGACGTGATGCGGTTTGCAGGACACAGCTACGACAGCGCGATCCTGTGCAAGGCGGTTGGCGTAGCGGGCGCGCCGATGCCTGTATCCGACACGACATCGATCGACGTCGCGCAGCGCGCCGGAGCGGCGTCGTGAGACGCGAAAGCGACGACGATCGCGCGCGGCTCGCACTACGTCGCGCCCGCACGCGGGCAGCACTGCGCATGCGCGGGCTGGTGAAGCTGACGGTCATCACGATCGCGGTCACGCAGATGCTGACGCTCGCGTTCGACAGCCTGCTCGTGTTGCTGGGCGACACGCCGGAAGCCGCGACATTGCTGCTGTTCCGCTTCGTCACGTGCGCGCTGGTCAGCTTCTGGCTTCAGGCGGACGCATCGCGCGCGTATCGGAATGCAGCGCAAAACGGACTCGTGACGGTGTCCGGCGCGCATGGCGATCTGATCGAAATCGCACCGCAATGCCCGAAACGCTGGCTCGTCGTGTTGAGTCTGCAACTCGAGCCGCGATGGCCGAACGGTGAGCGGATCGAATAGCAGGCAGCGCACCGATCGATGCCGGCTGGCGGGCTGATGGGTGAGTTGCATGTCGGTGATCGGCTCACGCCTCGAGGCCGAGCCGTGACCGGGTTGCGTGGTGACGTGCTGGCGCTGACGCAGGGCAAAACCATGACACGCGATGATGCGGCAAGGGCCCACTATTCAGGCACGACAAGCGAAAACGGAAGGGCAGGAAGAAAGGCACGCGCCGAGCGACGCGACGGAGTGGGCAGCGGAGCGGCGCTGATGGGTGAGGTGCATGCGCGATTGAATGTCACCGATGAGTGCTGCGGAATCGAAGTGCGATCGCCCTCGTATCGCTGACGAGAAACGACGTGCAGCCCGTTGAATTCCACGCCTGCGCGACACGCGGCAGCATGATCGAGCCGCCGTTCGGTACGCAAACACAGCTCCCGAATATTCTCACCTTACGCGTTCGTCGAAGCGGCCCAGCCCCGACAAACGCTCATGCCCGCACGAGCGGGGCAGCCGGCAAACGTACCGAACCGCCCCGCCGGCGCTCAGACCGTCCAGTCGAGAATCACCTTGCCGCTTTCACCCGACAGCATCGCGGCGAAGCCTTTCTCGTAATCGTCCGCAGCAAAGCGATGCGTGATGATCGGCGACAGATCGAGACCGCTTTGCACCATCGCGACCATCTTGTACCAGGTCTCGAACATCTCGCGACCGTAGATGCCCTTGATCTCGAGCCCCTTGAAGATCACCTGGTTCCAGTCGATCGCCGTCTGCGCGGGCGGAATGCCGAGCAGCGCGACCTTGCCGCCGTGATTCATCGCCTCGAGCAGGCTCGTGAACGCGCTCGGCACGCCCGACATCTCGAGACCGACGTCGAAGCCTTCCGTCATGCGCAGGTCGGCCATCACGTCGCGCAGCGACTCGCGCGCGACGTTGACCGCGCGCGTCGCGCCCATCTTGCGCGCGAGCTCGAGCCGGTAGTCGTTGATATCGGTGATCACGACGTTGCGCGCGCCGACGTGCTTCGCGATCGCGACGGCCATGATGCCGATCGGGCCCGCGCCGGTGATCAGCACGTCCTCGCCGACGAGATTGAACGACAGCGCCGTATGCGTCGCGTTGCCGAACGGATCGAAGATCGACGCGAGATCGTCGGAGATCTCGGGCGGAATCTTGAACGCGTTGAACGCGGGAATCGCCAGGTACTCGGCGAACGCGCCTTCACGGTTCACGCCGACGCCGACGGTGTTGCGGCACAGATGCCGGCGCCCCGCGCGACAGTTGCGACAGAAGCCGCACGTGATGTGGCCTTCGCCTGACACGCGATCGCCGATCGCGAAGCCGCGCACTTCCTGCCCCATCTCGACGATCTCGCCGACGTATTCGTGACCGACGTGCATCGGCACGGGAATCGTCTTCTGCGCCCAGTCGTCCCACTTCCAGATATGGATGTCGGTGCCGCAGATCGCCGTGCGGCGAATCTTGATCAGCACGTCGTTGTGTCCGACTTCGGGGCGCTTCACGCGCGTGAGCGTGAGGCCCGGGCCGCGTTCGAGCTTTGCCAGTGCTTTCATGGTCGCGCCTCCGTCAGACGATGCCGAGCGACTTGCCGACGCGCACGAACGCGGCGACCGTCTGATCGATCTGTTCGGGCGTATGCGCGGCGCTCATCTGCGTACGGATGCGCGCGCGACCGCGCGGCACGACCGGGAACGAGAAGCCGATCACGTAGACGCCTTCGGCGAGCAGCTTGTCGGCCATGTTGGTCGCAAGCTGCGCGTCGCCGAGCATCACCGGGATGATCGGATGCGCGCCCGGCACGAGCGTGAAACCCGCGGCCGTCATCTGCTCGCGGAAACGCGCGCCGTTCTCGCGCACGCGTTCGCGCAGCTTCGCCCCTTCGTCGCTGCCGAGCAGTTCCAGCACCTTCAACGACGCCGCGGCAATGCTCGGCGTCAGCGTGTTCGAGAACAGGTACGGGCGCGAACGCTGGCGCAGCAATTCGACGATCTCGCGGCGGGCCGCGACGTAGCCGCCCGATGCGCCGCCCAGCGCCTTGCCGAGCGTGCCGGTGATGATGTCGACGCGACCGTCGACGCCGCAGTGCTCGGGCGTACCGCGGCCATGCGCGCCGATGAAGCCGACCGCGTGCGAATCGTCGACCATCACGAGCGCGCCGTAACGATCGGCGAGGTCGCAGATGCCTTTCAGGTCGGCGATGATGCCGTCCATCGAGAACACGCCGTCGGTCGCGATCAGCTTGTGGCGCGCGCCCGCGGCGTCGGCTTCCTTCAGCTTCGCCTCGAGGTCGGACAGGTCGTTGTTCTTGTAGCGGAAACGCTTCGCCTTGCAGAGACGGATGCCGTCGATGATGCTTGCGTGGTTCAGCTCGTCGCTGATCACCGCGTCGTTCTCGTCGAGCAGCGTCTCGAACAGGCCGCCGTTCGCATCGAAGCAGCTCGAATAGAGGATGCTGTCCTCGGTGCCGAGAAACGATGCCAGCGCGCTTTCGAGCTGCTTGTGCACGGTTTGCGTGCCACAGATGAAGCGCACCGACGCCATGCCGAAGCCGTCCTGGTCGAGACCGGCCTGCGCCGCGGCGATCAGGCGCGGATCGTTCGCCAGACCGAGATAGTTGTTCGCGCAGAAATTCAGCACGCCGGCACCGCCGGCGAGCCGCACGGCCGCCGCCTGGGGACTCGCGATCTCGCGCTCGGTCTTGTAAAAACCGTCCGCGCGGATCTGGTCGAGCGTCCCGCGCACCTGGGCGAGAAAGGCATCACGCATCTCAAAGCTCCTGACAGGGATTCGCATCCCGTCGCGCGCCACTCGTGGCGGCAGCGCAACGGCCTGCTACTGTTATAGTCGGTCGTTCGGTTGACCGCATTTATCCGATATTCCGAACTAAAATTCGAAATACCGAACAACTCTAAGCGAACGGAAACCAAATGGCAAGTTCCTCCGCGTCGCGGCGCACGCCTGCCAGCGCCGCACCGCAAGCGCCGGGCGTGACGCCGCCGCGCGTCGGCGAGCAAATCCAGCGCCTGCGCAACGAGCGCAAGCTGACGCTCGACGACCTGTCGCGCGCGGCTGGCGTATCGAAGTCGATGCTCTCCGAGATCGAGCGCGACAAGGCCAATCCGACGATCGCGGTCGCATGGCGGCTCACGAATGCGCTCGGCATCACGCTCGACGAGCTGTTCTCTCAGCCGAAAGCGCCGGAGACGATCCGCGTGGACGGCCCGCACGACATCCCGACGCTCGCCGGCCACGACGGCCGCTATCAATTGCGCGTATGGGGCCCGATCGACCTGGCCGGCAAGTTCGAGTGGTACGAACTGACGCTGCCGGGCGGCGGCGCGCTCGTGTCGAACGCGCACGAACCCGGCACGCGCGAGCACCTCACCGTGCTGCAGGGCGCGATGGAAATCGAAGCCGCGGCGGCGAGCCGACGCCTGAAGGCGGGCGACACCGCGCGCTACCCGGCCGACACGCCGCACGCGATCCGCAACCCCGGCAAGGCCGAGGCGCGCGCACTGCTGATCGTGATTCATCGCTGACGATGCGGCTAGCTGGCCGAAAGGCCAGTTGCGGAAAATACTGTATGTTTGTACAGTAAACGGACATTCCGCCATGCATGGCCGGGGCGGCGCACCGAGGCGCCCGCGCCGGTCGACAGGAGCCTGCGATGACAGAAGAACAAGATTTGGCCGCGCTCAGCTTCAAGGCTGCCGCGCACGACCTCGAACTGATCGTCCGCCATATAGCCGGGCGCTACATCCGTCAGCGCGTCCCGCTGTCGTGGCGCCTGCTGCACGCGATCGAAGCCGAGGCGCTCGCCGATCTCGGTTTTGCCAGCCGGCACGAGGCCGGCATGCGTCAACTGTTCGAACGGCCATCGGACATGACCTTTCCCGAAACGGACGATCCGATCGACTTCGGCCGATCGAACGCGCTGCCCGCCGTGTTCTCGTTCGCGGTCCTCGCGTATGAAGCCGCGGCCAAATCGCAGGAAGCGGCGCCCCGCGAGCGCGTTCACCGCCCGTCGAAGGCGTGGGGCGACTGACGTCAGGCCCCGAGCGTCCGACACGGTGGGCGGCTCCCGCATCCTGCTGTCCGCGACGTCGCGGAAAGGGCTACCATATACGCAACTAACGGAATAAATGACATGTCCCTTCCCACGCCCTCCGACACCCCGGCACGCCCGGAAGAAAAGGATCTGTTCGACCGCGGCGCGTCCGACTGGATCATCTCGCCCGAAGCCGCGTTCGACGCGTGGCTTGCCATGCAGGACTACCGCCGTTCGTCGGCCGACGTCTACCGCGCGCAATGGGGCGCCTTTCTTGCGTGGCTGCGTGCAAACCAGAAAAACCTGGCCACGGTCGATACCGCAACGATCGCGAACTTCGTCGGCGAGCTTCCGATCCGGAAAACGCAGCGAATGCGTTATTTGCGGCTGATCGAACGCGTGCTCGACCACATCCGGCGCACCGAGTTCGCGTCCACCAACCCGGCCCGCTTCATTGCTCAGGATGGCGAAGCGAACTGGCGTCAGGCACGCGACAACGAGCCAACCGGTTTCCTGACGCCGGCCGAACGCGCAAAGTTGCTGGCCTATCTGTTTTCGCCGATCGGCGTGTCCGGCTCCGCGTACTGGAAAGAGCGCCGCGACCGCGCGCTCGTCGCCGCGTTTCTCGGCGCCGGCGTGAAGACCGGCGAAGCACGCGTGCTCACGATTAGTTGCATCAATACGAGCGGAACGTCGCTGCAGATCCCGTCGACGCATCCCGATTTCGCGCGCGAAACCCATCTGGCGTCGTTCGCGATCGCGTTGCTCGAAGCATGGCTCGTGGAGCGCAAGCGCCAGGAGATTCCCGGCGAGCTCGTGTTTCCCGCATCGCACGCCGGGCGGCCGATGCACAAGGCGACGATGCTGCGCGCGATCGACGCGATCGTCGAATCCGCCGGGCTGACGTCGTCGCGCACAGCGCGCGCGAGTCCGCAAACGCTGCGCAATACCTATGCGGCCGAGCTGTTCGAACACGACGTACCGCCCGAGCGGGTCGGCAAATGGCTCGGCTTCGTGCGGCCGATCTCGTCGAACCGGCTGCACCGCGCGTGGAAAAACTGGCGTGACGATCTCGCGAATGGTGACGCTTCCGACCAGGACGAAACTCACTGATGACGAACCGGCTGCTCACGCGACGTGATCCGTGAGCAGCCTTGTGCGGCGTAGCCTCACCGTTTCCCAGCTCCCGAAAAACCTCACCTCACACGTCCCGAATCACCTCACCTGTGTGATCGCTGTGCCGACCGGCGCGTCAATCGCGTGCAAAGCGTGCGATCGCTTCGAATCGTGAAGGCCAGGGCCCCGACGCATGTTCGCATTCGGGGCACGATACTTCGAACCCGTCGTCGCCGTGCGACAACTCCGGTTCGCCGTCGCAATGCGGGCACTGGGTCGGCACGGGAATTTCATGGTCCAGTGACGTTCCGATCGCGGAAAACGCATCGGCATCCAGCTGACCGGCATCGGCCAGGCGCCGAATCAGCGCGGAAATCTCCGGGTTCATCCCGCGGCTCGCGCGCAGCGTATTCACCTCGCGCGTCGCGCGCTCCAACTCGTCGCCCTGGCTGCGAAGCTGTTCCTCGAGCCGGTCCGCGCGGGCCTTGGTCGAACTCAGTTGCTGAAGGAAATCGAATTCCTTGCGTTGCACGTCGCGCAAACCGCTCTGATAGGTCGACGCCATGCTGCGCAGCGAGTCCAGCTCGACCAGCATCGGTTTGACGCGGCGCTCGGCTTCCGCCACCGCATCCTTGATCTGCTGCGCATAGTGTTCGGTGCGCTGCTGCAATTCGGCTTGCAGCGTGTCGATACGGTCGCGCAGCGCCGCGTTCTGCGTCTGTTCGGCATCGACGCGGCCGGCCATGGCGGCCAGTTCCTTTTCGAGTCGGGCGACTGTGGTGAGCAGCGTCGCCTCGTTTGCCGAACCGTGCGTCGATTGCGAGGCCAGCTGCACCTCGAGCTCGGTCACACGCGCCTGCAGCTGCTCGTTGCGGGCTTCGCTGCGCGTCAGCGCGCCCTCGAGGGTTTCCTGGCGAACCGTGGCGTCGCGCAGCCGCTGTTCCGCATCGGTCACGCCGGCGCGGATCTGCTCGCGGTCGACATCGAGACTTTCCCTGGCCGCTTTCAACGCCTCTTCATATAGCGCGCCAAGCAATGCGCCCGCCTTTTCCTCGACCGCTTTCGGAATCGCCGCACCGTCGAGCCGAACCTTCGACGCGGCACGGATCCGTTCCCAGAAATGATCGATGTCCTTCGGAATGTCGCTGGCACTGCCGGTCTGGGTCAGATCGCGGACATTGGCGGCCGACGGCCGGATGCCGAGATCGAAAAACAGGCGCTTGCAGGCATGCAGCGACAACTCCTGGCGGCGCGCGCCGCTCGCGCGTAGCGATTCGAGTTCTTCCCGGATGGCTTCACGTATTTCATCCAGCGTCATAGCAGGACTCACAGACATTGAAATGTTGTGATCATAACGGAATACGTATTTTTTGATACCTGTTTTTGTCGGCCGCGGTGAATTTACGTCACTGTGCACAGAAATCGGCGCTGTGAGCCGATCTGGATGAGCCAGCGTCCCGATTCCGTGAAACAAAGCGAAGAAAGCGAGCCAAGTACTTGTGCTGAAAGCGTTTTTTAGCAAGCCCCGAAAAAGGGCATTTGTTTCACATGATGGGCGTCACGCTCACTGTCGGTGTTCAGGGGTTGGGGTCTCTGTGGAAAACTCGACGACCGATGTCTTGAGAGTATTAGAAGTAAACACCCTTGAACCCTTAGTTAAAAACGTTAACGCCACGGCACAGCCTTATGTAGCAAGGCTTTCCGGCCGACAAGGTGAAGTTTTACGGGAACCAAGGTGATCTTCTGCGGGAGCTGAAGTGATGGGGTTCGGGGATCTGCGTGAGCCGATGCAGGAAAGGTCGTGAGCGGATTCGGGATCACAGTGAAATGCGAGATTTCCCAAAGGTGAGGTTTTTCGGGGCCGCACAGCCATGGAACCCGCGCTGTGCCTGCGCGCACAGTTTTCTGCCTGTGCAGACATAGGTGAGAATTTGCGGGACCTTACTCGCGCCCCTATTCTGCCCATCTTTTGGGCAGTTTTCATGAAAGGTGAGGTTTCACGGGACTCCACAGGGATTTGCTGTGAGGATTTCCGGGAACCGACGGTCATTTTGCACAGCAAAAGTGCCCTGTGGGGCCTGTGAAGCCTGAAAGGTGAGGCTTTTCGGGAGCGAAATCCGGGTTTTCCTGCCCGGATCCCGTTGAGGTGAGCTTTTTCGGGACATCGATCACAGGCTGCCGTTTGCCTGATAGGTGAGTCTTTTCGGGAGCGCCATTTGCTCGAAAATAGGGCAAAGGTGAGGCTTTTCGGGACCCATAACGGGGCGAATTCGCTGAAAAGCCCGCCGGGACTGGCAGAAATCTGATTTTTGCTGTGCCACTTTTTGGCACAGGTGAGAGTTTTCAGGAGTCGATACACAGCTGCCGCCGACGTTCGCCTAACGCAAAGGTGAGGCTTTTCGGGGGGCGATCGCCGGACACAGCGGAACGCCTGCTGCACATAAGTATCGGACGGCATTGACATTTTTGATACCGCGGCGGTTACGGTGAGGTTTTTCGGGAGCCATATCCGCGTCCGTTGGAGCGCCACTTTTTCAATAAGGTGAGGCTTTTCGGGAGGTCCTGGCTGGCGATCCCGCGTGTGCCGGGGACTCGTCTGGATCCGGGGCACAGAATTCCGAGCCGTTGAGGTGAGAATTTTCGGGACCGAACGGTTTCCGTGCGCTGTACAATGCGCGCCCGGGCCTGTGAATCGGCTTCGATGGCCTCGAGGCGCATCCTTTTTGGCGCGCTTCCCGGGTGCCGGGCGTGGTTGCGGTCGCCTCGGTACAGCCACGCCTGTACATGCATACAGGCCGGTGCGGGCCTGTCCGCTCGATGTCGCGACGTCCAGTGGCGACCCTGTGACGAGGACCCCGGAAGTGCAGTCGCAAAATTACGACAAATCGAAAGGTGAGCCGATACGGGAGCAAGTTTCGCACGTGTCGAGCACAGGCGAAAATCTGTGAATCCGCGCATCCCGCGACACGTCTGGACGAGTCCGAAACGCTGTAAATCCGGACCGGTGAGGGTTTTCGGGAGAGGGTTGGGGTGAGTGCCGTTTCACACGCGCACTTCACCCGCTATGGTGAGCATGTCGTTCTGGACGCACATCACCACAGGCGCTATCCTTCCGTGAAACTTCTCCTCCGACCCGACGCATGGCCACGAAGCGCGCCAAGAAAACCGATGTGGATGTGGTGAGTGCCAGTTCAGCCGAATTGCGTAAGGCCGTCGAGGCGATCGCAATTCAGCCGAAGAGCGGCAAGATCACGCTCCTGACCCGCAAGCTGTTCAACGTCCTGCTCGCCGTCGCGCAGCAGGCCGACGACTCGGGCGATACGTATCGCGCGCTGCTGTCGGATATCGTCGCCAACTCCGCCTTCGATTCGAACGACACCGCGCTGGTGAAGGAACACCTGCGCCGCATGGTGTCGGTCCAGGTTGAATGGAGCACGGGGACGTCGAGCCAGAAGCCGGGCCGCAAGTGGGGGATCTCGACGCTGATCGCCGATGCCGAAATTCTCGAGGATCCGGCTACCCGCCGCGTGTGGGTCGAATTCTCGTTCGCACCGAAGATCAAGAAGAAGCTGCTCGACCCGGTCCAGTACGCGCGTCTGAGCCTGCAGTTCCAGAGCCAGCTGCGCAGCAGCGCCGGTCTCGCGCTCTACGAGATCTGCGTGCGCTACCTGACGAACCCGAGCCACCTGACGATGCGCGAGCCGTGGGAATGGTGGCGGCCGATCCTGTCGGGCACGCCTGATACCGAAGCCGGCGACGAGGCGAAGCGCGAGTACAAGTACTTCAAGCGCGACTACCTGCGTCCGGCGATCGCCGAGGTCAATGCGGTCACCAATATCTTCGTCGAACTGATCGAACATCGCGAAGGGCGCCGGGTCGCGGAGATCCAGTTCCGTGTGACCGAGCGCAAGCAGCCGATGCTCGCGCTCGACGAGCATCCGAACGTGTTCGACAGCACGCTGGTCGACCGGATGGTGAAGCTCGGGATTCCGCTCAAGGAAGCGCAGACGCTCTACGCGGACAGCGAGGAAAACCGGATTCGCGCCGCGCTGCAGATGACCGAGCAACGGATGCGCAGCACGACGCTGCCGCCGGTGCGCAGCGCGCCCGCGTTGTTCAAGGATGCGCTGAAGAAGGGTTATGCGCCGCCGGTCGAGTCCGTCGACGCGCTGCCGTCGGGCGCGCCTGCCGCGAAGGTCGTCGCGGCGCAGCCGGACGATCTGAAGGCGCGTCTGTTGAGCGAATTCGCGGCGTTCCGCCGCAAGGAAGCGAAGGTGCTGTACGAGGAGCAGGGCGACGCGGAGCGCGAAGTGGCGCGCGAGTCGTTCGAGTCGGAAGTGCTGCCGACGATGGGCTCGCACCTGCGTGACGACTGGCGCAAGCGCGGCCTCGATTCGAAGCTGGCCGAGACGGCGTTTTTCGACTGGCTGGCTCAGAAGACCTGGGGCGAGCCGACCGACGGCGACCTGCTGTCGTTCACCCTGAATCAATCGCGGGCCGCCTGAGGCCTGTTCAGGCCCCTCTGACGGGCCGCCGCCGGCCGCCCGCCCAACCGGCGGGCCCGGCGCATCGCCAGGCCCTGCCGGCCGTTTCCATCAGTCCGACAACAGCATCCGCTCGAGCTGCTCGAGGATCGCGTCGCGCTTGTCCTTCGGGAGGCCGCGCAGGCGCAGTTCGATGCGGTCTTCGCCATACGACTTCAGGTCGCCGACCGACTTGCCGCCGAGCTTGATCTCGAGACGCTGCGCATAGCGCTGGCGGCCCGCCGGCTTCGGCGTTTCCTGCGCCGCGACGCGGCCCTTGACGATGTCCGACACCTGACGCGTGCTGAGATCGTCGGACACGATCTTGTTGATCAGGCGCAGCGTCGCCTCGGTGCCGCGCGCGTTGTGGTAACGGCCGACCTGATACGCCATGTTCGAACCGAAACGATCGGGACGCGCGACCATCTCCTGCATCACGCTTTCCGGCAGCTTGCCGATCGACAGCGCGACCGCGACCGTCGACTCGTCGAGGCCGAGATGCTCGGACAGTTCCTTCTGACTCAGGAAGTGCTTGTCGTCGAGGAAGCGGCGCCATACGACGGCGTTGTCGAACACCGTCTGCGAATCGCGTTGCACGTTCAGGTCGTAGCCGAGCTTGTAGCTCTGGATCCCGATCGGCACGTCGATCACGATCGCCTTTACCGACTCCTTGTTCGCTTCCTTCAGCGCGCGCACGCGGCGGCCGCCATCGCTGACGAAATACGAACCCGGATTGTCATAGTCCGGAATCACGTGGATCGCCTGCTGCTGCCCCTGCTTCGCGAGGTTGACCGCGAGTTCGGCAATCGACGACTTCAGATAGAAGTGCCGCGGGTTGAACGGACTATGCTTGATCGCCTTCAACGGCAGTTCGATTACCTGGCCGGGCGCATAGCGGTTCTCGAGGCGCCACGCGCGATATTGCGGCGACTCGTCGATCGACGGATCGAGCAGGACGTCCGGAGACGGTGGCGGCGTGATGTCCTTCTTGGCGGACTTCGTCGGGACCGGCGTGGCCGTCTCGGATTTGACGATGCCGTCGATGGCATTCAGCCGATCAAGCGCCGTGCGCTTCTCGCTCGTCGTGATATCCGGGCGCGCTTGGAATCCTTTTGCAAATTGGGAGGGTTTCATGTGACTCCTTTATGCGCATAAAGTCAGGGCAGCATGGCGACGATTTCGTCGGCACATGCGCGAATTTCCGCGGCGGCCAGCTTGGCGCCGCGATCGTTCATCTGCAGCACGGTCTGACCGAGCGCCATTGCCTGCTTATACGCTTCCCGGGTCGGGATTTGCGTCTTCAGCAACGGGAAGCCGAGCTCCTCGAGCGCACGCTTAAGCTCGCGGGTCAGCATGCGCTTCTCTTCGGTCTTGTTCAGCAGGAAGACGGCACGGAGGTCTTCGTTCATCACCTGCGCCTGCTGGATCAGCTTGACCAGCCCGACGCTCGACCAGTAATCGGCTGGCGACGACGAAGTCGGAATCACGGCGATCGATGCGGCCAGCAGCACGACGCCGGAGACTTTCTCGGTGATCGACGGCGGGCAATCGACGACGATGATGTCGTAGTCGTTGATGAACTTCTTGATCTCGCGATGGATCTGGCCGCCGGCTTCGGCGAGATTGACGACCGGGAACGGGATGCCGGCGTCGCTGTCACCGGATGCGCTCGACCAGTGAACCAGTGTGTTTTGACCGTCGGCGTCGATGACGAGGACGCGCTTCCCTTTCTCATGGAATGCCGCGCCGAGGTGCATGGCAATCGTGCTTTTGCCGACGCCACCTTTTTGTTGAGTGACTGCAATGATTTCCGCGGCCAATTTTCACTCCTGTTTTTGGTCGTTGGAATTCTACAGGACGATATTTATATTTCAATGAAATTGTCGTTTGCCAACTACGCGTTAACCATTCGGGCTATCGGTTTATGCGCATAAACGAATGGGGACGCTGGCTGACTGCAGCGGATGGCGGCGAGATTGCTGCGGTGGATGATGAGCGGATGGATCGTCGTGACGACAGGCGTTTCTGCCCCCTCGTTCGAGAAGCTGATCGGCGCAATGTGTTGGCGCCTGCCCCGTCGATAGCCGAACGCGCGGGGCCTTGGTGACGGAGGAGTTTGTGCGCATAAACTTCGGCGGTGCTGGAGAGCATCTGCGAGTCGTCGTCCTCGCTTGAGCACGAGCCTGGATGACGAACGCGGCGCGACCCAGGCCGGCGCGATACTCACGCCGTGTGCCGTGTGCCGTGTGCCGTGCGCAGCGTGCAGCGTGCAGCGTGCAGCGTGCAGCGTGCAGCGTGCAGCGTGCAGTGGCGAAGCGGTGAAGCGGTGAAGCGGTGAAGCGGTGAAGCGGTGAAGCGGTGAAGCGGTGAAGCGCTGGCCGCCCCCAGCGTTTATGCGCATAAACCATCGAGAGGCTCGGCCGCGATCGGCGGCCCCACGTCGGCAAGCGCGCATTAATACGTCCCGCGACAATGCCCCGGACGGACGCGATCGCGTATCGCCCCGCTGATCGTTCGAGGCATCGAAGTGTCCGGGCCAGTCGCGATATCAGTGGACCTCCCCACCTCGCGAAGCGATAGCTTTATGCGCATAAACTCGGCGACGCATAAACCGTGCGGGTGGCCCTCGCGTCGGAACCTGCAACACGCCAGAGCGATGCGTCGTTGTTCATCTGCGCTCCCCGCCGTAGACGGCCTTGGCGATGGTCCATACAACGCACTTTATGCGCATAAAGGCATCACGCGCTCTGCACGCGCGTCAGCGCGAACGATTCCTCCCCGCACGCCGCACCGTACTCCAACTCCCCTTTCGCCCGCGCGCCGGTCCCCGCCGAAACGCACGCAACCAGACTGGCTACAATACGTGCCTTTCCTATCCAGGTCCGAATGATGATCACGATCTACCACAACCCCCGCTGCTCGAAGTCCCGCGAGACGCTCGCACTGGTCGAGACGTTGAACACCGCCGGCACGCAGGTGAATGTCGTCGAGTATCTGAAGACGCCGCCGACGGTCGAGGAACTGGAAGCGTTGCATCGTCAGCTCGGGCGCCCGGTGCGCGACATGCTTCGCGACGGCGAAGAGCCGTACAAGACGCTGGATCTTGCCCGTGCGAGTCTGACCGACGCGGAGGCCTATGAAGCGATTGCGGCTCATCCTATTCTGTTGCAGCGTCCGATCGTCGTGTATCGAGGCAAGGCGGCCATCGGTCGTCCGCCCGAGTCGGTGCGCGCGCTGTTCGAATAATTGTTGTTCGGCGTATTTTTCTTATCGCATCATCCCGGCGCGAGCGCGCCGGGATGATGCGGCTGAATTCGCGGGCCGCAACCGACCACCGTGGCTATGCTGCCGATGGTCATCAAATGAGCCGCGCGTCGCGGAAATCACGAGACGCATCGGATCGACCGGTTGAATTCGAGTAGCACAACCGTCCACCGTGGCTGCCCTGCCAGCAGTCATCGATGGAACCACTCGTAGCAGCAATCACGAGACGCGTCGGATCGCTCGACTGAATTCGAATATCACAACCGTCCACCGTGGCTACGCTCCCAGCCGTCATCAAATGAACCGCTCGTAGCAGAAATCACAAGGCAGCAACTCAGCCCTGCCGGTCGCCCGACGACTCATCCCGATCGCCACCCGCTTCATCCCCCGTCCCCCGTCCTGCCGCCGCATGCGCTGCCGTCCGCAGCAGCGCGATCTGCCCGCGATACACGCGGCATCCGCCGCAAGTCGGCAGATGCACATGCACCTGCATGCGCTCATGAAGCGTCAAGGACCGGTCGAGCGCATCCGACAGCAGTCGCGTCACGTCCCTACATTTCCCCGGCAGCATCTTCGGTCGTCATTCCTTTTTCGCTGAGGCAGGTGCGCAGGCGCGTGCGCGCCCGATACAGCAACACGCTGCAATGATTCGTCGTCAACGTCAGTTCGCTGCAGATGTCGGCAATCTCGACGTCGAGGAATTCGCGCATCATGAACACGCGCCCGATGTGTTCCGGCAAGTGGTCGAGGCAGACCTGGAACAGCATCCAGAACTGCTGTTGCTGCAATAGCGTTTCGGGGCGCGGCCACGGCCGCGGCTTCGTGTGCGGCGCCCAATGCCCGTTTTCCTTGAAGAGTTCGCGATCGAGCGCGGATTCGCCGTCGAGTTCCGCATCGAGCGCGGACAGGCTCACCGTCCGCTGCCGCGCGCGCAGGATGTCGATCAGCTTGTTGCGCAGGATGCCGAACACCCAGGTCTTGTGGGCGGACCGTCCCGCGAACTCGCCCGCATGCGACCACGCGGCGGTCAGCGCTTCCTGCACGGCATCCTCGGCCGCATCGGTGTCGCGGAGCTGGAGTCGCGCGAAGCGCAGCAGGTCGCGCCGCAGTTGCGCGAGATAGGCAGGATCGTCGTACGCGGACAGCATGGCAGGTCGGGAGCCTTACGAAGCGAAAGCGCTCGCGTGCGCGCCACCGGGCGGGCGCATCGCGGTGTGCGAGCAGCTTACTGGGCGAGACGCTGCGCTGCAACGCATGTTCCGTCGCGAATTCACGAAGCCGGCTGGCGCGCTGCGCTATGCTTGCCGAAGCCCGGCGTCGCGCGCCGCGAAATCGCGACGCGGGCGGTCTGTAACATCAGACCATGACGGTCAAGTTATCCACAATTTCTGTGGAAAACCTTGTGGAAAGTCGGCCGGTCGGCCCCGTGGGACGGCTCGCGGGCTGGCTTGCCTATAAACAGACCTTTGTCGCCTGTCCAGAATCAATCGACCCGATTCCTTACTCACCGGAAGGAGAAAGCCATGTCCTATCGTGTTGCAGTCGTCGTCGGCAGCCTGCGTCGCGGTTCCTGGAACCGCGCGCTCGCGCAAGCCGTGATCTCGCTCGCCCCCGCCGATTTCTCGTTCGAATTCGTCGAGATCGGCGAACTGCCGCTCTACAGCCAGGACTACGACGCGGACTTTCCGGAAGTCGCGAAGCGCTTCAAGCAGTCGATCGAGGCGGCCGACGCGCTGCTGTTCGTGACGCCCGAGTACAACCGCTCGATCCCGGGCGTGCTGAAGAACGCGCTCGACTGGGGCTCGCGCCCGTGGGGGCACAACTCGTGGTCCGGCAAGCCGGGTGCGGTACTCGGCACGTCACCGGGTGCGACCGGTACCGCGCTCGCGCAGCAGCACCTGCGCAACGTGCTTGCGTATCTCGACGTGAAGACGCTCGGCCAGCCGGAAATGTTCATCAAGCACGACCCGGCGCGTATCGACGACGAGGGCCAGATCGTCAGCGAAGACACCCGCAAGTTCCTGCAGGGTTTCGTCGACCGCTACGTCGACTGGGTGCGCGTGCTGAAGGCGGCCTGATCGCCGTTTCCTTGTCGCCGCCGGCACCGGCCCGCATGCCGCGGGTCAGGCGCCGGCGTGCCGTGCGTCGCGCGCTTCGCGGATGCCGAGCAGGATCTCGTCGAGCAGCGCGATGTCGAACGGCTTCGACAGCACGCGCACGTCGACGGTACGCGTGCGGTCGAGTTCCTCCGCGTAACCCGTGACGAGGATCACGGGCAGCTTCCCCGGCCGCTTGTCGATCGCTTCGGCGAGATCGATGCCGTTCAGGCGGCCCGGCATGTGGATATCCGAGATCACCAGGTCGAATGCGTCGTTCGCGGCCGCGCCTTCGATCAGGCGCAGTGCGTCGTCGGCGGTGGGCGCATAGGTGACGCGGTGCCCGAGCAGCGTGAGCAGCGCCTCGGTGCCGGCCGCGACTTCGCTGTTGTCCTCGACCAGCAGCACGTGCAGGCCGGCAAGCCCGCCCGCGTCGTGCACGGCGGCCTGCGGTCGCGCGACGATGTCCTCGACGCGTGCGCGCGGCAGGTAGAGGCGCACCGAGGTCCCGGCGCCGACCGCGCTGTCGATCGTCGCGAGTCCGCCCGAGCGCTCGCAGAACGCGAACACCTGCGGCAGCCCGAGCCCCGTTCCCATCCCCTGCGCCTTCGTCGTGAAGAGCGGCTCGAACGCGCGCGCGAGCACGTCGGGCGGCATGCCCGAGCCCGTATCGTCGAGCGAGATCTGCACGAAGTCGCCGGTCAGCGGAAAGCCGTCCTCGCGGCGCAGCGTCACGTTGCGCGCGCCGACGGTGAAGCGGCCGCCGACCGTCATCGCATCGCGCGCGTTGACGGCGAGATTGATCACCGCGAGCTCGAGCTCCGCGACATCGACCCGGATCGGCCATACGCCGGGCTCGATCGCGACGACCAGCAGCGATTTCGAACCGAGCGACGTCTTCAGCAGTTCGCGGCACGTGCCGAGCCATTGACCGACGTCGATTGTCTCGCTGTGCAGCGGCTGCTTGCGCGCGACGCCGAGCAACTGGCGCGTGAGCGACTGGCCGTTCTTCAGCGCGCGTTCGATCGCGCCGAGTTCCTTGTCGAGATGCTGGACGCCGCGTCGCCGCGCGATCTGCACGTTGCTCGAGATGATCATCAGCAGATTGTTGAAGTCGTGCGCGACGCTGCCGACCAGGTTGCCGAGCGCCTGCATCTTGCGCGACTGCCGGTACGCGGATTCGATCGAGCGTCGCATCGACGCTTCGGCCTGCCAGCGGTCCCAGGCCTCCTCTTCCGCCTTCAGCCGCTTCAGCGACAGCCAGATCACCGACCACAGCGCGATCGACGGCGCGAACATCGAGATGAACAGCACGCTCAGGTGTTCGTACCATTCACGCCAGATCGCCGACGTGCGGTACGCGCAGGTCACGTACACGGGGTAGCTGCCGACCTGGCGGTACGCGACGATCTCGCTGCTGGCGCCGTCGTGGCGCACCCGCACGACGCCCGCGCGCGGATCGCTTTGCGCGTTGCCGAAGGTGGTCGTGAGATCGGTGTGCGCGAGCGACGGCGGCGGCGGATACGACGCGATCACCGCGCCGTCGGAACGCGCGAGCGCCATCGTCATCGGGGTGGCCGCGCCGCCGAGCAGGTCGCGGTAGAACGCGTTGAAATACGACGACTTCAGCGCGATCGACACCATGCCGGCGAACGAACCGTCGCTATGGCGTCGCGCGACGCCCGTGTTGAACACGGGGATGTTCTCGAGCTTGAGCGGCCCCATCATCAGCTTCGAGATGTGTTCGATCACGCGGCCGTCGCGGATGCCGGCGAAGTCGTCGCGGTTCGCGATCGACGCATAGGGCGCCGGATAGTAGAGGCTGTTGGCGAGCAGCATCCCGCTCGCACCGAAGATCGACACCGCGGCCACCTGCGGATAGCCGCCGCCGATCGTATTCAGCGCTTCGTGGATGTCGGATTCGTGGCGGCGCACGGTGGCGTCGTCCATGTCCTGCACGAGGTCGACGATGCGCGCATCGAGCGTCTCGCTCAGGTCGAACACCTTGAGCGCATGTTCCTCGGCGACGCGCACGGTGCGCATCGTCACGTCGCTCGCCGCGGCTTCGCGGGCCTTCAGGTCGTTGTACGCCATGACCGACACGTAGATGCACGGCAGCACGATCGCCGCGACCAGCAGCACGATCAGCGTCACGCGCCGGACCGCGAAATCGTGCTCGGGCGCGCCGGACGCATAGTTGCCGTCGTCCTGCCAGTCGTCGGCGGGCGGTGCGGTGTGCGTGCGGGAGTCGGCGGGACGTTCGGACGTCATCGAAGAAAGCGGGTGAAGCGGAGGTGTTCCATCATAAACGAGTTGCGCACGTGCGCCGTACCGCCGCACCGATGTGCAACCTGGTGATTCCGACAGGGGCACGGTGAAAGTTTGAAAACGCTATGAATCCGGCAGCGCAAACGTACACAAAGAAAAATTTTGCGTGCTTATCTCGAAAATGGTCGCGGCTGTTTTCGGAATGCCGGGCGAATGAAGCGATTTTGTTCGAAATGGTGAAAATGGCGAGTTGCACCGCCTTCGGTTTACTCAGAGAATCGCGCCTTGCTTTCCCCATGACAGATATATGCGCCCGCCGGCGTTTGCGGCGCGGTGTGTCGCGTGCCTCGCGCCGCGGCGCCCGCGCGCGGCCGCACGGCGGTGGCCGCGCTTGATCGCATGGCGCCTAAAGAAGCGCGCCGCGCGGTCGTTAACGCGAGAGAGACCATTCCGTATACCGCTTCGCCGCCATGCCTTTGCCGATCGTGATCGCCGACGACTCCTTGCTCGCTCGCAAACTTCTGACAAAGGCACTGCCGGGAGACTGGGACGTCGACGTCGCGTATGCGGCGAATGGTCGCGAGGCCCTGGCGCTCTATCGTGACGGCAAGGCTTCCGTGATGTTTCTGGACCTGACGATGCCCGACATGAACGGCTATCAGGTGCTCGAGACACTGCGCCACGAAGACCTGAACACGTTCGTGATCGTGGTATCCGCCGATATCCAGCCGCAGGCGCAAGCACGCGTGCGCGAGTTGGGCGCGATCGCATTCGTTGCCAAGCCCGTGACGTCGGAGGCGTTGCTGCCCATTCTCAAGGAGTATGGGTTGTATGCCTGAATCGGTGTTCACGGCGGAGCAACGCGACGCGTTGCAGGAAATCGCCAACCTCGCGATGGGCCGTGCCGCCGCACGGCTCGCGCTGCTGCTCGGGCACTTCATCGAGCTGTCGGTACCGCGCGTGCGCGTCGTGAAGGCCGCCGATGCGGGCGACGCGCTGCGCGAGATGACGGGCATCCACGAAAACGTGACGGCCGTGCGCCAGGGATTCCGTTCCGACATCAAGGGCGAGGCGATCGTGCTGTGCCGCAGCGCGGGCGTCGCGCGGCTCATGTCGCTGATGGAGCGCACGTTCGGCGACGGCGTGTATGCCGGCATGGCCACGCAGGACGAACTCGTGTTCGATGTCTCGAACGTGCTGATGAGCGCATGCGTCGCGTCGATCCTCGACGAGCTCGGCCGCAAGCCCGTGTTTTTCCCGCCGGGGCTGCTCGGCGCGAACGTGTCGTTCGACGACGTGTTCCAGCCGACCGCGCTGGCCTGGAGCGTCGCGCTGCTGCTCGAAGTGAACTTCGGTCTCGAGGATCACGCGTTCCGCGCACATTTCGTGATGCTGATGGCCGAGGACTCGATCCGGCTGATGGGCGAAGCGCTCGACGCGTTGCTGTCCGCGCTATGAACGCGACCGCCGCCGCCACCGCCACTGCCGCGTCGTTGAGCGATCTCGTGATCGAACGGGTGGGCTTCGGCCTGTTCGTGCTCGACCGCGCGATGACCGTGCTGATGTGGAATCGCTTCATGCAGGACCACAGCGGCATCCCGGCCGCCGAGGTGATCGGCCGCAACCTGTTCGACTGCTTTCCGGCGCTGCCGCGCGCGTGGCTCGAGCGCAAGCTCGAGAGCGTGTTCCAGCTCGGCAGCTTCGCGTTCAGCTCTTGGGAGCAGCGGCCCTACCTGTTTCGCTTCGAGCACGACCGGCCGATCACGGGCGGCGTCGACTACATGCAGCAGGATTGCACGTTCATGCCGCTCACGCGCGGCCGCGAAGTGGAGGCCGTGTGCGTGACGATCTCGGACGTCACGCACGTGAGCGTGATGCAGCGCGAGCGCGAGGAGGCGGTCGCGAAGCTGCGCGAGCATGCGAATCTCGACGGCCTCACCGGCATCGCGAACCGGCGCTTCTTCGAGGCGCGGCTCAGTGACGAGTTCGCGCGCTGGCAGCGCTACGGCGGCGACCTGTCGGTGCTGCTGTTCGACCTCGACCACTTCAAGACGATCAACGACCGGTTCGGGCATGCGGCCGGCGATGCGGTATTGCGCGAGACGGCGCGCCGCGTCGCGTCGATCGTGCGCGCGCAGGATACGTTCGGCCGTTTCGGCGGCGAGGAATTCGCGCTGCTGCTGCCGTGCACGAATCTCGACGAAGCGATGCGGGTAGCGGACAAGGTGCGCTACGCGATCGGCAGCACGCCAGTCGACGCGGAAGGCGTCAGCGTGCCGGTGACGGCGAGCGTCGGCGGCGCGTGCGCGACGGCCGGCGCGCTGGCGTGCGACGTGCTCGTCAACGAGGCCGATACCGCGCTCTATCGCGCGAAGCGGCTCGGGCGCGACCGGTCGATCGCATACGCGTAAGCGCGGCGCGGCCGCAGCGCGGTTACCTGCGGCGTACCGCACACCGCACACCGCACACCGCACACCGCACACCGCGCGTGCCGCGCCTCCGTCAGCTTTTCGCGATATCCGCCAGCACGCCGGCCAGCACGGCCGGCTGCGACACGAACGGCGAATGGCTGCTGTCGAGCTGGTGCACGTGCGTCGGCTTGCCGGGCACGAACGCGTCGGCTTCGTCGATGAAGCGCTGCTGCAGCGCGGGCAGGATCACGCGATCGGCCAGGCACTTGATGTAATGACGATCGATCGCGCCCCAGCGTGCGACGGTCGTCGGGATCGCGGTCGCGAACGGCGCGGCCGGCACGTCGCAGGTCATCAGGTTCGCCACCGCCTCGAAGTCGGCCTGCGGCACGTCGTCATACAGTGCGCGCTTCACGAGCCCGCGATACGCGGCATCGCCGCTGTGCGGATCGATCCGCAGCGCGCCCGCGACGCGCGGGCTCGCGAGCATCAGCGGGCCCAGCATTTCGCCCTTGTTCTCGGGTGCGCGCACGTAGTCGAGGCCCGGCACGCCCGACGCGGGCATGAACGCCGCGAGATAGACGATCTTCGCGATCTTCTCCGGCGCACGCTCCGCCGCGGCCGTGATCGCGAGGCCGCCCATGCTGTGCCCGACGAGCACGACCTTGCCGCGGCCGAGCGCATACGCGTCGTCGACGGCCTGCATCACCTGCGTCGCGTAATCGTCGAGCGTGGTGTTCGCGACCGGCGACGGCTCGGCGCCGAAGGCGTCCTTGTCGAGCGGCCGTTCGAGATAGGATGCGGGAAAGTGGGCGTTGATGCCGTGCGCGGGCAGGTCGCGCGCGATCGACAGGTAGCCGCGCGCGGCCAGCGCGGCCGCGACGTGCGCGTAGCACCACGCACCGTGCCACGCGCCGTGCACCAGCACGAAAACGGGATGGTCGGATGGCGCGGTGGCGGTTACGTTCGTCTCCATGGTGTCCGTGTTTTTTGAGAAAGATGTTCATCTTAGACGAAGCCGCGTCGACGAAGCTGCGCGCCCCGGCATGAACGCACGGCCCGGGCGTGCGCGGGCGCGCACCGGCTCTCGCGATGCGGCGCTTTTGTCTCGTACAGGCCACATTTCGTCTTGATCTGATTTGAATTTGCGCCGAAGCGCGCTAATTTGACGCTTTGCTCCCGATTGCGCCCCATGAACGTCGATTACCTCTTCTACCGGCGGCCGGACAAACCCGGCCCCTATTCCCTCGACGACCTGGGCGAGACCGCGCCGCCGATCGGCCCGAGCGACATGGTGCGCGCGGGGATCGCGCGCGTATTCGAGCAGATCGACTGGCAGGAATCGCCCGACGTGCCGGGCGCGTGGTTCGGCACCGGCGGCCCGTCGTTCCAGTTCACGGCGGAGCCCGACGGGCGCGTGACGAGCTTCATGGGCTCGCGGCTCGAACGCCGCTCGATGCTGCAGCTGACCCGCGAAATGGGGCTCATCGCGCTCGACCTGCAGCGCGACATCGTCTACGGCTGACGGGCGGCGCGGCGCCGCTCCCCGCCGCGGCCGGTCTCCCAAGCCCCGCGCGGGCCCCCGGGCGCGGCGGTGTCCGCCATCGAACGTCAAAGATTGCTATACTTTCGCCCAATTCCGGCTTCCGGCCGGTAATTTGTGCCTGTCTGCGTCGATCGTTCGCATATCTCGCACGCATTTGACGCCCTGACCAACCCAGCCGGGCATGGCTTCTTCAATCGCCCCGCGTGGGTGTCTCCGTGGAGCTCGTCTTGGCCGTTTCCAATCTCGTCGTGGACGAACAAGAAACCGACGCCGCTGCCGTCACATCGGGCAGTTCTTTCTATCTGGCGATGCGCATCCTGCCGGCCGTGCAGCGCGACGCGATGTTCCAGGTCTATGCATTCTGCCGTGCGGTGGACGACATCGCCGACAGCGACCTGCCGCGCGCCGAGCGCAACGCGGGCCTCGATCGCTGGCGCGCGGACATCGATGCGTGCTTCGCCGGCCAGCCGCCGCGCCATCTGGTCGCGCTCGAGCGCGAGATCCGCGCGTTCGACCTGAAGCGCGAGGACTTCCACGCGATGATCGACGGGATGGCGATGGACGCCGCCGAGGACATCTGTGCGCCGGACGAACCGACGCTCGACCTGTTCTGCGATCGCGTGGCGAGCGCGGCCGGCCGGCTGTCGGTGAGGATTTTCGGGATCCCGGAGGCGGCAGGCATCAAGCTGTCGCACCACCTCGGCCGCGCGTTGCAGCTGACGAACATCCTGCGCGACATCGACGACGACGCGGCGATCAACCGCTGCTACCTGCCGCGCGAGCTGCTCGCGCGCGAAGGCATCGCGATCACCGATCCGGCGACGATCGTGCGCGATCCGGCGCTGCCGCGCGTATGCGCGACGCTCGTCGAGCGCGCGCTCGAGCACTTCCGCGAAGCGGACGCCGTGATGGATACGTGCACGCGTGCGCAGGTGAAGGCGCCGCGCATCATGTCGGGCGCGTATCGCTGCATCCTGGAGGCCGCGATCGCGCGCGGCTTCGCCGCCCCGCGCGCGCCGCTGCGCAAGCCGAAGGCGCGCATGCTGATGATCGCCGCGCGCTACGCGCTGTTCTGAGCCGATGCCCAGAACCGTCCACGTGATCGGTGCAGGACTCGCGGGGCTGTCGGCCGCCGTCGAGCTGCAACGCCGCGGGCGGCGCATCGTGCTGCACGACGCGCATGCGCATGCGGGCGGCCGCTGCCGCTCATGGTTCGACGGCGTGCTGAACACGACGCTGGACAGCGGGCTGCATCAGGTATTCGCGGGGCAATCCGCGACCCAGCGCTACCTGCGCGCGATCGGCGCGGCCGATCGGCTCACGGGGCCCGCGCTGCCTGAATGTCCGGTGGTCGACGTCGCGTCGCAGCAGCGCTGGACGCTGCGTTTCGGCAACGGGCGCTGGCCGTCGTGGCTGTTCGACGCCGCATCGCGCGCGCCGGGCACCACGCCGCTCGATTATCTTGCGCTGGCCTCGCTCGCGTTCGCGCGCACCGGCCGCTCACTCGCACAGACGATGCGCTGCGACGGCGTGCTGTGGGACCGTTGGCTGCGGCCGTATTTCCTCGGGGTGCTGAACGTCGAGCCGCGCCACGCGAGCGCCGAACTCGCGCGCGCGGCGCTGTGCGGCACGTTTGCCGCGGGCGGCCCCGGATGGCGCCCGCTCGTCGCGCGCCACGGGCTCGGCAGCGCATTCGTCGAACCGGCGCTGCGGATGCTGCAGCACGGCGGCGCGCAGATCCGGCTGAATTCGCGGCTCGATGCGTTCGAATTCGGCGCGCACGGCAACGCGGTCGATGCGGTCGCGATCGGCGGCGAGCGCGTCGATCTCGCACCGGGCGACGCGGTCGTGCTGGCCGTGCCGCCCGAGGTCGCGCAGCCGCTCGTCCCGGATCTCACCGCGCCCGACACGTTCAGTGCGGTCGTGACCGCGTATTTCGCGGTCGATACACCGGCCGACGGCCCGCTGCAGACGACCGTCGTCAACGGCGTCGTCGACGCGGTGCGCACCGGCGGCGGTCCGCTCGCGGCGACCATCCGCGACGCGGGCCGCTGGCTCGACATGCCGCGCGATGCGCTCGCGCGGCGCATCTGGGAAGACGTCGCGCGCGTGACCGGCGCGAACCCGGAAACCATGCCGGCGTGGCAGCTCGTGGTCGAGCCGCGCGCGGGGTTTGCGGCGGTGCCGTCGCAGGAAATGAAACGTCCGGCCGTGCGTACGCGCTGGACCAATCTCGTGCTGGCGGGCGACTGGATTGCCACCGGCTTGCCCGCCACGATCGAGGGCGCGATCCGTTCCGGCCAGCTGGCCGCGGACGTGCTCCAGACACAGTAAGCAACAGAGGGACCGATGAACGATCTCACCGAAATGGCCACCCTGTCCGCCGGCACCGTGCCGGCCGGGCTCGACGCGGCCGTCGCCGGCGCGACCGACGCGCTGCTGGCCGCGCAGAACGCGGACGGACACTGGGTCTACGAACTCGAGGCCGATTCGACGATTCCCGCCGAATACGTGCTGCTCGTCCACTATCTCGGCGAGACGCCGAATCTCGAGCTCGAACGGAAGATCGGCAAGTATCTGCGCCGCATCCAGCAGGCCGACGGCGGCTGGCCGCTGTTCACCGACGGCGCGCCGAACATCAGCGCGAGCGTGAAGGCGTATTTCGCGCTGAAGGTGATCGGCGACGACGAGAACGCCGAGCACATGCAGCGTGCGCGCCGTGCGATCCATGCGATGGGCGGCGCCGAGATGTCGAACGTGTTCACGCGCATCCAGCTCGCGCTGTACGGTGCGATTCCGTGGCGCGCGGTGCCGATGATGCCGGTCGAGATCATGCTGCTGCCGCAGTGGTTCCCGTTCCACCTGTCGAAGGTGTCGTACTGGGCGCGGACCGTGATCGTGCCGCTGCTGGTGCTGAACGCGAAGCGCCCGATCGCAAAGAACCCGCGCGGCGTGCGCATCGACGAGCTGTTCATCGACCCGCCCGTCAACGCCGGCCTGCTGCCGCGCCAGGGCCACCAGAGCCCCGGCTGGTTCGCGTTCTTCCGCGTGGTTGACCATGCGCTGCGCGCGGTCGACGGCCTGTTCCCGAACTACACGCGCGAACGCGCGATCCGCCAGGCCGTGTCGTTCATCGACGAGCGCCTGAACGGCGAGGACGGCCTCGGCGCGATCTATCCGGCGATGGCCAACGCGGTGATGATGTACGACGTGCTCGGCTATGCGGAAGATCATCCGAACCGCGCGATCGCGCGCAAGGCGCTCGAGAAACTGCTCGTCGTGCACGAGGACGAAGCGTATTGCCAGCCGTGCCTGTCGCCGGTGTGGGACACGTCGCTCGTCGCGCATGCGCTGCTCGAAACCGGTGACGCGCGTGCCGAGGAAGCCGTGCTGCGCGGCCTCGACTGGCTGCGCCCGCTGCAGATCCTCGACGTGCGCGGCGACTGGATCTCGCGCCGGCCGCACGTGCGGCCCGGCGGCTGGGCGTTCCAGTACGCGAACGCGCACTACCCTGACGTCGACGACACGGCTGTGGTCGTGATGGCGATGGACCGCGCGCAGAAGCTCAGGCAGACGGACACGTATCGCGACTCGATGGCGCGCGCGCGCGAATGGGTCGTCGGCATGCAGAGCAGCGACGGCGGCTGGGGCGCGTTCGAACCGGAAAACACGCAGTACTACCTGAACAACATTCCGTTCTCCGATCACGGTGCGCTGCTCGATCCGCCGACCGCCGACGTGTCGGGCCGCTGCCTGTCGATGCTGTCGCAGCTCGGCGAGACGCCGCTGAACAGCGAGCCGGCCCGTCGCGCGCTCGACTACATGCTGAAGGAGCAGGAGCCGGACGGCAGCTGGTACGGCCGCTGGGGGATGAACTACGTGTACGGCACGTGGACGGCCCTGTGCTCGCTGAACGCGGCCGGCCTGACGCCGGACGATCCGCGCATGAAGCGCGGCGCGCAGTGGCTGCTGTCGATCCAGAACAAGGACGGCGGCTGGGGCGAGGACGGCGACAGCTACAAGCTGAATTACCGCGGTTTCGAGCAGGCGCCGAGCACCGCGTCGCAGACGGCCTGGGCGTTGCTCGGCCTGATGGCGGCCGGCGAGGTGAACAACCCGGCCGTTGCACGCGGCGTCGACTACCTGATCGCTCAGCAGAACGAAGAAGGCCTGTGGGACGAGACGCGCTTCACGGCAACCGGCTTCCCGCGCGTGTTCTATCTGCGCTATCACGGCTATCGCAAGTTCTTCCCGCTGTGGGCGCTCGCGCGCTATCGCAACCTGAAGCGCGCCAACGCGACGCGCGTGACGGTCGGGATGTAACGCGTGGCGCCGACGCAGCACAACGGCACGTTGCCCGTCATCGCCGTCACGGGGATGGCGTTCGAGGCGCGCATCGCGCGCGGTCAGGGCGTCGAGGCCGTGTTTGCCGCGCGGGCCGACCGCCTTGAGCGTGCGCTGGCCGAGGCGACCGCGCGCGGTTGCGCGGGCATCGTGAGCTTCGGCACGGCAGGCGGGCTCGCGCCCGATCTCGCACCCGGCGCGCTCGTGATCGCGGACGCGATCGACGGGCCGTTCGGCCGCGTGCAGACCGATCCGGGCTGGAGCGCGCGGCTCGTCGCCGCACTGCACGACACGCCGGTATGGGCACGCGTCACGCGCGGCACGATGGCGGCGGTCGGCGCGCCGGTGGTCAGCGAACAGGAAAAGACGTCGCTGCATCGCGCGAAGGGCGCGCTCGCCGTCGACATGGAATCGCATATCGCCGCGGCCTTCGCGGCGTCGCGCGGCGTACCGTTCGCGGTGTGCCGCGCGATCGTCGACCCGGCGTGGCGCACGCTGCCGCGCGCGGCGACGGCCGGCCTGCGCGACGACGGCAGCACGGCCATCCTGCCGATCCTGCGCGAACTGCTGAAGCAGCCGTCGCAGCTCGGCCCGCTGCTGCAGGTCGCGGGCGACGCGCGCGCGGCACGCACGACGCTGATCCAGGCGCGGCACGCATTCGAGCGTGCGGGCGCGATGCGGATCGTCTGAGCGGCGTTCGCCGCTTCTCCTCTCCCCCTTCCGTTCCCGTTTTCCGGACGCACAAAAAAAGCGCGCTGCGTGATGCAGCGCGCTTCGGCTTGTCGGCGGGTTCCGTGCCGCGTTACTGCGCGGCCGGTGCGCTCGCGGGCAGGGTCGGCATCGCTGGCGCGATCGGCGCGCCGTTGGAGGCCGGCGCCGTCGTCGCCCCGCTCGGCGCCGCCACGGGCGCAGCGGCCGAGGCCGCGGCAGGCGCGCTCGCGGGCATCGCGCCGTCCGCACCCGGATCGTCGTACTGCGGCAAGCCCGGCGCCGCCGGCGCGTTGTTCGGCGCGCCGCCCGACTCGCCCGGATCCTCGTAGTTCGGCAAGCCCGGCACGGCCGGCGTGGCCGCCGGCACCGCCCCCGCTTCACCCGGCTCCGTGTAGTTCGGCGGCGCGGCCGACGCCGACTGGCCGTGATACGTCAGCGACTTGCGCTGCTGCAGATACGCATCGCGGACGAACGAGTACGGATCGAGTGCCGCCTGCTTCAGCAGATCGGTCGCGCCGAGCAGATCCGAACGCGCGCTGATGAATTGCGCGATGTACATCGGATTGCGCACGGCCGGCTCGATGTAGTTGAGCAGGTTGAAGCGGACGTCCACCGCGCGGCCGACGCCGTCGCGGATCGTGCTCGGCCCGAACACGGGCAGCACGAGGTACGGGCCGGACGGCATGCCCCAGCGCGCCATCGTCAGCCCGAAATCCTGGTGATGCTTCGGCAGCCCGGCCGGCGTCGCGATGTCGATCAGGCCGGCGACGCCGAACACCGAGTTCATCGCCACGCGCATCAGGTCCTGCGTTGCATCGGTGATGCGCAGCTGCAACAGGTTGTTCGCCATGTTGCCGAGATCGCCGAGGTTCGAGAAGAAATTGCTGATCGCGGTACGCACGGGCGTCGGCGTGATCTTCTGGTAACCCTTCGCGATCGGCACGGCGATGTTCGTGTCGACCGTGTCGTTGAACTTGTACATCGCCCGGTTCATCGGCTCGAGCGGGTCGTTGGGGTTGCGGTTCGGGCCCGTCGCGCAGCCGCTCAGCACTGCGCTGGCAGCGACGGTCGCCGCAATGATTCGCACCTTATTCATTGTTTCCTTGCAATTGGTTCTTGGCGCGTTTGACGCGCGGTTTGCCCATCAGGACGGGCTGAAACACCACGGCGCCGATCAGGGTGCAGGTCAACGCCAGCGCGAGCAGCTTGCCCATGCTCGACGTGCCCGGATGATGCGACAGCCACAGGCTGCCGAAGGCGGTTGCGGTCGTCGCGGCGCTGAACAGCACCGCGTGCGTGAGGCTCGAATGCAGCAGGCCCGTCTGGCCTGCGCGCCACGCCATCACGAAGTACACCTTGAACGCGACGCCGACGCCGAGCATCAGCGGCAGCGCGATGATGTTCGCGAAGTTCAGCGACATGCCGAGCACGACGCACATCTCGAGCGTGACGAGCCCCGACACGAGCAGCGGCACCAGCGTGCGCAGCACGTCGCCGAAGCGGCGCAGCGTGATCCACAGCAGGATCGTGATCGAGAGGATCGACCACAGCGCCGCGTGCAGGAACGCGTTGATGATCGTGTCGGCCGAATGCAGGATCGAGATCGGCCCGCCGGTCGCGCCGGGTTCCGCCGCCTTCACCGTCTTCGCGAAGCGGCGCAGCATCGTGTCGTCGTTCGGGTCGACGCCCTTCGGCACCTTCGGCGAAATCTGCACGAGCGCGTGGCCGTCCGGCGCGACCCAGTCGCGCACGATCTGCGGCGGCAGCGATTCGCGCGTGATGTCCTGCGGTTGCAGCAGCGTCGCGAGCTGGTTGAGCGCGATGCGCAGCGTGTCGGAGAACGCGCGTTCGGCGCGATCGCGCGCCGCGCTGTCGGCGGCGGCCAGCTTCGCGAGCGACGCCGACAGATGCTGCGCGGCGGCGGCACCGGGGCCCGGGTGATCTTCCGCCGCGTAGCTGAGCAGGTCCGACACGCGCTTGAGCGCGGCGACGCGCTGCGCATCGGTCGCGGCCGGCGCGGCCGGCTGCGTCAGCGCGGGCAGCAGCTCGCTCGCGGCCGCGGCGATCGCCGCGCGCTTGGCCGGCTGGTCGGCCGGCACGAAGGTCGTGAGCGTCGTCGTGCGGCCGACTTCCGGCAGCGCGTCGAGGCGCTTCGCGGCCGCGTCGGCCTCGGCGAGCGACGGCGCGAGCAGCGTGACGTCGTTGACGGCCGCTTCGGGCGAATCCTTCAGCGCGAGCAGCGTCGCCATCGATTCGCTGTTCGGATCCTTCAGGTGCAGCGGGTTGAAATCGAAGTGCAGGAACGCGAGCAGCGGCAGCGCGCCGATCACGACCGCGAGCGTGCCGATCAGGATCGGCTTGCGATGGCGATCGAGGAAGTCGTCGACGGGGGCGAGCCACGGAAAGCCCGGCGTCTTCGATTCGCCCGGCGGCGCGAACAGGCGCAGCAGCGCGGGCAGCAGCGTGAGCGTGGTCAGCAGCGCGACGAACATCCCGACGCCCGCGATCAGGCCGAGCTCGGACACGCCGCGATAGGCCGTGGGAATGAACGAGAAGAAGCTCGCCGCAACCGCCGCGGTGGCGAGCGCGAGCGGCATGCCCATCGAGTGCGCGGCGCCGACCAGCGCGTGATCGATGCGCGGATCGCGGAAGCGTTCCTCGCGGTACTTCACGCCGTACTGAATCGAGAAGTCGACGCCGAGGCCGACGAACAGCACCATGAACGCGACCGAGATCATGTTCAGCGAACCGACCATCGCGAGGCCGAGCGCGGCCGTCACGACGAGGCCGACGAACAGCGTGACGAGCACCGAGCCGATCATCCGCTTCGAGCGCAGCGCGAGCCACAGGATCACGAGCACGGCGAGCAGCGTGAGCACGCCGTTGAGCGCGGCGCCGTCTTGCACCGACGCGAATTCGTCGTCGGCGAGCGGCTGTTCGCCGGTCAGGCGCACGACCGCGCCGTAGCGTTGCTCGATGCCGAGCGCTTTCGCCGTGTCGCGGATCACCCGGGTCGTTTCGGCACCGGCCTTCAGCGCGCCATAGTCGACGACCGGCTGCACCGTGACGAACGCGCGTGCCGGCTGGCGTGCGGCATCGCTGTCGACCAGCCCGCGCCACGAGAACGCGGCGGGCCTGCCGGCCAGCACGTCGTCGACCGTCGCGGCGCTGCGCGCGAGCAGCTTCGCCATCGCGGGCAGCTTCACCTGGCCGGTCAGGAGCGGCTGGCCGAGCGTGGTGGACAGCGTGGTCGCGAGCCCGGTCAGGCTCGGGTTCTTCGCGAGTTCGTTGACGAGCGGCCGCGCGCTCGCGAGCTGCGACGTCGTATCCGACACTTCCTGCGGCGACAGGAACAGCAGCCCGTTGTGCTCGAAGAACGGGCCGCCGCCGGGTTGGGCGACCTGGCCGATGCGGCCGGCGTCGGCCTGCTTGCGCAGGGCTTCGGTGAGCGTGTGCGCGGCGGCCGTCGCGAATTCGGGGGCCGGTGCCTCGACTACCGCGAGGATCGTGCCGTTGCGTTGCGGGAAGGCCTTGTCGACGGCCTGGCCGAGCGCGGCCCACTGCGGTTCCGCGTCGACGAGCTTGCTGATGTCCGTGTTGATCTTGAAGTGCTGCGCGACGTAGACGCCGCTGAAGACGGCGATGACGAGCGACAGCACGACGACCCAGACGGGGCGGCGTACCGACAATGCGACGAGTCGGACGATGAGAGAAGTCACCATGTGGCGGTGGGGAGGGGCTGGCAAGGACAAGGCAAAGAGTATACCGGCGCCACGTGACGTCGGTCGCCACGTTGGAGCGTAAAGGGGCGGGAAGGATATTTGCTGCGCCGGGAGGGAATCGCCGCGAATCGTCGGACGAATGGGCGGCGGAAATTGACATAATCGGCACCGATCGCGCAGCGGCCGGCACCCTGTGACAAAAGGGGCTGAAAGGTAACAGTCGGTCACCGCACGGCAGGCGGGCCGCCGGGCCGCTATACTTCGACCCACCGGCCGATGCGATCGATGCAATCCGCCGTCCGTTTTTTTCACCGAGTGCGAATATCCGTATGAAACGTCATCTGTTTGCTTTCGTCGCGGCGGCCGCCGTGTCGGTTTCCGCTTTCGCGCAGAGCGCGCCGGTCGACATCGTCCGTAATGCGGTCGAAGGCACCGTCAACGCGATGAAGGCCGATCCGGGTGCGCGCGGCGGCGACATGGCAAAAGTCACGCAAGTCGTCGAGCAGCGCTTCCTGCCCGCGACGAACTTCGAGCGCACGACCCGCATCGCGGTCGGCGATGCCTGGAAGCAGGCGACGCCGCAACAGCAGCAGGAGCTGTACAAGCAGTTCAAGCTGCTGATGACGCGTACCTATGCCGCGTCGCTCGCGCAGCTCGGCAGCCAGGACGCGAAGTTCTCGTTCAAGGCCGGCGGCGCGTCGGGTGCCGATGCGCTGGTGCAGTCGACGGTCACGACGCCGGGCGACAGCCAGTCGGTCGGCTACCGTCTCGGCAAGGTCGGCAGCGACTGGAAGATCTACGACATCGACATGTCGGGTGCGTGGCTGATCCAGGTCTACCAAGGGCAGTTCAAGAGCCAGCTCGCGTCGGGCGGGATCGACGGCCTGATCGCGTATCTGCAGAAGCACAATTCGCGGACGAATTGAGCGTCGCTGCGCGCAGTCTGGATTTTGGATGAGTGAAAGGCGCCTCCGGGCGCCTTTTTCGTTCGTGGTCAGTCGAGCGGTCGAGCGGTGATTCCACTGCGCGATGCCGACTCGGCGAATCACATGCGAAGCGAGAAAAAACAGCATCGTAGAGCTGATCAATGTGACCGACGCGCAGAGTGCCTTTTGCGGCGCCGCACGTCGCCGCCCTACCGCCGCCGATGCTCGACCGCGAACTTGATCAGCTCCGCCTGCCCTTCGATCTCGAGCTTGCGCTTCAGGTTGAGCCGATGCGTTTCCACCGTGCGGACCGACAGCCCCGTCTGCTGCGCGATCTGCTTGCTCGACAGCCCCTCGGCCAGTGCATCGAGGATGTCGCGCTCGCGCGGCGTCAACCGGTCGAGGGGCGACGCGGTCGCGCTCGCCTGGATCATCCGCGCGGCGAGCCCTTCGCTGAAGAACGTCTGCCCGGCCAGCACCGAGCCGATCGCGCGCACGATCTCGCTCGCGGGCGAATCCTTCAGCAGGTAGCCGCTCGCGCCGGCGCGCACGGCCTGCGTCACGTATTCGATGTTGTCGTGCATCGACAGCATGAGCACGCGAATCCCCGGAAAGCGCTCGTGGAACACGCCGGCGAGCGTGATGCCGTTCATCCCGTTCATGCCGACGTCCATCAGCGCGAGGTCGGGCTCGAGCGACGCGGCGAGCGCAAGCGCCTCGTCCGCGTTGCCGGCTTCGCCGACCACCGACAGGTCGGCCGCCTCGAGCCGCATCCGCAGGCCGTCGCGCACCAGCGGATGATCGTCGACCAGCAGCAGTCGGGCAGCGGGCCGGGCGGTGTCGGGGGCACTCATGGGCAAGGTCTCCGGTTATGGGGATCGTGTTCAGGCGGCGCGCAGCGGCACGCGCGCGGCTACGACGGTGTGGCCGACCTGCGACGTGATCGTCAGCATGCCGCCCAGCGCGTCGAGCCGCTCGCGCATGTTGCGCAGCCCGATGCCGCGGCGCGCGTCGGTCTGCGTACGCTCGGCGTCGAAGCCGCAGCCGTTGTCGGCGATGGTCAGCGTGACGGCATGCGCGCCGACGTCGAGCGTGACGGCCGCGCGCGATGCCTGCGCATGATGCACGATGTTGCTGAGCGCTTCCTGCGCGATCCGGAACAGCGCCGTGTTGACCGGCGCGGGCAGCGGCCGCGCGCCGCTGTGCGCCACCTGCGTATAGCCGATGTCGATGCCGCTTTCCGCGCCGAGCTCGCGCACGAGCTGCTCGAGCGCGGCGGCGAGGCCGAGATCGTCGAGCATCGCCGGGCGCAGCGCGTGTGAGATGCGGCGCACTTCGCGCAGCGTGTCGCCGAGCCGCCCGACGCCCGATGCGAGCGCCTGCTCGGCCTCAGGCATGCGCGCGGTGCCGCGCTCGAAGCGCGCGAGCGCGGATTCGAGCATCAGCTTCGCGGACACCATCATCTGGCTGATCCCGTCATGCAGCTCGCGCGACAGCCGCTCGCGCTCCTGCTCCTGCGATTCGACGACGCGCTGCGCGAGCTGCTTGAGCTTCGCGTCGGCGCTGCGCGACTCGCTGACGTTCAGCACCAGCGCACAGACGGCGATCGCCGCCGCGCCGGTCAGCGCGATCGCGGTGAGCCAGCTCATCGTGCGCTCGATGTTCGCGGACGCGCGCGCGTCGATGCGCTGCAGCGCGGTGTCGACATCGTCGAGATAGATGCCGGTGCCGACCATCCAGCCCCAGCGTTCGAGCGCGACGACGTAGCCGAGCTTCGGCGCGGGCTTGCCCGTCGACGGCCGCTGCCACGTGTAGCGCACGTAGCCGCCGCCGTGGGACGCGGCGCTGATCAGCTGCTGGATCGTCAGCGCGCCCTGCGGGTCGCGCATCGACCAGTAGTTGTGGCCGACGCGCTCGGGCTCGCGCGGATGCATCAGCGCATTGCCGTGCAGGTCGTATACGAAGAAATAGCCGTCGGGGCCGAAATCCATCTTCTGCAGCATCGCGAGCGCCTGCGTGCGCAGCAGTCCGTCGTCGCGCGCATTGCGGCCGCTCGCGTCGTACAGCGGCATGATCGCGCTCGTCGCGAGTTCGACGTAATGCTTCAGCTCGACTTCCTTGCTCGACAGGTAGGCGGCCTGGATCGTCGCGTGCTGCGTGCGCGCGAGCGACGTCGCCTGCTGGCGCACGCCGAAGCCGATGCCGGCGATCGCGAGCAGGAACGGCACGATGGCCAGAAGGAAAATCTTTGCCTTGAGTCTCATGGTGGTGTGAAGCGGGCGCGAGCCGGCGGGCGCGCGTGTCGCGCGGCGGCCGGGCGAGCCGACATTGTCGGCGATTTCGCCCGCGGCCGGCGCTGTGGCGGCCGGGCGGCCAGCCGTGGCTCAGGCGCGCCGCAGCGTGCGCTCGGCGGACGGGGCCGTCTGCACGACGACCTGGTTGCGCCCGCCTTCCTTCGCGCGGTACAGCGCGTCGTCGGCGAGCTTCAGTGCGGCCTGGATGCTGTCGTCGAGTTCCGGATAGCAGGTCGTCACACCGATGCTCGCGGTCAGGCGGTCCGACGCATCCGTGTCGTGCAGGATGCCGAGATCGAGGATGGCGGTGCGGATCGATTCGGCGATCGTCACGGCGCCGGGCGTGTCGACGTCCGGCAGCACCACGACGAACTCCTCGCCGCCGTAGCGCGCTGCATAGTCGGCCGGGCGGCGCAGGCATCCGGCGATGCAGCGGCCAACCGCGGCGAGCGCATCGTCGCCGGCCTGATGGCCTTGCGTGTCGTTGTAGCGCTTGAAGTGATCGACGTCGACGAACAGTAGCGACAGCGCGTGCTGCGAGCGCGCCGCGCGGCGCCATTCGCGCGCGAGCGTGACGTCGAGCATCCGGCGATTGTCGAGGCCCGTGAGGCCGTCGGTGCGCGCGAGCGCTTCCAGCTCGGTTTCCGCGCGGTGCCGCTTGCGCAGCTGGATGTCGAGCAGCATCGACAGGCCGACGAAGCCGAGCGCGAGCAAGGCCATCGCCGAGCCGATCGGGATCGCGCGGTCGTACCAGGCGGCGTAGGTGTCCGCCTCCGAGCGTGCGACCATGATGATCAGCGGCAGGTGGTCGAGGTGCCGGAACACGTACAGGCGCCGCACGCCGTCGATCGACGCGGTATCGGCGAAGCTCCCTTCGTTGGCGGTCATGAACCGGCGGAACGTGCTGGCCTTGCTGATGTTGCGGCCGACGATCGCCGGATCGTAAGGCTGGCGCGCGAGCATCAGGCCCTTCGTATTGATCAGCGCCATCGACCCGCGATCGCCGAGCGAGAGGCGCGAGAACAGGTCCTGGAAATATTCGAGCCGGATCGACATCACGGCGACGCCGCCGAACGACCCGTCGGGCCGCGTGATCCGCCGGCTGAGCGCAATGCTCGGCGAGCCGCCGCGCAATCGCGAACGGTACGGGTCGCTGACGTACAGGCCGACGTCCGGGTTGTCGCGGTGCACCGTGAAGTACGACTCGTTGCCGAAGTTGGCCTTGCGCGGCACGTCGCTCTTGCCGTCGACCGCGATGTCACCGTTCGAGTCGAGCACGTAGATGCCGCCGAGATACTTGGCCGTCGTCGCGCGATCGAACAGCACCTGGCGGCGCAGCGGCATCGGCAGCGCGAGGACCGCGGGATCGTTCTCGCCTTCGACGACCGCCTGCAGCGACAGCGCATAGAACTCGATGTTGCGCTCGATGTCCCACGACGCCATCAGCGCGATGTTCTGCTGGGTGGTGCGCGCGCGATCGCGTGCGTCGATCCGGCCTTCGTACAGCAGGATGCCGCACAGCAACAACAGGATCAGTGCGATCAGCAGCCCTGAATAGAAGATCAGGTGCGGCAGCAGGAACCGGCGCAATTGGGCGGCGACGCGGCTTGTCAGGCCGGATTCGCTGGGCATTGCGTAGTCGGTTTCTGCCATGGTCCGTGGATCGATGGGCATCGTCGCCGGGGCGGCGGGCCGATGCGATTGTTCGTATGATTTGCCGGCGATGATCCGGAATGCACCCCCCGGTGCGCATTCCGCCCGACCGATCTGGAACATGATGCCGATGATCGGCGATGGCGGCCGGATAAACCGCTGCATCACCTGCTCACCGGCAAGAGTTGCCGCGATTCGACGATCCGACGAATCGGGCGGCGCGGATTGGTCCGAGTATAACGCGCGCATTCGTGCACGCGGAAAATGTTGCGGACCGTTGATCCGGATCAAATTATCGCCCTGGCAGAGACTTGCCAGTCGCGTGGGGAACGTTGCAGCGCAAGGCTTTGCGCCAGGAGGGGGCAGCGCGCATACCGCCGTCGCCGATTTACATGCTTTAACGGCAGGCGGACGCGGAACCTTAAATCGTGCGATTCGGATCGATTATCCGTTTCAGCGTTTGCATGAATTCGAATGTAAAAACGGGCAGCCGTAATGGCTGCCCGCTTCGTGAAAACCGCATGCGGGAAAGCCCGCATGCGAAGGCTTACGCGCCGTGCTGTTGCGCCTTGTACGCGAGCCGGAACCGATGCAGCAGCGGCTCGGTATAACCGCTCGGCTGCGACGTGCCCTGCAGCGCCAGTGCGCATGCGGCCTTGAACGCGGTCGACTGGTCGTAGCCGGGCGCCATCGGGCGATAGTTCGGGTCGCCGGCGTTCTGCTGGTCGACGACGCGCGCCATCCGCTTGAACACGTCGAGCACGAAGGCCTCGGTGATCACGCCGTGGCGCAGCCAGTTCGCGATGTGCTGGCTCGAGATGCGCAGCGTCGCGCGGTCTTCCATCAGGCCGACGTCGTGGATGTCCGGCACCTTCGAGCAGCCGACACCCTGTTCGACCCAGCGCACGACGTAGCCGAGAATGCCCTGCGCGTTGTTCTCGACCTCGCTCAGGATTTCGCTCTCGCTCCAGGCGGCGCGCTCGACGACCGGCACGGTCAGCAGCCCTTCGAGCAGCGTGTCGCGCTCGCTTGCGTACGGCGTCTTCTCGAGTTCCTGCTGGATGGCCTGCACGTCGACGAGATGGTAGTGCAGCGCGTGCAGCGTCGCGGCGGTCGGCGACGGCACCCACGCGGTGTTCGCGCCGGCGCGCGGATGCGCGATCTTCTGCTCGAGCATCGCGTGCATCAGGTCCGGCATCGCCCACATGCCCTTGCCGATCTGCGCACGGCCGCGCAGGCCGGCCGACAGGCCCGCGAGCACGTTGTTGCGCTCGTACGCCTGGATCCACGCCGACGACTTCATGTCGCCCTTGCGGATCATCGGGCCCGCTTCCATCGCGGTGTGCATCTCGTCGCCGGTGCGGTCGAGGAAGCCGGTGTTGATGAACGCGACGCGCGCGGCGGCCGCCGCGATACAGGCGGCGAGGTTCACGCTGGTGCGGCGCTCCTCGTCCATGATGCCCATCTTCAGCGTGTTGCGCGGCAGGCCGTACAGATCCTCGATGCGCGCGAACAGCGTGTCGGCGAACGCGACTTCGACCGGGCCGTGCATCTTCGGCTTCACGATGTAGATCGAGCCGGTGCGCGAGTTGCGCTTGGCCTTCAGGTCGTGCAGCGCGCACAGCGTCGTGACGACACCGTCGAGGATGCCTTCCGGAATCTCGTTGCCGTCGCGGTCCAGCACCGCGCCGTTGGTCATCAGGTGGCCGACGTTGCGCACGAACAGCAGCGAGCGGCCGTGCAGCACCAGCGTGCCGCCGGCCGGCGTGGTGTACTCGCGATCGGCGTTCAGGCGGCGCGTGAAGGTCTTGCCGCCCTTCGCAACCTCCTCGACCAGCGTGCCCTGCATCAGGCCGAGCCAGTTGCGGTAGAGCTGGACCTTGTCGTCGGCGTCGACCGCCGCGACCGAATCCTCGCAGTCGATGATCGTGCTGACCGCGGCTTCGAGCACGACGTCCTTCACGTTCGCGAGATCGGCGCGGCCGATGGGGGTGGACGCGTCGATCTGGATCTCGAGGTGCAGGCCGTTGTGCTTCAGCAGGATCGCGGACGGCGCGCCCGCCGCACCCTGGTAGCCGACGAACTGTGCCGGCTGCGCGAGGTGCACGACGCCCTTGCCGGTTTCGACGGCGAGCTGGCCGTCTTCCACGCGATAGCGCAGCGCGTCGCGGTGCGAGCCGCTCGCGAGCGGCGCCGCGTTGTCGAGCACGCCGCGCGCGTAGTCGATCACGCGCTGGCCGCGCGTCGGGTTGT
This sequence comes from Burkholderia sp. Bp8994, assembly GCF_003853805.1. Classification (NCBI taxonomy): domain Bacteria; kingdom Pseudomonadati; phylum Pseudomonadota; class Betaproteobacteria; order Burkholderiales; family Burkholderiaceae; genus Burkholderia; species Burkholderia sp. Bp8994. The sequence goes on from NZ_QTQH01000003.1 coordinate 46,377, forward strand.
ATGCCGTGGTGCGCTCGGCGCCGCCGTCCTCGGGCAGCGCATCGGTGCCGTACAGCGCGTCGTACAGGCTGCCCCAGCGTGCGTTCGCGGCGTTCAGCGCATAGCGCGCGTTCGACAGCGGCACGACGAGCTGCGGGCCGGCCTGCGTCGCGATCTCGCTGTCGACGTTCGCGGTGGCTGCCGCGACGTTCGACGGGACCGGCACGAGGTAGCCGATCTCTTCGAGAAATGCGCGAAACGCGGCATGGTCGCGCACCGGGCCGGGGTGCGCGCGATGCCACGTGTCGAGTTCCTGCTGCAGGCGGTCGCGTTCCGCGAGCAGCTCGCGGTTGCGCGGCGCGAGGTCGTGTACCAGGGCCGAGAAACCGCTCCAGAACGCGGCCTTGTCGATACCGGTGCCCGGCAGTGCTTCGTTTTCAATGAACTGGCTCAGCGCTGGCGCGACTTGCAGTCCTGCTTGGTCGATCATCGTGATTCCTCCCGGGGAAAAAATTCGCGCGCGGCTTGGCTGACTCATGTCGCGACGCTTTGTACGCCGGCGCGGGCGATCAGCGCGTCCTGCTCGGACTTTACGCCAGACACGCCGATTGCGCCCGCAATCCGGCCGTCGAACGCTACCGGCACGCCGCCTTCGAGCAAGCCCGTCAGCGGCACGCTGAGAAACGCGGTGCGGCCACCGTTGATCATATCCTCATACGCTTTCGTCTCGCGCCGGCCGAGGGCCGCCGCACGCGCCTTGTCCTGCGCGATGACGGCGCTGGCCGGCGACGCGCCGTCCAGGCGCGCGAACGCGAGCAGGTGGCCGCCGTCGTCGACGATGGCAATCGATACGGCCCAGCCGTGCCGTGCGGCTTCCACGCGGGCGGCCGCGAGCATGCGTTCGGCGTCGGCGAGCTGGAGTTCGGGTTTGGTTTGCATCATGTTCCTCCGGAATCAGCGGTCGGTGGAATCAGTCGACCCGTCGGTCGTCGACGAGCTCGATCCAGTGGCGCACGCGCGTGCGGCCCGCGCCGTTCAGGTGAGTCTGGCAGCCGACGTTGGCCGTGACAATCAGGTCCGGCCGCGCGGCTTCGAGCGCGTCGAGCTTGTTGTCGCGCAGCCTGGCCGCGAGTTCGGGCTGCGTCAGCGCATAGGTGCCGGCCGAGCCGCAGCAGAGATGGCCGTCGGCGACATTCGTCAGATCGAAGCCGAGCCGCGTCAGGATGCTTTCGACCGCGCCGCCGAGCCGCTGCGCGTGCTGCAGCGTGCACGGGCAGTGGACCGCGACGCGGCGTCGCGTCGACTCGGCCAGCGCGTCGAGCGGCTCGGCCGCGATCACTTCCGCGAGGTCGCGCGCGAGCGCGCTGACGCGCCGCGCCTTGTCCGCATAGACGGGGTCGGAGCGCAGCAGGTCGCCGTATTCCTTCACGAACGCGCCGCAGCCGCTCGCCGTCAGCACGATCGCCTCCGCGCCGGCTTCGATCGCAGGCCACCACGCGTCGATGTCGCGGCGTGCGCGCGCGAGCCCGGCATCCTGCGCGTTCAGGTGATATTCGGTCGCGCCGCAGCAGCCGGCTTCGCGCGCGGGCGTCACGCTGATGCCGAGGCGGTCGAGCACGCGCGCGGCGGCCGCGTTCGTGTTCGGCGACAGCGAAGGCTGCACGCAGCCTTCCAGCATCAGCACGCGCCGCGCATGGCGTACCGGCGGGCGCGGCGTGGCGGCGGGCACGGCGGCCGGAATCTTGTCCTGCAGCGTGCCGGGCAACAGCGGGCGCAGCGCGCGGCCGGCCTTCAGCAGCGCGGCGAAGGTTGCCGGCCGCGGCACCACGTGACGCAGGCCCGCGCGCAGCAGGCGCTCGCGCGCAGGCCGCCGCGCGCGCTTCTCGGCTTCCGCGCGGCCGATGTCGAGCAGCGTGTGATAGCGCACGCCGGACGGGCAGGTCGTCTCGCAGTTGCGGCACGTCAGGCAGCGGTCGAGATGCTGCTGCGTGCGCTCGCCGCACGGCTCGCCTTCGAGCATTTGCTTGATCAGGTAGATGCGTCCGCGCGGCCCGTCGAGCTCGTTGCCGAGCACCTGGTATGTCGGGCAGGTCGCATTGCAGAAACCGCAGTGCACGCACGCGCGCAGGATCGCTTCCGCTTCGTCGGCCCGGTCGAGGGCCTTGCTGGCTTCGCTGAGATTGGTTTGCATATCGGCGGTTCGAAGTCGGGTTGGCGTCAGACGTTCGCGTACAGGCGGCCGGGATTGAAGATCGCATGCGGATCGAGCTGCGCCTTCAGCTGCCGATGCACGCGCAGCAGCGCGGGCGGCAGCGGCTGGAACGGCTCGGGCGTCGTGCCGGGCGTGAAGCAGCTCGCGTGGCCGCCCCACTGCGCTGCGAAGTGCTGCACGTCGGCCGGCGCGGCGTCGCTTTTCAGCCAGCGCTGCGCGCCGCCCCAGTCGACGAGCAGCGCGCCGGGCAGCGCATCGAGCGGCGCGGCCGCCGGCACCGATACGCGCCACAGCGGGCGCGGATCGTCGAAGAACGGCAGCGACAGGTCGCGCAGCCGCGCCCAGAACCCGTCGTCGCGATCGTCCATCCGCTCGCCGCCGATCGTGTCGCGCGCGGCCTTCACCGAGCCCTCGCCGCCTTCGAGCCGCACGCGCAGCACGCCGTCCGCGTGGCACGCACCCGCGAGCGGCAGCCCCGCGCGACGCCATGCCGCGACGCGTTGCACGGCTTCGGCGGCAGCGAGCTGTAAGGCGAGATCGCCGGTCGCGCGCGGCTTCGGCAGCACCTTCAGCGACACTTCCGTCACGACGCCGAGACAGCCGAAACTGCCCGCGAGGAGCCGCGACACGTCGTAGCCCGCGACGTTCTTCATCACCTCGCCGCCGAAGCGCAGGTGCTTCGCGTGGCCGGTGATCACGCGACAGCCGAGCACGAAGTCGCGCACCGCGCCGGCCCACGGGCGGCGCGGCCCCGACAGCGCCGCCGCGAACATGCCGCCGACCGTTGCCGTGCCGCCGAACGTGGGCGGCTCGCACGGCAGCATCTGGCCGGCCGCGTCGAGCATCGCTTCCAGTTCGGCGAGCGGCGTGCCCGCGCGTGCGGTGATGACAAGTTCGGTCGGGTCGTACGCGACGATGCCGCGGTGCGTGCGCACGTCGAGCGCGCGGCCTTCGACCGCGCGGCCGACGAACGCCTTCGTGCCCGCGCCGCGGATGTGCAGCGGCTGGCGCGCGTGGATCGCGGCGTCGACCTGCGCGACGAGCGCCGCGCTGTCGTCGATCGATTCGGGTTCGCGTTCGCGTCGCATCAGAAGCGCTCCAGTTCGGGAAACGGCAGCTTGCCGTGATGGACGTGCATCGCGCCGAACTCGGCGCAGCGGTGCAGCGTCGGGATGTTCTTGCCGGGGTTGAGCAGGCGCTGCGGATCGAACGCGGCCTTCACCGCGTGGAAGAACGTGATTTCGTCGGCGTTGAACTGCACGCACATCTGGTTGATCTTCTCGCGCCCGACACCGTGTTCGCCGGTGATGCTGCCGCCTGCCGCGACGCACAGTTCGAGGATCTTGCCGCCGAGCGCTTCCGCGCGGTCGAGCTCGCCGGGACGGTTCGCGTCGAACAGGATCAGCGGATGCATGTTGCCGTCGCCCGCATGGAACACGTTCGCGACCGGCAGCGCGTATTGCGCGGACAGCGCGGCGATCCCTTCGAGCACGCGCGGCAGCTCGCGGCGCGGGATCGTGCCGTCCATGCAGTAGTAGTCGGGCGACATGCGGCCGACCGCCGGGAACGCGTTCTTGCGGCCGGCCCAGAAGCGTTGCCGCTCCGCTTCGTCGCGCGCGACGCGGATCTCCGACGCGCCGGCGTCGCGCAGCAGCGCGGCCACGCGTTCGGCGTCTTCGTCGACATCGGTCGCGGCGCCGTCGAGTTCGCACAGCAGGATCGCCTGCGCGTCGACCGGGTAGCCGGCGTGGATGAAGTCCTCGGCCGCGCGGATCGCGAGGTTGTCCATCATCTCGAGCCCGCCGGGAATCACGCCCGCGCCGATGATCCGCGCGACCGCCGCGCCGGCTTCGGCCACGTCGTCGAAGCTCGCCATCAGCACCTTCACGCTCGACGGTTTCGGCAGCAGCTTCACCGTCACCTCGGTGACGATGCCGAGCATCCCCTCGGAGCCGGTGAACAGCGCGAGCAGGTCGAAGCCGGGGGCGTCGAGCGCGTCGGCGCCGAGCGTCAGCGTGTCGCCGTCGATCGTCAGGGTCTCGGCCTTCAGGATGTTGTGCACCGTCAGCCCGTATTTCAGGCAGTGCACGCCGCCCGCGTTTTCGGCGACGTTGCCGCCGATCGAGCAGGCGATCTGCGACGACGGATCGGGCGCGTAGTAGAGGCCGTAGGGTGCCGCGGCCTGCGAGATCGCGAGGTTGCGCACGCCCGGCTGCACGCGCGCGATGCCGGCGTCGGCGTCGATTTCCAGGATCCGGTTGAACTTCGACATCACGAGCAGGATGCCTTTTTCGAGCGGCATCGCGCCGCCCGACAGCCCGGTGCCCGCGCCGCGCGCGACGACCGGCACGCCGTGCGCGGCCGCGACGCGCAGCACCGCGCGCACCTGCTCGACCGTGTCGGGCAGCACGACCGCGAGCGGCACCGTGCGGTACGCGGCGAGGCCGTCGCATTCGAACGGCTTCAGCGCCTCGCGCTCGTGCAGCACGTCGAGGCCGGGCGCCGCCGCGTCGAGCGCGGCGACGAGCGTGTCGCGGTCGACGGTCGCCAACGGGCCGTCGATCCGTTCGTCGTAGGTGAAACTCATCGTGTGTCTCCGTCTCCACCATCTTCATCGTGCAGGCGGCCGCAGGACGCGCGGCACGCCGATGGACGGCATTCTTGGCGGGCGGCGGGGGCGTGTCCAGATGCCGCCCGCGTGGTCATACCAGTTTTTCCTAGAGTGTTTTTGAGAAGTGACTCGATGTGACAGGAAACGCAATCCGCACAAGGGTTTGTGCGAAAATCGGCGACATCGGTCCAAAGTGGTCATACCAGTATGGAAATGCAGAATCGACAAGCGCCGGCGCGCAATGTCGCCGATGTCGTCGCCGAGCGGATCGAGCAGCTGATCGTCGACGGCGTGTTGAAGGCCGGGCAGGCGCTGCCGTCCGAACGTCGGCTGACCGAGAAGCTCGGCGTGTCGCGCACGGCCGTGCGCGAAGGGATGAAGCTGCTGCGCGCGCGCGGGATCATCGACACGACGCACGGCAAGGGCTCGTTCGTCGCGAGCCTGACCCCGCAGCGCGAAGTCTCGCCGATGATGCATCTGCTCGGCTCGCAGCCGCGCACGCTGTACGACCTGTTCGAGGTGCGCGGCATGCTCGAGACCGAAGCCGCGCGGCTCGCCGCGCTGCGCGGCACACCCGCCGACTTCATCCTGATCAAGCGCCGCTACGAGGAGATGACGGCGGCCGATGCGCAGGATCTCGATCCGGCCGCGCGCGCGAAGCTCGACCATGCGTTCCATCTCGCGATCTGCGAGGCGTCGCACAATCCGGTGCTGGTCAACACGCTGCAGTCGCTGACCGATCTGCTGCTCAGCTCCGTGTTCGCGTCGGTGAACAACCTCTATCATCGCGAGCCGCTGAAGAAGCAGATCGACCGCCAGCACGCGCGGCTCTATAACGCGGTGACGGGGCGGCTGCCCGACCAGGCGCGCAAGGCGGCGAGCGAGCATATCCGGCAGTGCGTCGAGTATCTGCGCGAGATCGAAGAGGAGGAGCAGCGGCTCGTGCGCTCGACGTTGCGGCTCGAAGGGTGGACTTGAGTCACGTGAACCAGCGTGGCCGATGACGTCAGGGCGTGTGTCAAGCATGTCGAGCTGGCGATGCGGCCTATTCGATGCGTGGCCCGACACGACCTGTTTAGCCGCTGCGCGACATGCGCTCAGGCGGTTGAATCGGGCGAAATTGGGGTGTAGTTCGTACCCGAAACGCGCAAAAAAGCCCGCCGAAGCGGGCAATCCTCTCGATGAAGAGGGGGAGATGCGAATCCGCGAGCAGACAGCCGCGATCAGCGCTCGGCGTCGGCTCACCCTTTCGTCGCCCCAAACGTGAGCCCCGCGACGAAATGCTTCTGCATCGCGAAGAACATCGCGACCGACGGCAGCGCCGCGAGAATCGACCCGGCCGAAACAAGGTTCCAGGACGTCGTCCATTGCCCCTTCAGCGCCGCCACACCCGCGGTAATCGGCGCGGCCTCGTCACCTTGCGTGAGACACAGCGCCCAGAAGTAATCGTTCCACACGAACGTAAACACGAGAATCGCGAGCGCGGCCAGCGCCGGCCGGATCAACGGCAACACGATCCGCCAGAACACCGTCCACTCGCCCGCGCCTTCGATCCGCGCCGCCTCGATCAGCTCGAACGGCAGCTGCTTGATGAAATTGCGCAGAAACAGCGTACAGAACCCCGTCTGAAACGCGACGTGAAAGAGAATCAGCGCCTCGACCGTATTGAACACCCCGAGCCTCAGCGACAAGTCGCGAACCGGAATCATCAGCACCTGCACCGGCACGAAATTCCCCGCGACGAAGGTCCCGAACAGCGCGGCATTCCCGCGAAACCGGTAAGTCGCCAGCGCGAACCCGGCCATCGCCGCGAGCGCAATCGACCCGAGCACCGACGGCACCGTGATCTGCACGCTGTTCCAGAAGTAATGCAGCATCGGCGACGTGGTCAGCGCGTCGCGATAGTTCTCGATCATCGAGAAGTGCCGCGGCCAGCCCCAGTAGTGTCCTTCGACCAGTTCCTCGGTCGAGCGCACCGACGTGACGAACACCGCGATCATCGGCAGCAGCCAGATCACGAGCGCGACGGGCAGCGACAGCTTGTACAGCCGGCGCGATACCGGCTTCCAGTGGGCAACGGGCGTTGGAAACATGATGAATGGTTCCCCGGAAGGTCAAATCACTGCTCGTTGCGCAGCATGCGGCGCAACTGGAACACGATGTAGACGAGCATGATCGCGAACAGCACGACCGCGATCGACGCGGAATAGCCGAGCCGGTAATACTTGATCGCCTGGTCGTACATGTAATACGCGAGCACGGTCGAGCTCTCGAACGGGCCGCCGCCCGTCATCACCGAAATCAGGTCGAAGCTGCGCAGCGCGCCGATCACCGTGACGACGATCGCCATGAACGTGGTCGGCCGCAATTGCGGCAGCACGACGTGCCACAGCAGCGCGAAGCCGCGCGCGCCTTCCATCCGTGCCGCTTCGATCTGCTCCGGGTTCACCGACGTGAGGCCGGTGAGGTACAGGATCATGCAGTACGCGGTCTGCGGCCACAGCGCGGCGAACACGATGCCGAAGGTCGCATAGCGTGCATCGCCGAGCACCGGAATCCCGTGCCCGGCGATCAGCGCGAGCAGCCCGAAGGTCGGATCGTAGAACCACGAGAAGATCAGGCCGACGACCACGCCCGACAGCACGAACGGCGCGAAGAACAGCGACTTCACGAGCCGGATGCCGGCGACCGCCTGGTTCAGGTACAGCGCGAGCGCGAGGCCGAGCGGTGGCGCGAGCATGAACAGCGCGAGCCAGATCACGTTGTTGCGCAGCGCGGTGTAGAACGTCGGCGCTTGCAGCAGCTCGGCGTAGTTCGCGAGGCCGACGAACGTGCGCTCGGTCATCCCGTCCCAGTTGCAGAGGCTCAGCCACAGCGTCGACAGGATCGGCCAGATCACATAGACGGCAACCATTGCGCACGCGGGCGCGAGAAAGAGCCACGCGGCGCGCCGTTGTCGCCGCACGGCCGGCGACGGGCGGCGCGCGCGCAGCGCGGCAGGCGAGCTGCGGGCCGGCGGCGCGGCGGCGGGCGGTGCGGCCGGGGTAGCCGGCGTTGCAACGGGTCTGGACGTGATCGGACTGGACACGGCAAGCCTCCTGGGCGGACGCGGCGGCACTCGGCCGCCGCAGGGGTCACGCGGCTACTTCTTGTAGATCCGCTTGCGGGTCTGTTCGAGTTGCGCGAGCACGGTGTCGAGCTGCGCGGGATTCGCGACGAACTGCTGCATCCCCTTCATCCCTTCGTCGGCCATTTCCTTCGTCATGTCGCGGTCGTAGAACTGCGCGACGCCGCCGCGGGTGTCGGCGAGGATCCGGAAGCCGATGCGCGAGATCGGATCGGCCGGCTCCGGCGACTTGCCGTTGGCCGACAGCGAACCGAGCCCTTCGGCGAGCTTCGCGCCCATCTCGGGCGTTTCGACGAACGCGAGGAAGGTATGCGCGTCGGCCTTGTTCTTCGCCTTGGTCGGGATGTGCAGCGATTCGACCGGGCCGTCCTCGGCGGTCGGCACCTTCGGGTCGATGATCGGGAAACGGTAATAGCCCATTTCCTGCTTCACGTTCGGCGGAAAGCCCGCGGCGATGAAGGTGCCCATCAGCATCATCGCGGCCTTGCCCTGGAACAGGAACGGCTGCGCGCCGTCGAGATCGTAGGACAGCGCGTTGTCGATGAAGTAGCCCGAGTCGATCAGCGATTTCCACGTCGTGTAGACCTTCTTCACGCGTGGATCGGTATACGGCACGTCGCCAGCCATCAGCTGCTGGTGGAACGCGTTGCCGTTCAGGCGCAGGTCGAGATAGTCGAACCAGCCGGCGAGCGTCCACGCGTCGCGGCCGCCGATCGCGATCGGCGTGATGCCGGCCGCCTTCAGTTTCCTGCATGCATCGAGAAACTGGTCCCAGGTCTTCGGCTCGTCGGCGATGCCGACCTTGCCGAACAGGTCCTTGCGGTAGAACAGCCCCCACGAGTAATAGACGGTCGGCGCCGCATACTGCTTGCCGTTATAGGACGATGCGCTGCGCGTCGACGCGTACATCGCATCCCAGCCGTTCTTCTTCCAGTCGCCGCTCAGGTCCTCGAACAGCCCGCGCTTCGCGTAGTACGCCATGCGCTCGCCCGCGTGCCAGTTCACGACGTCGGGCGCGACGGTCGTGAGCCATGCGGGGAGCTGCACCTTGTACGCTTCCTCGTCGACGAAGGTGGGCTTCACGTCGATGTCGGGATGGGCCTTGTGGAACGCTTCGATCGTCGACTGCCAGACCGCGCGCTGGCTGGCGCCCTTGAACGCGATGTTGATCGTCAGCGTGCCCGCGTCGGCCGGCGCCGCGGCGCCGAACGAAGCGAACGCGATGGCGGCGGCGGTCGCAAGCCGGGCGGCGACGCGAAGGGGGCGATGTGTCATGGGTGTCTCCATTCCTGTCTGTCGTTGTGCGTGACCGGCGCGTCGCGGCGCCGGGGGCGGTTGCTACGAACGGCTGCTACGAACCGCTTCGATACACGGCGACGCCTTGCGGCTCGACCTGCGCGGCGCCGACCACGAACGCGGACGGCGGCACTGCATCGATCGTGTGCGGCGTGCTGCCGTAGTTGAATACGTAGGTCAGGCCGCCGCGCCGGCTCACGCGCACGCCGTCGCCGAGCGGCGACGGTGTCAGGCCGGCTTCGGCCGCGACGTCGGCGAACAGGCGCGCGGTGGTCGCGTCGTCGAACAGCGCGGCCCAGTAGTGCAGCGTGCCGTGCGACACGCAGGCCGGATGACCGTCGGCGAAACGCGCGCGCACGACGCTGCGCGCGTCGTCGTCGCGCAGTTCGACGAGGTCGCGCCAGTGACGCGCGTCGCCGGTGAGCGGCGCGCCGTCGCGCAGCGTGCCGTCGATCCGCTCGGTCACGTTCGGTCGCAGCGATTCGACGCGCCACACGCGCACCGGCAGGATCGACGCGAGCGGGCCGGGCGGCAGCGTCGGCGGAATCCGCAGGTCGGCGGTCTTCGAGCCGGTGCGCGGACCGAACACCGCATGCGCGCCGGAGGCGGCGAGCCGTGCCGCGAAGTCGTCCGGCACGACCGGCAGCGGCGGCACGACGACGAGCCGGTAGCCGTCGAGCGGCGCGTGCGCGGACACGATGTCGACGTCGAGGCCGAGCGAACGCAGCGCCGAGTAGTACTCGAACGCGAAGCGCGGGTAGTGGAAATCGGCGCCTTGCGGCTGCACTTCGAACAGCCACTTCGCTTCGTAGTCGAACACCAGCGCGACGGGTGCACGCACCGCGCCGTTCGCGTCGGCATCGGCACCTGCGTCGAGCACGGCGGCGATCTCCTGCGCGACGCGCTGCGCTTCGCGGCCGCCTTCGTCGAGCCGGTCGTCGGGCGTGTGCAGGCCCGCATGCATCTGCTCCTGCGCGAACGGCGCCTGCCGCCAGCGGAAGTACGACACGCAGCCGGCGCCGTGCGCGAACGCTTCCCAGCTCCACAGCCGCACCATGCCCGGCAGCGGCGCGGGGTTCCACTGTGCCCAGTTCACGGGGCCCGGCTGCTGCTCCATCACCCAGAACGGCAGCTTCGACATGCCGCGATAGAGGTCGTGATTGAACGACGCGAAATCCGGATGGCCGGTGCGCAGCCAGCGCGCCTTCACGTCGGGCGCGAACCATTGCTCCTCGAGCGCGCCGAGCGGATAGCTGTCCCAGGTCGCGACGTCGAGGTCGCGCGCCACTTCGTAATGATCGAACTCGGTGAAGAGCTGCATGAAGTTGTGCGCGACGGGGCGGCCCGGCGAATGCGCGCGGATCACGTCGACCTGCATCCGGTGATAGCGTGCGACTTCATCCGACGCGAAGCGCCGGTAGTCGAGGCGGTGCGACGGATGCGCTTCGGTCACGGTGCCGACCGGCGCATCGACTTCGTCGAAATGCCGGTACTCCATGCTCCAGAACACGGTGCCCCACGCACGGTTCAGCGCGTCGATCGTGCCGTAGCGCGCCTGCAGCCATGCACGAAAACGCACGAGCGCGGCGGGCGAGTAGCTGACGACCGTCTGATGGCAGCCGAGTTCGTTGTCGGTCTGCCAGTAGCGCACGGCCGGGTGGCGGCCGTAGCGCTCGGCGACCGCGGTGCAGATGCGGCGCGACGCTTCCAGATAGGTCGGCGACGAGAAGTCGTAGTGGCGGCGCGAGCCGAACTTGCGCGGCCGGCCGTCCGCGCCGATCGCGAGGATGTCGGGGTGACGGTCGACGAGCCATTTCGGCGGTGTCGCGGTCGGCGTGCACATCACGATCTCGAGGCCGGTCGTGCCGAGCACGTCGATCGCGCGGTCGAGCCAGCCCCAGTCGTATTCGCCCGGCGACGGCTCGATGCGGCTCCACGCGAATTCGGCGATCCGCACCTGCGCGATGCCGAGTGCCTTCATCCGGCGGGCGTCGTCGGCCCACATCGATTCCGGCCAGTGTTCCGGGTAGTAACAGACTCCGAGGCGCATGCCCGATCCTTATGCGTAGTGGTGGACGGGAAGGTCGGCGCACGCGGGCACCGCGCGGCCGTCTTCGGTGAAGAGGTGGCAGGCGGCGGCCGGCGCATGCGCGTGCACGCGTTCGCCGCGGCGCAGCGGGGCGTCGCCGGGCACCTTCGCGATCAGCGGCGTGCCGCCGGGCTGGTCGAGGTGCACGTAGGTCTGCTCGCCGAGGCGTTCGACGAGCGCGACGTCGCGCGCGAGCGTCGTCGCGTCGTGCGCGGCGTCGAGCGTCAGGTGTTCGGGGCGGATACCGAGCGTGACGGCCGCGCCGACCGCGAGCGCGGAACCGTCGCGCGGCAGCGTGAAGGTTTCGCCGGACAACACGACGGTGACGATCGTGCGCCGCGCGTCGCAGGCGGTGACGACGGCTGGCAGGAAGTTCATCCGCGGCGAGCCGATGAAGCCGGCGACGAAGCGGCTCGCCGGATGGTGATAGAGGTCGAGCGGCGCGCCGACCTGCGCGATGCTGCCGTGTCGCGCGGTGTCCGCGCCGGCGTGCAGCAGCACGATCTTGTCGGCGAGCGTCATCGCTTCGGTCTGGTCGTGCGTCACGTAGACGACGCTCGCGCGCTCGAACTGCCGGTGCAGTTTCGCGATCTCGATGCGGGTCTGGCCGCGCAGCGCCGCGTCGAGGTTCGACAGCGGCTCGTCGAACAGGAACACGCCGGGCTCGCGCACGATCGCGCGGCCGATCGCGACGCGCTGCCGCTGGCCGCCGGACAGCGCCTTCGGCTTGCGCTCGAGCAGCGTGTCGAGCTGCAGGATCCGCGCGGCGTCGCGCACCTTCCGGTCGATCTCGGCCTTCGGCACGCGCGCGAGCTTCAGCCCGAACGCCATGTTCTCGTAGACCGTCATGTGCGGAAACAGCGCGTAGCTCTGGAACACCATCGCGACGCCGCGCTCGGCGGCCGGCACGTCGTCGACGCGGCGGCCGTCGATCGACAGCTCGCCGTCGCTCAGGTCCTCGAGGCCCGCGATCATCCGCAGCAGGGTCGACTTGCCGCAGCCGGACGGGCCGAGGAACACGCAGAACTCGTGCGCGCCGATCTCCAGATCGACGTCGCGAATGACCGGCGCGTGCTCGCCATAGGCTTTCTGCACGCGTCGCATCGAGATGCTCGCCATTGTCTCCGCTCCATGTTCTAATGCGCTTTCGTCGATGCTTAAGCGCTTAAGCATCGCGATCAAAAAAAGAGCCGATCGCGATCGCGGCCGAGTCGCGCCCGTCGGTCGGGCGGCAGGGTGTGCGGCGATAGTGCGCCGCTTCGGTGAGCGAAGCAAATACTGGATCGACGTCTCATATAGTGGGCAAATCATGGCGACACTGGATGAAGTGGCCCGTCGCGCCGGCGTGACGGCCGCGACGGTCTCGAACGTGCTGCGCAACCGCGGCCGGGTCGGCGAAGCCACCCGCGCGCGGGTGCTCGAAGCGGTGCAGGCGCTCGGCTACCGGCCGCATCTGGCCGCGCGGGCGCTGGCTGAAGGGCGCGCGCCGACGGTCGCGCTGATGGTGTCGAGCATCGCGAACCCGTTCTATCCGGAGTTCGCGCTCGCGGTCGAGCGCGCGGTGCGGCGCAACGGGCAATTCCTGATCGTCTGCAATACGAACGAAGATCCGTTGCAGGGGCGCGCGTATCTCGACCAGATCGCCGGCACGATTTCCGAGGGGATTCTCGTGACCAACGCGAACCTGCACCTGCCGGATCTGGTCGACGTCGCGCGGCGCGGCGTGCCGGTCGTGCTGTGTCTGTGGGAGCGGCCCGATGCGCCGCCCGAAGGCTTGCCGTGCGTCGCGGTGGATTTTCGCGAGGCGGGGCGGATTGCGACGCGGCATCTGGTCGAGCTCGGGCACAAGTCCATTGGTGTGATCGTCGGCGGCTCGGCGAGCGGTGTGCAGGCGGCGCGCTACGACGGCTTCGTCGATGTGATGCGCGAAGCGGGGCTCGACGCGTCGATCGTCGCGGCCGAGCCCGATTCGATCGAAGGCGGCGTGCGTGCGGCCGGGCGGCTGCTCGACGCTCATCCCGGGCTGACCGCGCTGGTCGCGACCAACGACCTGCCCGCGATCGGCGCGCTGCATGCGGCCGCCGATCGCGGCCGGCGTGTGCCCGACGATCTGTCGATCGTCGGCATCACCGATATTCATCTGGCGAGCGATACGCGTCCTACGTTGACGACCGTCGCGATTCCGACCGCCGAGGCCGCGGGGCTCGCGGTCGAACTGCTCAACGCGTTGCGCGAGGCGGGCGGTCAGGTCGACGATGCATCGCGCGTGCGGACGGCGTCGGTGCCGCGGCTGGTGGTGCGAGGGACGACGGGGGCGGTGCGCGATGGCTTAGCGGGAGAAGGCGGCCACGCGGGGCGCGTCGCGTAGTGTCATGCTTGCCGAAGCCGAAGCCGAAGCCGACGGGCTAAGCCTGAGTAGAGGCCGGCCGCGGGCCGGTAGATGGAATCACACGAGTGGCTCGATCACGCCCCAAGGCGCAGATCGTCCTCGACGAGCCGCATCACGATGCGTCGGGCCGAATCGAGGTGCGCGACCGTCATCGCGCGGGCGCCACGTGCATTGCGTTCGCGGCACGCTTGCAGGATTTCCTCATGCTCGACCTGGAATGACGGCGTATCCGCGAGCAACGTCGCCTGCAGTCGCTCGTAGCGCTCGACCTGGCTGCGCAGCTCCGCGATCGCTTTCAACTGCCGCTCGTTGCCGCAGCATGAATACAGCAGCGCATGGAATTCGCGGTTCAGCTCGCCTTGCCGGCGCGGCACGTTCGATTCGCCGAGCAGCCTGTGCACGAGTTCGGCGCGCGCGAGTGTTTCGTCATCGAGCCGCTTCACGCTGCGGTAGATCGCGTCGCCTTCGAGCAGCGCGCGCATGTCGTAGATCTCCTGCACGTCGGATGCGCTCAGCATCCGCACGACCGCGCCGCGATTCCTGAAGATATCCAGCAATCCTTCGCGTTCGAGGCGCTGGATCGCCTCGCGCATCGGAATCCGGCTGATGCCGAAGCGTTCGGCGAGGTCGCGCTCGACGAGCCGCTCGCCTGCCTGCAACTCGCCGTTGATGATCATCTCCCGCAACGATGCAGCCACCGCGTCCGCCGTCGAATCGAGTCTGGCTTCCATGTTCCCGTGCTCCTCATTTTGGAATAATGGTATACCAAATGACATTCCGGTGCCACAATGACGGCCTCACGTTCCGATATCGAAGGAGAGCGAGATGGCGCATGGCGAACACAAGTACCGCGTGGCAGTGGAGTGGACCGGCAACCGGGGAACCGGCACTTCGGGGTATCGCGAATACGGCCGCGATTACGTGATCCGCGCGGGTTCGAAGCCGGACATTCCGGGCTCGTCGGACGCGGCGTTCCGCGGCGACGCGGCGCGCTGGAATCCGGAAGACTTGCTGCTCGCGTCGGCCTCGGCGTGTCACAAGCTCTGGTATCTGCATCTGTGTTCCGATGCGGGCATCCGCGTGCTGGCGTATGTGGATGACGCGGAAGGGACGATGCTCGACAGCCCCGGGCCGGGGCGCTTCACCGAAATCGTGCTGCATCCGCGCGTGACGATCCAGGCGGGCGACGATCGTGCGCTCGCCGAGCGGCTGCATCATGACGCGCATGCGAAGTGCTATGTGGCGAACTCCGTGAACTTCCCGATCCGGTGCGAGCCGGTGATCGAGGTCGCGGAAGCGTGATGCATGCCGTGAAACGGGCGGGGTTCGCTGCGTACCGGGCGTAACCGAAACGCGGGACGCGAGCGCACGCGTGTCTTTCGACAGGCGAGCAGGCTCGACGAAACCGGGCCGCGTCGCGTTACAACACGACCCCGTACACCTCCCGCGCCGCCGCCCGAATCGCATCGGCCATCACCTCGACAGCCGGCGAAGGCAGCCGGTCCGTGCGTGTGATGATCCCGAAATCGTCCATCCGGCAATCCATCTCCAGCGGCAGCACCGTGACGATCCCGTGGCGCGCGTAGTACAGCGCGACGTCCTCCGCGAGCACCGCGATCATGTCGCTCTGCTCGATCAGCTGCGTGATGAACAGCAGCGCCGCCGTCTCGACCACGTTCGCGGGCGGCGCCAGGCTCGCGCGCTGGAACACGAGTTCGAAACGATGACGCAGCACGCTGCCGGCCGGCGGCATGACCCACGCGGCGCGCTGCACGTCGGCGAGCGACAGCGGCGCCTGCGCGAGCAGCGGATGGCCCGGCCGCACGACCGCGGCGACCGGCTCGCCGGTCAGCGGCTCGTAGCGCAGGTGCAGCTTGTCGTGTTCGGCGGACAGCCGGCCGAGCACGATGTCGAGCTTGTCCTGCGCGAGGTGTTCGAGCAGCGCGTTGCTCGTGTCGATCGTCACCGACACGCGCACGTTCGCATGCGTTCCCTTGACGGCCGCGACGGCCGGCGGCACGAGCCGCAGCCCCGGCGACGTGATCGCGCCCACCGCCACGTGCCCGAGATGGCCGGCCTTCAGCGCGGCCAGCTCCTCGCGCGCCTGGTCGAGGCTGCCGAGCGCCGCGCGCGCGTGGCGGATCAGCGCGTCGCCGTACAGCGTCGGCCGCATCCCGCGCGGCAGCCGCTCGAACAACACCGCGCCGATCGATTCCTCGAGCTCGCGCAGCAGCTTCGACGCGGCCGGCTGCGTCATGCTCAGCGCGGCCGCCGCGCGGTGGATGCTGCCTTCGTCGGCGAGCGCGACGACCAGCAGGAGCTGGCGCGTCTTCAGGCGGCTGCGGTTTCCCCACGGGCTGGCTTCGGGCATCGTACGGGTTTATATCGATATCGGAATCGATATCTTAATCGCCTAAAAC
The DNA here is from genome assembly GCF_003853805.1 of Burkholderia sp. Bp8994. Taxonomy (NCBI): domain Bacteria; kingdom Pseudomonadati; phylum Pseudomonadota; class Betaproteobacteria; order Burkholderiales; family Burkholderiaceae; genus Burkholderia; species Burkholderia sp. Bp8994. The sequence continues at coordinate 62,500 of NZ_QTQH01000003.1, forward strand.
GTCATTAGCCAGTTATCAAAATTCTGCCTAGACTGCGCCGGTATCCCGTCACCACAGGACTGACGATGTCGGCAACGAAACCCAGGCTGCGCTCCACCCAATGGTTCGGCACCAACGACAAGAACGGCTTCATGTACCGGAGCTGGATGAAGAACCAGGGCATCCCCGATCACGAGTTCGACGGCCGGCCGATCATCGGCATCTGCAACACGTGGTCCGAACTGACGCCGTGCAACGCGCACTTCCGCAAGCTCGCGGAGCACGTGAAGCGCGGGATCTCCGAGGCGGGCGGGTTCCCGGTCGAGTTCCCGGTGTTCTCGAACGGCGAATCGAACCTGCGGCCGTCGGCGATGCTCACGCGCAACCTGGCGTCGATGGACGTCGAGGAAGCGATCCGCGGCAACCCGATCGACGCGGTCGTGCTGCTCGCCGGTTGCGACAAGACGACCCCCGCGCTGCTGATGGGCGCGGCGAGCTGCGACGTGCCGGCGATCGTCGTGTCGGGCGGGCCGATGCTGAACGGCAAGCTCGAAGGCAAGAACATCGGCTCGGGCACGGCCGTGTGGCAGCTGCATGAAGCGCTGAAGGCAGGCGAGATCGACCTGCACCACTTCCTGTCTGCCGAGGCCGGCATGTCGCGCTCGGCCGGCACCTGCAACACGATGGGCACCGCGTCGACGATGGCGTGCATGGCCGAGGCGCTCGGCGTCGCGCTGCCGCACAACGCAGCGATTCCGGCGGTCGATTCGCGCCGCTATGTGCTCGCGCACATGTCGGGCATCCGCATCGTCGAGATGGCGCTCGAAGGGCTCGTGCTGTCGAAGGTCCTGACGCGTGCCGCATTCGAGAACGCGATCCGCGCGAACGCGGCGATCGGCGGCTCGACCAACGCGGTGATCCACCTGAAGGCGATCGCGGGCCGCATCGGCGTGCCGCTCGAACTCGAGGACTGGATGCGCATCGGCCGCGACACGCCGACGATCGTCGACCTGATGCCGTCGGGGCGCTTCCTGATGGAGGAGTTCTATTACGCGGGCGGGCTGCCGGCCGTGCTGCGCCGGCTCGGCGAAGGCGGGCTGCTGCCGCACCCGGACGCGCTGACGGTCAACGGCAAGTCGCTGTGGGACAACGTGCGCGAAGCGCCGAACTACGACGACGAGGTGATCCGCCCGCTCGACCGGCCGCTGATCGCCGACGGCGGAATCTGCATCCTGCGCGGCAATCTCGCGCCGCGCGGCGCGGTGCTGAAGCCGTCGGCGGCGAGCCCCGAGCTGCTGAAGCATCGCGGCCGCGCGGTGGTGTTCGAGAATCTCGATCACTACAAGGCGACGATCAACGACGAAGCGCTCGACGTCGACGCGAGCTCGGTGCTGGTGCTGAAGAACTGCGGGCCGCGCGGTTATCCGGGGATGGCCGAGGTCGGCAACATGGGGCTACCGCCGAAGCTGCTGCGCCAGGGCGTGAAGGACATGGTGCGGATCTCGGATGCGCGGATGAGCGGCACCGCGTACGGCACGGTCGTGCTGCACGTCGCGCCGGAAGCGGCCGCGGGTGGCCCGCTGGCCGCCGTGCGCAACGGCGACTGGATCGAGCTCGACTGCGAGGCCGGCACGCTGCATCTGGACATTTCGGATGACGAACTGCAGCGGCGCCTGTCGGACGTCGATCCGACAGCGGCGCCGGGCGTGGCCGGGCAGCTCGGCAAGGGCGGCTATGCGCGGCTGTATATCGATCACGTGCTGCAGGCGGACGAGGGGTGCGACCTCGACTTCCTGGTCGGCACGCGCGGCGCGGACGTGCCGAGCCATTCGCATTGAGCGGCGCATAGCCGTGCAGGGACGCGGACCGCGGCGGGGCCTGAGGGAAACGAGTGACGCGCCGGCCGTGGTCGAGCGCGAAGCATGGGGGGCACGCACGCACTAAAGCGCTAATGCGGGCCGACCGCAAAGCATGGGGCGTACGCAAGCGCTAAAGCGCCAACGTAGGCCGACCGCAAAGCATGGGGCGTACGTAAGCGCTAAAGCGCCAACGTACGCCGACCGCGCAGCATGGGGCCCCCGTAAGCGCTAAAGCGCTAACGGTGGCCGACCGCGAAGCATGGGGCGTACGTAAGCGCTAAAGCGCCAACGTACGCCGACAGGAGACAAGATGACGACGCAGTACCCCCCCGCGCACGCCGTGGCGGACCGGTCCGATTCGCCGGCAGCCGTCGACGAACGGCAACTGACCCGCCTGCTCACGCGCAAGCTCGTGCCGTTCCTCGCGCTGATTTACGTGGTCGCCTACGTCGACCGTACCGTCGTCGGCTTCGCGAAGCTGCACATGAACGCGGCGATCGGCCTCGGCGATGCCGCATACGGACTCGGCGCCGGACTGTTCTTCATCGGCTACTTCCTGTGCGAGGTGCCGAGCAACCTCGCGCTCGGACGCTTCGGCGCGCGCGTCTGGTTCGCACGCATCCTCGCGACGTGGGGCGTGATCACGATGGCGATGGCGCTGGTACAGGGGCCGGCCAGCTTCTACGTGCTGCGCTTCCTGCTCGGCGCGGCGGAAGCCGGTCTCTATCCCGGCATCCTGTACTTCCTCACGCAATGGTTCCCGATGCGCGACCGTGCCCGCGTGATCGGCCTGCTCGTCCTTGCGCAGCCGCTTGCCGGCATCGTGACGGGCCCGCTCGCCGGTTGGCTGCTGTCGACGCACGGGCTGTTCGGCCTGTCGGACTGGCAGACGCTGTTCGTCGTCAGCGGCCTCCCGGCCGTGCTGCTCGCGTGGCCCACGCTGCGGCTGCTGCCCGAATCGCCCGCGCATGCGCGCTGGCTGAACGACGACGAGCGCCGCTGGATCGCGCGGCAGCTCGCCGCCGATCGCGACACGTATCGCCCCGATTCGCACGGCAATCCGCTCGCCGCATTGCGCGACCGCCGCGTACTGCTGCTCGCCGCGCTGTTCCTGCCGTTTCCGCTGTGCATCTACGGGCTGTCGCTGTGGCTGCCGACGATCATCCACGCGTTCGGCACCGGCGATGCGGCGACGGGGATGCTGTCCGCGGTGCCGTACCTGTTCGCGGTGGTCGGCCTGCTCGTCGTGCCGCGTCATTCGGATCGCAAGCGCGAGCGTTACTGGCACATCGTCGTCGTGTCGGCGGCCGCCGCCGTGACGATGGGCGCGAGCGCGTGGGTGCGCGAACCGGCGCTGCAGTTCCTGTTCATCTGCCTGACCGCGTTCTCGCTGTATTCGATCCAGGCCGTCGTATGGGCGCTGCCCGGCGAATTCCTCGCCGGCACGAGCGCGGCGGTCGGCATCGCCGCGATCAATTCGCTCGCGAATCTCGGCGGCTACCTGGGGCCGTACGGCATCGGCCTGATCAAGGCGTCGACCGGCAGCCTCGCGGCCGGCCTGTACTTCCTCGCGGCGACGTTGCTGTTCGCGGTGCTGATGACGTTCGTGGTGCGCGCCGCGCTGCGCGCGCCCGAGCCGGCCGCGGGCACATTCGCCGGCGAATCCTGAACCCCGTGTTTTCCGGCTGAACGCCGCTTCGACCGACGCAGGACCGAACCATGACATCGAGCAGCACGCCGCGCTATCGCGGCATCTTCCCCGTCGTCCCGACGACGTTTTCCGAGACCGGCGAGCTCGACCTCGCAAGCCAGAAGCGCGCGGTCGACTTCATGATCGACGCGGGCTCGGACGGGCTGTGCATCCTCGCGAACTTCTCCGAGCAGTTCGCGGTCACCGACGACGAACGCGACGTGCTCACGCGCACGATCCTCGAACACGTCGCCGGCCGCGTGCCGGTGATCGTCACGACGTCGCACTACGGCACGCAGGTGTGCGCGGCGCGCAGCCTGCGCGCGCAGCAACTCGGCGCGGCGATGGTGATGGCGATGCCGCCGTATCACGGCGCGACGTTCCGCGTGCCCGAAGCGCAGATCTTCGAGTTCTTCGCGCGCGTGTCGGACGCGATCGACATCCCGATCATGATCCAGGATGCGCCCGCGAGCGGCACCGCGCTGTCCGCGCCGTTCCTCGCGCGCATGGCGCGCGAGATCGAGCAGGTCGCGTACTTCAAGATCGAGACGCCGGGTGCGGCGAACAAGCTGCGCGAGCTGATCCGGCTCGGCGGCGACGCGATCGAAGGGCCGTGGGACGGCGAGGAGGCGATCACGCTGCTCGCCGACCTGCATGCCGGCGCGACCGGTGCGATGACCGGCGGCGGCTTTCCGGACGGCATCCGGCCGATCCTCGAAGCATTCCGCGAAGGGCGGCACGACGAGGCGTTCGCGCGCTATCAGACGTGGCTGCCGCTGATCAATCACGAGAACCGCCAGTCCGGGATCCTCACCGCGAAGGCGCTGATGCGCGCCGGCGGTGTGATCGCGTGCGAGCGGCCACGGCACCCGATGCCGGAACTGCACCCGGACACGCGCGCGGAGCTGCTCGCGATCGCGCGCCGGCTCGATCCGCTCGTGCTGCGCTGGGCGCACTGAGCAAGTGGCGAAGGAGAAACGCAGATGAGCGACGTGATTTCACTGGGCGTGATCGGGATCGGCAAGATCGCGCGCGACCAGCATTTGCCGGCGATCGCCGCCGAACCGGGTTTCGTGCTGACCGCGTGCGCGAGCCGTCATGCGGAAGTCGACGGCGTGCGCAACTACCAGGACCTGGGCGCGCTGCTGGCCGCCGAGCCCGAGCTCGACGCCGTGTCGCTGTGCGCGCCGCCGCAGGTGCGCTACGCGCAGGCACGTGCCGCGCTCGAGGCCGGCAAGCACGTGATGCTCGAGAAGCCGCCGGGCGCGACGCTCGGCGAAGTGGCCGCGCTGGACGCGCTCGCGCGCGAACGCGGCCTCACGCTGTTCGCGACCTGGCATTCGCGCTGCGCGAGCGCGGTGGAACCGGCGCGCGCGTGGCTCGCGACGCGCACGATCCGCGCGGTGCAGGTGCGCTGGAAGGAGGACGTGCGGCGCTGGCATCCGGGCCAGCAGTGGATCTGGGAGCCCGGCGGCCTCGGCGTGTTCGATCCCGGCATCAACGCGCTGTCGATCGTCACGCGGATCCTGCCGCGCGAGCTCGTGCTGCGCGAGGCGACGCTCTACGTGCCGAGCGACGCGCAGATGCCGATCGCGGCCGACCTCGAGTGCGCCGATACGCACGGCGTGCCCGTGCGCGCGGAATTCGACTGGCGGCACGGCCCCGTCGAGCAATGGGAGATCGCGGTCGACACGTCGGACGGCGTGCTCGCGATCAGCCGCGGCGGCGCGCAATTGTCGATTGCGGGCGAGCCGGTCGAGATCGGGCCGCAGCGCGAGTACCCCGCGCTGTATGCGCAGTTCCGCGCGCTGATCGCGCGCGGCGAAAGCGACGTCGACGTGCGGCCGTTGCGGCTCGTCGCCGACGCATTCCTGTTCGGCCGGCGCGTCGGGACCGACGCGTTCGGCCGCTGACACCGTGCCGCCGCGAGCGCGACCGCGCACGACGAAACGCGCACGACGCAAGTTGAAGACCCAAGCCAACAGACAAGGAGACACCGCATGAACCGCACGACCCACACGATCCGCCGCCACACGCTGCGCGCGCTGCTGGCCGCGCTTTGCCTCGCGCCGCTCGGGATGCAGGGCGCCGCGCACGCCGACGCGCCGCTGAAGATCGGCTTCCTGGTGAAGATGCCCGAGCAGGCATGGTTCATCAACGAGCAGAACGCGGCGTCCGCGCTCGGCCAGAAGGAGAACTTCTCGGTCGTGAAGATCGGCACGCCGGACGGCGAGAAGGTGCTCGCCGCGATCGACAATCTCGGCTCGCAAGGCGCGCAGGGCTTCGTGATCTGCGCACCCGACGTGCGCCTCGGGCCGGCGATCGCGTCGCGCGCGAAGCGCTACAACATGAAGTTCGTGACGGTCGACGACCAGCTCGTCGACTCGACCGGCAAGCCGCTGCCGAACGTGCCGCACCTCGGGATGTCGGCGACCAAGATCGGCAACCAGGTCGGCCAGGCGATCGCCGACGAGATGAAGCGGCGCGGCTGGAAGCCGGAGGAAGTCGGCGCGCTGCGCGTCACCAACTACGAGCTGCCGACCGCGAAGCTGCGCACCGACGGCGCGACGCAGGCGCTGCTCGCGAACGGCTTCCGCAAGGAAAACATCTTCGACGCGCCGCAGAAGACGACCGACGACGAAGGCGGCTTCAGCGCGGCGGCGCCCGTGCTCGCGCGCCATCCGAACATCAAGAAGTGGGTGGTCTACGCGCTGAACGAGGAAACCGTGCTCGGCGCGGTACGCGCGACCGAACAGCTGCACATCCCGGCCGCGGACGTGATCGGCGTCGGCATCAATGGCGCGGGCGAGGCGTTCGCCGAGTTCCAGAAGAAGGAGCCGACCGGCTTCTACGGAACGATCGCGGTCAGCTCGACGAATCACGGCAAGGACAGCACGCAGAACCTCGTCGACTGGATCCGCAACGGCAAGACGCCGCCGGCCGACACGCAGACGAGCGGCAAGCTGATGACGCGCGCGAACTGGCAGGCCGTGCGCGCCGAGCTCGGCATCTGAACGTGCGGGGCGACGACGCGATGACGATGCAGATGATGACGGCCAGTTCGCGCCACGACGACGTGGCCACGCCCGGCACCGCGCCGCCGCCGGCCGGCGGCGCGCTGCTCGCGCTCGACGGCATTACGGTGACGTTCCCGGGCGTGCGCGCGCTCGACGGCGTGTCGCTGTCGGTGCGCGCCGGCGAGGTGCACGGGCTGATGGGCGAGAACGGCGCGGGCAAGTCGACGCTGCTGAAGGTGCTGTCCGGCGTAAATCAGCCGCAGGCCGGCACGCTGACGCTGAACGGCGCGGTGCAGCGCTTCGCGTCGACGCGCGCCGCGCTCGAGGCCGGCATCGCGATCATCTACCAGGAGCTGCATCTGGTACCCGAGCTGACGGTCGCCGAGAACCTGATGCTCGGCCAGCTGCCGAGCCGGCTCGGCGTGGTCGACGAGCGCGCGCTTGCCGTGCGCGCGCTCGATGCGCTGGAGCGGCTCGGCGAGCACATCGACCCGGACATCCCGGTGAAGTATTTGTCGATCGGCCAGCGCCAGATGATCGAGATCGGCAAGGCGCTGATGCGCGACGCACGCGTGATCGCGTTCGACGAGCCGACGAGTTCGCTGTCCGCGCGCGAGACGACGCAGCTGTTCCGCATCATCCGTTCGCTGCGCGCCGAGGGCCGCGCGATCATCTACGTCACGCACCGGATGGAGGAAGTCGACGCGCTGTGCGATCGCGTGACGGTGTTCCGCGACGGCCGCCGGATCGAGACGTTCGAATCGGTCGCCGACCTTGATCGCGACCGGCTGATCGGCTGCATGGTCGGTCGCTCGATCGAGGACGTGTACGGCTACCGGCCGCGCACGGCCGGCGACGTGCTGATCGAGGCGAAGGGGCTCGTCGGGCCCGGCCTGTCCGAGCCGGTGTCGTTCGCCGCGCGGCGCGGCGAGATCGTCGGCTTCTTCGGGCTCGTCGGCGCGGGCCGCTCGGAGCTGATGAAGCTGCTGTACGGCGCGGCACGGCCCACGGGCGGGCATGTCGAGCTGGGCGGCAAGCGCGTGGCGTTCGCGAGCCCGCGGCACGCGGTGCGCGCCGGCATCGCGCTGTGCCCCGAGGACCGCAAGCAGGAAGGCATCGTCGCGATCGCGTCGGTGGCCGACAACCTGAACATCAGCGCGCGCCGACATTTCAGCCCGGCGCGCGTGCTGCTCGACGCGCGGCGCGAACGCGAGCTGGCGCAGCAATACATCGAGCGGCTCGCGATCAAGACCCGCGACGGCGAGACGCCGATCGGCGCGCTGTCGGGCGGCAACCAGCAGAAGGTCGTGCTCGCGCGCTGGCTGGCCGAGCGCATCGACGTGTTCCTGATGGACGAGCCGACGCGCGGCATCGACGTCGGCGCGCGCGCGGAAATCTACAACCTGTTCTACGAACTCGCGGAAGCGGGCCGCACGGTGATCATCGTGTCGAGCGATCTGGCCGAGGTGATCGGCGTGGCGGACCGCGTCATCGTGATGAAGGAAGGACGGATCGCGGGCGAGGTCGCGAAGGCGCAGGCGACACCCGACGCGCTGATCAAGCTCGCGCTGCCGCGCTAGCGGCCTGCAGTCAACCGGAAAGCAAACGTTATGAGCCAGGCAATGCAACCCCAACGCACTTCCCCGTCCCCCGATGCCGCAGCCGCGCCCGCGCGGGCGCGCGGCGGCGTGTGGCAACTGATCAACCGCTCCGGCATCGTGATGGTGTTTCTCGTGCTGTTCGCGACGCTGTCGCTGACCGTGCCGGACTTCCTCACGCCGCGCAACATCCAGGGCCTGCTCCTGTCGGTCACGCTGATCGGCTCGATCGCGGTGACGATGATGTTCGTGCTCGCGCTCGGCGAAGTCGACCTGTCGGTCGCGTCGATCGTCGCGTTCTCGGGCGTCGTCGCGTCGACGCTGATCACCGCGACGCACAGCGTCGTGCTCGGCATCGCCGCCGGCGTGCTCGCGGGCGGTGCGGTCGGGCTCGTGAACGGCGTGCTGATCGCGCGCTGGCGGATCAACTCTCTGATCGTCACGCTCGCGATGATGGAAGTCGTGCGCGGGCTCGCGTTCATCACGTCGAACGGCGACGCGGTGATGATCTCCGAGGAGCGCTTCTTCGATCTCGGCGGCGGCTCGTTCCTCGGCATCTCGTATCCGATCTGGAGCAACATCGTCGGCTTCGTCGTGTTCGGCTTCCTGTTGCGCAAGACCGTGTTCGGCAAGAACGTGCTGGCGGTCGGCGGCAACGGCGAGGCCGCGCTGCTCGCGGGGCTGCCGGTGATGCGCATCAAGATCGCGGTGTTCGTGCTGCAGGGCCTCGTGACCGGCTTCGCCGGCGTGATGCTCGCGTCGCGGATGAGCCTCGGCGACCCGAAGACGTCGGTCGGTCTCGAACTCGGCGTGATCTCCGCGTGCGTGCTCGGCGGCGTGTCGCTGACGGGCGGCGTCGCGACGATCTCCGGCGTGCTGGTCGGCGTGCTGATCATGGGCTCCGTGCAGGACGCGATGAGCCTCCTGAACGTGCCGACCTTTTACCAATATCTGATACGCGGCGGAATTCTGTTGCTCGCGGTGCTGTTCGACCAGTATCGTCGCAACCAGCGGCGCGCGATGAAGATCTGACCCTGACGAACGCGCGGCCGCCTGCGAATGCGAAAGACATCGGGAGACGGCATGCAACAGACTCATCCGGGCACGGCGGCGGCGCTGCTGGTCGACAGCCGCAACACGCTCGGCGAAGGCGCGACGTGGTGCGACGCGACGCACGCGCTGTACTGGACGGACATCGAAGGCGCGCGGCTGTGGCGCTGCCGCGCGGACGGCTCGGACCTCGCACAGTGGCCGATGCCCGAACGGCTCGCGTGCTTCGCGCTCACGCATGATCCCGACGTGCTGCTGGTCGGGCTTGCGACGCATCTCGCGTTCTTCGATCTGCGCAGCGGCGAATTCACGCGGATCGTCGACGTCGAATCCGACCTGCCGACGCGGCTGAACGACGGCCGCTGCGATCCGTTCGGCGCGTTCGTGTTCGGGATGAAGGACGAAGGCGGCGATCCGCCGCGCGCGGTCGGCGGCTTCTACCGGCTCAATCCGGACCTCACGCTCGAACGGCTTGCATTGCCGGCGGCCGCGATCGCGAACAGCATCGCGTTCTCGCCGGACGGCGCGAAGATGCATTTCTGCGATTCGATGGTGCGCGAGATTCTCGTCTGCGATTACCGCGCGGGCGGCGACGTGGCCAACGTGCGGCCGTTCGCGCGACTGACCGATGCAGACGGCGACCCGGACGGCTCGACGATGGATCGCGACGGCGGGCTGTGGAACGCGCAGTGGGGCGGCCGGCGGGTGGTGCGTTATGGGCCCGATGGCGTCGAGACGGATCGCGTGGCCGTGCCGACCGCGCAGCCCAGCTGCGTCGCAATCGACGGTGAAGGCCGCTTGTACGTGACGAGCGCGCGTGTCGGGTTGAGCGACGACGCGCTGGCGAGCGATGCCGATGCCGGCGGCGTGTTCGTCGCCCGGACGCGCTACGCGGGGTTGCCGACCGCGCGATTCGCGGGCAAGCCCGCGAACTGAGCGCGCCGGTGCGGGCGGCAGCGCGGTCGGTCGCGCCGCCGCGCGCTGCCGGCGCCGTCACGGCCGGACGGGTCACGACTGCTGCGCGGCCTGCAGCCCCAGCAACGCGACTGCGTTGTCTTTCAGAATCAGCGAATGCACGTCGGGCCGGAACCCGGCACCCTGAAAATCCTCGAGCCAGCGGTCCGGCCGGATCAGCGGAAAATCGGACGCGAACAGCACCTTGTGCCTGAGCAGCGTGCTCGCGTATTTCACCAGCTCCGGCGAGAAGTACTTCGGCGACCATCCCGACAGGTCGATGTAGACGTTCGGCTTGTGCAGCGCGATCGACAGCGCCTGCTCCTGCCACGGCCATGAAGGGTGCGCGATCACGATCTTCATGTCCGGGAAGTCGGCCGCGACGTCGTCGAGGTGAATCGGTTCGGAATACTTCAGACGCAGCCCGCCGCCGCCGCGCATCCCCGATCCCATCCCCGAATGCCCGCTGTGGAATACGGCCGGCAACCCGTATTCCGCGATCACCTCGTAGATCGGATATGCGAGCCTGTCGTTCGGGAAGCATCCCTGCATCGTCGGGTGGAACTTGAAGCCCTTCACGCCATGCTCGTCGATCAGGCGGCGCGCCTCGCGCGCGCCGAAGCGGCCCTTGTGCGGGTCGATGCTCGCGAACGCGATCATCACGTCGGCGTTGTCCTGCGCGAATTGCGCGATTTCCTCGTTCGGAATGCGCCGCCGGCCGATGTTCGTCTCGCAGTCGACGGTGAACATCACGAAGCCGATCCGGCGCTCGCGGTAATACGCGATCGTCTCCGGAATGGTCGGCCGACGGCCCTGCTTCAGCACGGTGCCGAAGTACTTGTCGGCCGCGTCGTCGAATGCCTTCGCGAACAGGTCCGGCGGCTGGCAGCACGACACTTCGGCGTGCACGTGCGTGTCGATGGCGATCAGGTTGTCGATATCCAAGCGTGTCTCCTCATGTCGTGATTCGTCGGCCGGCACGGCGCGAAATCGGCTGTCCGGGCCCGTTTAGGGGTTTGTCCGGAGCCGCTTCCATTCTACTTTACATATCAGGTTACCTGATAGTAAATTGGTCGCGAGTCGCACAGGGCGGCATCGTCATTGGAGAACGAAAATGGGTTACGAAGGGCGCTGGAAAACGGTGAAGGTCGAGGTCGAGGGCGGGATCGCATGGGTGACGCTGAACCGTCCGGACAAGCGCAACGCGATGAGCCCGACGCTGAACGCGGAGATGATCGACGTGCTGGAGGCGATCGAACTCGATGCCGAGGCGCAGGTGCTCGTGCTGACCGGCGAGGGCGACGCCTGGACGGCCGGGATGGACCTGAAGGAGTATTTCCGCGAAGTCGACGCGGGCCCGGAAATCCTGCAGGAAAAGATTCGCCGCGACGCGAGCCGCTGGCAGTGGCAATTGCTGCGCATGTATGCGAAGCCGACGATCGCGATGGTCAACGGCTGGTGCTTCGGCGGCGGCTTCTCGCCGCTCGTCGCGTGCGACCTCGCGATCGCGGCCGACGAAGCTGTGTTCGGCCTGTCGGAAATCAACTGGGGCATCCCGCCGGGCAACCTCGTCAGCAAGGCGATGGCCGACACCGTGGGACATCGCCAGGCGCTCTACTACATCATGACCGGCGACACCTTCACCGGCCCGCAGGCCGCGCAGATGGGGCTCGTCAACAAGAGCGTGCCGCGCGCGCAGCTGCGCGACGAGGTGCGCGCGCTGGCCGCGAAGCTGCTCGACAAGAACCCGGTCGTGATCCGTAACGCGAAGCACGGCTTCAAGCGTTGCCGCGAACTGACCTGGGAGCAGAACGAGGACTACCTGTACGCGAAGCTCGACCAGGCGAACTACCGCGATCCGGAAGGCGGGCGCGAGCAGGGCCTCAAGCAGTTCCTCGACGACAAGAGCATCAAGCCGGGCCTGCAGGCGTACAAGCGCTGACGCGCGCCGCCGCACGCAACCGGATCCGAGTGGAGACACGGAAATGCACGAAGTGAGTTTGTTGATCGACGGCGTGTCGCGCGGCGCGTCGGACGGCGGGACCTTCGACCGGATCGATCCGGCGACGGGACAGGTGGCGTCGCGCGCCGCCGCGGCGACGCTTGCCGACGCGGACGCAGCGGTCGCGGCAGCGGCGCGCGCATTCCCCGCGTGGGCCGCGCTCGCGCCGACCGAGCGCCGTCGGCGGCTGCTCGCGGCGGCCGACCGGATGGACGCGCGCGCGGGCGAATTCATCGAAACCGGCCGCGCGGAAACCGGTGCGATGGCGAACTGGTACGGCTTCAACGTGATGCTCGCGGCGAACATGCTGCGCGAGGCGGCCGCGATGACCACGCAGATCGACGGCGCGGTGATCCCGTCGGACGTGCCCGGCAGCCTCGCGATGGCCGTGCGCCAGCCGTGCGGTGTCGTGCTCGGGATCGCGCCGTGGAATGCGCCGGTGATTCTCGCGACCCGTGCGCTCGCGATGCCGCTCGCATGCGGCAACACGGTGGTGCTGAAGGCGTCCGAGGGTTGCCCGGGCGTGCACCGGCTGATCGGCAGCGTGCTGCACGACGCAGGGCTCGGCGACGGCGTGGTCAACGTGATCACGCATGCGCCGCAGAATGCGCCGGCGATCGTCGAGCGGCTGATCGCGAACCCGGCGGTGCGCCGCGTGAACTTCACCGGTTCGACACGCGTCGGCCGCATCGTCGCGACGCTCGCCGCGCAGCACCTGAAGCCGGCGCTGCTTGAACTCGGCGGCAAGGCGCCGGTGCTCGTGCTCGACGACGCCGATCTCGACGCGGCGGTCGAGGCAGTCGCATTCGGCGCGTTCTTCAACCAGGGGCAAATCTGCATGTCGACCGAGCGCGTGATCGTCGATCGCAAGGTCGCCGATGCGTTCGTCGAACGGCTCGTCGCGAAGGCACGCACGCTGAAGGCCGGCAACCCGGCCGCGCCGGGTGCCGTGCTGGGCACGCTCGAAAGCGCGGCCGCCGCGCAGCGGATCGCGGCGATGGTGGACGACGCGCGCGAGCACGGCGCCGCGCTGCCGCTCGGCTGTGAAGTCAGCGGCGCGGTGATGCAGCCGACGATCGTCGACGGTGTCACGCGCGACATGCAGCTGTATGCGGACGAATCGTTCGGGCCGGTGGTGACCGTGCAGCGCGTCGACGGCGACGCCGCCGCGCTCGCGGCCGCGAACGACAGCGAGTACGGGCTGTCGGCGGCGGTGTTCAGCCGCGATATCGCGCGCGCGATGCAGGTCGCGAAGCAGATCGAATCGGGCATCTGCCACATCAACGGGCCGACGGTGCACGACGAGGCGCAGATGCCGTTCGGCGGCGTGAAGGCAAGCGGCTACGGCCGGTTCGGCAGCAAGGCGTCGATCGCCGAGTTTACCGACCTGCGCTGGATCACGGTCCAGACCACGCCGCGTCACTACCCGATCTGAGCAGTCCCGGGCGCCGCGGCGCCCCAGTTAAGACAACGACACAATGAAGTCTCCGCCCGGCGCGCGCACGCGCGCGGGGCGGAACCGACCGGAGACAGAACTTGGATGCGGATCCGACCCAACTGCGCGACGCGGCTGCCGCACAGCGCGTTCCCGCCGGCTATCGCCCCGTGGCGATCGGCACGGCGCCGCCGGAGATCGTGCAACGTGACGGCTGCTGGACCTTGCGCGCGACGACCCCGCTCGGCGCGTACCCGCACCGGCTGACCGACCGGCTCGCGAGCGGCGCGCGCGCGCATCCGGACCGCTGGCTGGTCGCGCGGCGCGGGCCCGACGGTACGTGGATCGGCATCACGTATGCGCAGATGCTCGAGCGCGCCCGCGCGATCGGCCAGGCGCTGCTCGATCGCGGGCTGTCGGCCGAGCGGCCCGTCGCGATCCTGTCGGGCAACGACCTCGAACATCTGCAGCTCGCGTTCGGCGCGATGTGGGCCGGCATTCCGCATGCGCCGCTGTCGCCCGCGTATTCGCTCGTGTCGAGCGATTACGGCAAGCTGCGCCACGCGCTCGCCCTGCTCACGCCGGGGCTGGTCTTCGCGTCGGACGGCGCGGCGTTTCGTGCCGCGCTCGACGCGTCGGTGCCGCCTGATGTCGAGCGCGTGGTCGTGTCGGCACCCGACGGGATGGACGGCGTCACGCGTTTCTCGTCGCTGCTCGACACGACACCGGGCAGCGTCGATGCCGCGCACGATGCGATCACCGGCGACACGATTGCGAAATTCCTGTTCACGTCGGGATCGACACGGCTGCCCAAGGCGGTGCCGACCACGCACCGGATGCTGTGCAGCAACCAGCAGATGCTGCTCGAGACGTTTCCGCAGTTCGGTCTGGAGCCGCCGGTGCTGGTCGACTGGCTGCCGTGGAATCACACGTTCGGCGGCAGCCATAACGTCGGCATCGCGCTGTACAACGGCGGCACGCTGTACATCGACGACGGCAAGCCGGTCGCCGGCAAGTTCGGCGAGACGCTGCGCAACCTGCGCGAGATCGCGCCCACCGTGTATTTCAACGTGCCGAAGGGCTGGGAAGAGCTGACCGCGGCGCTCGAAACGGATGCCGCGCTGCGCGAAACCTTCTTCTCGCGCGTGAGGATGTATTTCTTCGCGGGCGCCGGACTGTCGCAGGCCGCGTGGGACCGGCTCGAGCGCGTGACGCTCGCGCACTGCGGCGAGCGCATCCGGATCATGGCGGGCCTCGGGATGACCGAGGCCGCGCCATCGTGCATGTTCACCACCGGGCCGGTGTCGGGGGCCGGCTACATCGGCCTGCCCGCGCCCGGCTGCGACGCGAAGCTGGTGCCGGTCGACGGCAAGCTCGAGGCGCGCTTTCGCGGGCCGAACGTGATGGCCGGTTATTGGCGCGCGAGCGGCGACGACGCGCGCGAGGTATTCGACGAGGAGGGCTACTACCGCAGCGGCGATGCAGTGCGTTTCGTCGATCCCGCGCGGCCGGAGATCGGCTTGATGTTCGACGGGCGCATCGCGGAGGATTTCAAGCTATCGTCCGGCACCTTCGTGAGCGTCGGGCCCATGCGCGCGCGGATCGTATCGAACGGCGCGCCGTACGTGCAGGACGCGGTCGTCACGGGGATGAACCGCGACGACGTCGGCGTGATGATCTTCCCGCGCGTCGACGATTGCCGTCGCCTGGCCGGCGTGGCACCGGATGCCGACGTGCGCACCGTCCTGGAGGCGCCCGCGGTGCGGGCGTTCTTCGCGGACCTGCTCGAGCGCCTGAACCGCGATGCGACCGGCAGCGCGACGTTCGTCACGCGGCTGTGCGTGCTCGATACGCCGCCTTCGCTCGATCTCGGCGAAGTCACCGACAAGGGCTCGATCAACCAGCGCGCGGTGCTCATGCACCGTGCGGCAGTGGTCGACGCGATGTACGAACCGGGCGCGGCCGACACGGGCGTGATCGTCGCCGGCACGGCGCGCCGGGCATGAGGTGCGCGCGATGAGCAACGCGTATTGCGCGCCATTGCGCGACATGCTGTTCGTGATCGGCGAATGGCTCGATGCGCCGGCGCTGTGGCGCCGCGTGCCCGACTGGGCGGAGCTCGACCTGTCGACTGCCGGGCAAGTGCTCGACGAAGCCGCCCGCTTCGTGGTCGAACGCATCGCGCCGCTCGATTCGACCGGCGATCTCGAGGGCTGCCGGTTCGACGGTGCCGGAGTGACGATGCCGGCGGGCTTTCGCGACGCGTACCGCGACTACGTCGACGCCGGCTGGCCGACGCTGGCGCTCGACGCCGATTGCGGCGGCCAGGGGCTGCCGCATCTGCTCGACGTCGCGCTGCAGGAGATGCTCGCGGGGGCGAACCACGCGTGGCTGATGTCGCCGGGGCTCACGCACGGCGCGGTGGCGTGCCTGCGCGCGCACGGCGGCGAGCGCCTGAAGCGCGACGTGCTGCCGAAGATCGCGAGCGGCGAGTGGCTGACGACGATGTGCATCACCGAGCCACAGGCGGGCAGCGATCTCGGCCTGCTGCGCACGCAGGCAGTGCCGGACCCGGCCGCCGACGGCTACCGAATCAGCGGCAGCAAGCTGTTCATCACCGGCGGCGAGCACGACCTGACCGACAATATCGTGCACCTCGTGCTCGCGCGGCTGCCCGATGCGCCGGCGGGAACGAAGGGGCTGTCGCTGTTCGTCGTGCCGAAGTGGCTCGACGCGCCGGGCGGCCGTGTGCGCAACGGCGTCTGGTGCGACGGCATCGAGAAGAAGATGGGGCTGAAGGCAAGCCCGACCTGCACGATGCGTTTCGACGCGGCCGCGGGCTGGCTCGTCGGCGAGCCGCATCGCGGGCTCGCATCGATGTTCGTGATGATGAACGCGGCGCGCCTGCAGGTCGCCATGCAGGGTGTCGGGCATGCGCAGAGCGCGTGGCAGGCCGCGTCGGCCTATGCGCGCGAACGCGTGCAGGGCAGGGCGGCGCCGATCGCGCAACATGCCGCGATCCGCCGCATCCTGCTCGATGCGCAGGCGATCGTCGAAGGCGAGCGCGCGATCGGCTACTGGATCGCGCACTGGCTCGACGTCGCCGCGCACGATCCGCAGCCGCCGGCACGGCTCGCGGCGTCGCGGCTGGCATCGTTGCTCACTCCGATTGCCAAGGCGTTCTTCACCGCGAACGGCTTCGCGGCCGCGTCGAACGCGCTGCAGGTATTCGGCGGCTACGGCTACGTTCACGAATACGGGATCGAACAGACGGTGCGCGATTGCCGCGTGTCGATGCTGTACGAAGGGACCAACGAGATCCAGGCGATCGATCTGCTGGTGCGCAAGGTGCTGGGGGATCGCGGCGAGGCGCTGCATGCGCTGCTCGAGTTGATTCGCGCGGAAGCCGCGCAGAGCGTCCAGGCGGCGGACGAGCGGGCGAGGGACGCCGGGGCGCGCGTCGCCACGCTGTGCGCGGAGCTCGAGCGCGTGACGGCCGGCGTGATCCGCGCGAGCGAGCACGATCCGGATCTGCCCTACCGGGTCGCGGACGACTATCTCGCGCTGGTCGGCTGGCTGCTGCTCGCGTTCGCGTGGGCGCGCACGCTGCGCATCGTCGGCGATGCGCCGGGAGACGATTCGTTCCGTGCGGGCAAGCGCGCGGTCGGCACCTACTTCTTCGACTATCCGCTCGCGGCATTCGCACACCGGCTCGCGCTGGTGGACGCGGGCTGCCGCGCGGCGTTGCCGGCTGCCGCGGCATAAGGTTCGTCCGAGCCGGGCGTGGACGGCCCGGGGCGGCTCGCGGCCGGCACGAGCCGCCGTGCGGGCCGATATACGGACCGCGTGAGGTAAGATGGCCCGCGATCCTCCTTCCGACACGTTCATGAGCTCGACACCCGTCAAACCGGCCGGCACGAAACGCACGGCCCGCGCCAGCGAAGCCAGGCCGCGCATGCGTTCGCAGCAGCGGCTTACCTACCTGATCGGCAATCTCGACCGGCTGCTGCGCCGCCAGATGAGCGATGCGCTCGCGCCGCTCGGTGTGACGCTCGCGCAGTACACGGCGCTGTCGGTGCTCGAGGCGCGCGGCGCGCTGTCCAATGCGCAACTCGCGGTGCGCTCGTTCATCACGCCGCAATCCGCGAACGAAGTGATGGTTGCGATGGCCGCCCGCGGCTTCGTGACGCGCGAGGCCGATCCCAGCCATGGCCGCGTGATCCTGCTGCGTCTGACCGACGAGGGCTCGGCAATCCTGCGCGAATGCGAGCAGGTGCTGCGGCCGCTCGAACGCCGGATGCTCGGCGACGACGTGAGCGCCGACGACGTCGCGCAGGTTCACCGCACGCTCGAACTGTTCGTGCGCAACCTGCGCGACTGAGCACGCCGCCGCGTCTTTCGTTCCGGTTCCGCCGGCCGCGCCGGGCCACGCCGCAGCGTGGCCCGGGTTGCGAACGGGTTGCGGGTTAACACCGCGCTCGCGACACTTGAAATATCAGGTTACCTGTTATTAAATCATCCCGTCCCTCGACGGGATTTTCTTTCGGGTTCTTAATCAGGTTACCTGATAAATTGACGAGACCCGATCACGATAAAGCAAGGACACCGCGCATGCGTTCCGCGTATGCCGCGCGAGTCACGGTTAGGAGACGACATGGACACTTCCGTTGCCGCAAGGCCGGCCGTCGCGACGACGCTCGGCCTGTGTTTCGCGATCGCATTGCTCGAGGGGCTCGACCTGCAGTCGGTCGGCGTCGCGGCACCGCGCATGGCCCACGAATTCGGGCTCTCGGTTTCACAGATGGGGCTCGCGTTCAGCGCGGGCACGTTCGGCCTGCTGCCGGGCGCGATGCTCGGCGGCTGGCTGGCCGACCGGGTTGGCCGCAAGCACGTGCTGATCGCGTCGGTCTGCCTGTTCGGGCTGCTGTCGATCGCGACCGCGCAGGTGTCGAGCTTCGCGATGCTGGTCGCCGTTCGTGCGCTGACCGGCCTCGGCCTTGGCGGCGCGATGCCGAACCTCATTGCATTGTCGTCGGAAGCGGTCGACGCACGCTCGCGCAGCAGCGCGGTGGCCGTGATGTACTGCGGGATTCCGTTCGGCGGCGTGATCGCGTCGCTGATCGGCGTGCTGCTCGCGGGCGACACCGAATGGCGGCACATTTTCTATGTCGGGGGTGTCGGCCCGCTGCTGCTCGCGCCGCTGCTGCTCGCACTGCTGCCCGAATCGCGTGCGTTCCTCGACGTCAGCGCATCGGGCGCGGCGCGCCCCAGCGTCGGACAGACGCTGTTCGGCGGCTCGCGCACCGGCACGACACTGGCGTTGTGGCTCAGCTACTTCTGCACGCTGATCGTGCTGTATTTCCTGCTGAACTGGCTGCCGTCGCTGATGGCCGCGAAGGGGCTCGCTCGCAGCCAGGCCGGTATCGTGCAGATCTTCTTCAACATCGGCAGCGGCCTCGGCGTGCTCGGCATCGGCATGTCGATGGACCGCTTGCGTCCATCGCGCGTGGTCGGTGGCATGTACGCGGGGATCGTGCTGTCGCTTGCCGCGCTGGCGATCGCACCTGGACTCCTGTGGCTGTCCGCCGCCGCGTTCGCGGCCGGGATGTTCGTCGTCGGCGGCCAGTCGGTGCTGTATGCGCTGGCCGCGATCTATTACCCGACCGCGATGCGCGGCACCGGCGTCGGCTCCGCCGTTGCCGTCGGCCGCCTCGGCTCGGTGGTCGGGCCGCTCGCCGCCGCCGAACTGCTCGCAATGGGCCGCAGCGCGTCGGTCGTGATCGGCGCGAGCATTCCCGTCACGCTCGTCGCCGCCGTCGCTGCGCTGGTGCTGATCCGGCGCCCGCAGGCGCACGACTGATTTCTTCCCATTTCAACCACGAGCGCCGGTAGAGCGCGATTACGACACAGGTCTGGAGACGAACACCATGAAGCACACCAAAGCCTTGCTGGCGGCCGGCGCATGCGCGCTCGCCGCGACCGGCGCGCACGCGCAGTCGAGCGTGACGCTGTACGGGATCATCGATACGGGAGTCGAGTTCGTGTCGCACGCGAACGCGGCCGGCGACCACGTCGTGCGCATGCCGGGCGTGACGGGCGAGCTGCCGTCGCGCTGGGGCCTGCGCGGCACCGAGGATCTCGGCGGCGGCTACCAGGCGGTATTCACGCTCGAAAGCGGCTTCAACGTGCGCGGCGGCGATCTCGGCCAGGGCGGCCGGCTGTTCGGGCGGCAGGCGTTCGTCGGGCTGAAGAGCGGCTTCGGCACGCTCGCGTTCGGCCGCCAGTACACGATGACCTATCTCGCGCTGCAGGGCGCGGACATCATCGGCCCCGACATCTACGGGCTCGGCTCGTTCGACGCATACGTGCCTAACGGCCGCGCCGACAACGCGGTGACCTACGTCGGCACCTATCGCGGCGTGACGCTCGGCGCCGCGTATTCGTTCGGCCGCGACGGCGCGGGCACCGGCAACTCGCCGGGGCAGGGCACCTGCGCGGGGCAGGTGCCGGGCGATGCCGTCCAGTGCCGCAACTGGTCGGTGATGCTCAAGTACGACAGCGCGTATTTCGGTGCGGCGGCGTCGTACGAGGAGCAGCGCGGCGGCACCGGCGCGGCCGCGAACTTCTTCGACGGCGTCGCGCCGGTCGCCTTTACCAGCAGCGGCGGCAAGGACGCGCGCACGCACGTGAGCGCGTATGCGCAGGCGGCGGGCGCGCGGATCGGCGCGGGCTGGATCGGGCGGCGCGTGTCGACCGGTTCGCCGGCCGCGCCGGGCGCGCATTCGGACCTGTTCTTCCTTGGCGCGTCGTATGCGGTGAAGCCCGATTTCGTCGTCGACGGCGAAGGCTACCGGATCGTCAACAGCGCGCACGACACGCGCGCGACGATGGCCACGCTGCGCGCGACCTATCTGCTGAGCAAGCGCACGGCCGTCTACGCACAGTCGTCGTATCTGTGGAACAGCGCGCATGCACGCTACGCGGTCAGCGGCGGCGGGCCCGGCACGACGCCCGGCGCAGGGATGGGGCAGCTCGGCGCGATGGTCGGCGTGCGGCACATGTTCTGATCCGGCAGCCAGACGAACGGGAGCTATCTTGAACAGGAAATCTGCATTCCTCTGTATTGCGCCGCTGTCCGCGGCGGCCATGCTCGCCGGCTGCGGCGGCGACGATTCGGTCAGCGCCACGCCGACGCACCTGAGCGCCGCGACGCCGGCCGCGATGGCGCAGACGTGCGACGCGCTCGCCGCGAAGCTCGCGTATGCGAACACGTCGTTCACGTCGGTGACGACCGCGCCCGCCGGCGCGCTGACGGTGGCCGGCAAGCCGATCGCCGAGCACTGCGTGATCGACGGGAAGATGAACGAGCGCGTGAGCGCGGTGGACGGCAAGACCTATGCGATCGGCTTCGAGATGCGCTTGCCGAAAGCGTGGAACGGCCGCTTCTTCTACCAGGCGAACGGCGGGCTCGACGGCAACGTCGTGACCGCGACCGGCGAAATCGGCGGCGGCGGCCCGCTGACCGACGCGCTGAACCAGGGCTTTGCGGTGATCAGCTCGGATTCCGGGCACAGCGCCGCGCAGAACCCGCTGTTCGGCCTCGATCCGCAGGCGCGCATCGATTACGGCTACGGCGCGGTCGACGCGCTCACGCCGATGGCGAAGCAGGTGATCCGGCTCGCATACGGGAAGACGCCCGACCGCAGCTATTTCGGTGGCTGCTCGAACGGCGGCCGGCACGCGATGGTCACGGCCGTGCGCAACGCGGGCGACTACGACGGGATCATCGCGGGCGATCCGGGCTTCCATCTGCCGAAGGCGGCGATCGGCGAGATGTACGGCGCGCAGCAGTTCGCGAAGATCGCATCGGCGACGGGCTCGAACGGGCTGCCCGACATCCGCAGCGGCTTCACCGATGCGGAGCGCCGGTTCGTCGGCGCGAAGATTCTCGACAAGTGCGATGCGCTCGATGGCGTGGCCGACGGGATGGTGCAGGACGTCGCCGCGTGCCAGGCGCATTTCAGCGTCGAGACGGACATCCCGACCTGCGCGAACGGCACGCGCACCGGCGCGTGCCTCACGACCGCGCAGAAGAGCGCGCTCGAGAACGTGTTCGCGGGCGCGCGCAACAGCGCGGGCACGGCGCTCTATGCGAGCTTTCCGTACGATCCGGGCATGGCCAGCGGCGGCTGGGCCGCGTGGAAGCAGTCGAATTCGGTCACGCTCGACCCGGCCGCGATGGCATTCACGTTCATGACGCCGCCGAAAACCGCCGCGACGCTCGCGAATCTCACCGGCTTCGCGCTCGGCTTCGACATGGACAACGACGCGCCGGCGATCTTCGCGACGAACGGCGTGTACACGCAATCGTCGTGGTCGTTCATGACGCCGCCTGACGAGACCAACCTGTCCGCGCTGAAATCGCGCGGCGCGAAGCTGCTCGTCTATCACGGCACCGGTGACCCGGTGTTCTCGTTCAACGACACGAGCGACTGGTACGGGCGGCTCGCGCAGGCGAACGGCGGCGACGCGTCGGGCTTCGCGCGCTTCTATCCGGTGCCGGGCATGAACCACTGCTCGGGCGGGCCAGCGGCCGACCAGTTCGACATGCTGACGCCGCTCGTCGCGTGGGTCGAGCAGGGGCAGGCGCCCGCGGCGATCGTCGCCACGGCGCGCGACACGACGAACGCGGTGCCGAACGCGGACGTGCCGACGTCGTGGGGCGCGGGACGCACGCGGCCGTTGTGCCCGTATCCGCAGGTCGCGCGCTACAACGGCTCGGGCGACGTGAATTCGGCGGCGAGCTTCAGTTGTCGATGATGTAGGGAAGGGGGATGTACCGACGCGCGGAAGCTTCGGTACATTCGCCGCCGTTCGGCGGCGGATGGCGCGAGCGTGCCGGTCCGTCCGGATGGAAACGGCGGTGCGCCGCGCATGACGATCGAGTTTGCCGCCCGACGCGGCATCCGGGGATACACTGTGGCGCTTTCGCGTCGGCGAGACACGTCCCGGCCGACGTGCGCCGCCAGCTATCCTTCCTCCGATTCGACCATGCAAACCGTAGCGGTACTCGACTTCGAAACAACCGGGCTTTCTCCGAACATGGGCGACAGGGCGACCGAGATCGCCGTGATCCTGCTGCGCGACGGCCAGATCGTCGACCGCTACCAGAGCCTCATGAACGCCGGCCGCCGCATTCCGTCCGACGTCGTCGCGCTCACGGGGATCACGAACGACATGATCGCGTCGGCGCCGCCGGTGGCGAAGGTCATGAAGGAAGCCGCCGCGTTCGTCGGCAGCCATCCCGTCGTCGCGCACAACGCCGGCTTCGACAAGCGGTTCTGGCAGGCCGAACTCGCGATGCTCGGGATGGCGGCCGAGCATGCGTTCGCATGCACGATGCTCGTCGCGCGGCGCCTCTACCCGCACGCGCAAAGTCACCGGCTGTCGAACCTCGCGACCATGCTGCGCTTGCCGCAGACGGGCCGTGCCCACCGCGCGATGGTCGACGCGGAGATCGCGAGCCATCTGTGGTGCCGGATGCAGCGCGACATCGGCGAGACTTACGGGTTGCGGCAGGTCGATCACGGGCTGATGTCGCGATTGCAGACGACGAGCAAGGCGAAGGTCGCGACGTTTTTCGGTTCATTGGCTGCCGACAGGCGCTGACGTTCGAGCGTCACTCGCCGGGATCCATCGGCACCTCGAGCCCGACCTTCACGCGGCTCATGCTCACGAGCGTCTTGAAGCGCTTCACGTTGTTGTTCGCGAAGAACAGCTCGCGCGTGAGCGCGTTGTACTGATCCATGTTGCGCACGGCGAGGATCAGCACGAAATCCCATTCCCCGGTCACGTAGTAGCACTGCTGGATCTGCGGGCAGCGCTCGAAGGTCCGCTTCATCG
This sequence comes from Burkholderia sp. Bp8994, assembly GCF_003853805.1. Classification (NCBI taxonomy): domain Bacteria; kingdom Pseudomonadati; phylum Pseudomonadota; class Betaproteobacteria; order Burkholderiales; family Burkholderiaceae; genus Burkholderia; species Burkholderia sp. Bp8994. The sequence goes on from NZ_QTQH01000003.1 coordinate 85,987, forward strand.
CGTCGAGCTGGTCGATCTGCTCGCGCTCGACCTCGACGTTCACGACGATCGTCAGCGGATGATCGACCTTCTCCGGCGCGACGACCGCCGTGTAGCGCACGATCACGCCGTCTTCCGCGAGCCGCCGCAGGCGGCGGTTCACGGCGGCGGTCGACAGGTTCACGCGGGCGCCGAGTTCGGTCTGCGGCGTGTTCGCGTCGCGCTGGACTTCCATCAGCAGCTTGCGATCGAACGCATCGAGTGGAGTGGGCATGATGGTGCGGCAGCCTCGAAAGAATGAGAAATTTTTGCGTCCGGAGCGCCGATTTGGCGATTTTATTGACCGGGATGCGCAATATTATTTTTCGGACCGACGGCGTGCGCAACCCGTATGCGCCCGCACCGCATTCACCGCCGGGCCGCCCGCGCGGCCCATTTCCGGAGCCCTTCCAGCCATGCTGATCGCCAATCCCCGCGCGTCGCGCACCGACTATCCCGACACGCTGCGCCGCATCATGAACATCGCCGCGGCCGACGAGAGCGGCGCGTGGCTCGCGCACTGGCCGCTCGTCGGCGCGGCTCGCACGCCGTTGCGCGCGCTGCCCGATCTGGCCGCGCGGCTCGGCGTCGCGAGCGTCAGCGTGAAGGACGAAGCGTGCCGTTCGCCGCTCGGCAGCTTCAAGGCGCTCGGCGCGCCGATCGCGCTGATGCGGCTCGTGAAGCGGTTGCGGCGCAACGAGGCGCTCGATCCGCAGGGGCTCGTCACGGGCCGCTACGCGGCGTCGCTGGCCGACCTGACGGTGATCAGCGCAACCGACGGCAATCACGGCCGCGCGCTGGCCGCCGCCGCGCGCGCGATCGGCTGCCGCTGCGTGATCGTGCTGCACGCGCACGTCGACGCGGAGCGCGAGCATGCGATCGCCGCGCATGGCGCACGGATCGTGCGGATCGCCGGCAACTACGACGAATCGGTCGTGCACGCCGCGCAGCTCGCGGACGCGAACGGCTGGCACGTGGTGTCCGATACGTCGTACGACGGCTACGAGGCGATTCCGCGCGACGTGATGCAGGGCTACGGCGTGATCGCGGCCGAGGCGCTCGCGCAGGCGGCGGGAGAGGGCAACCTCGGCGACGGCGATGGCAGCGGCGATAACCGGCCGTTCACGCACGTGTTCCTGCAGGGCGGCGTCGGCGGCCTTGCGGCCGGTGTCGCGAGCTATCTGTGGGAGCATGCCGGCGCACGGCGGCCGCATTTCATCGTCGTCGAGCCGCGCCAGGCCGATTGCCTGTACCAGAGCGCGCTCGCCGGGCGCGCGACGAAGGCGACCGGCAGCGTCGACTCGGTGATGGCGGGGCTCGCGTGCGGCGAGGCGTCGCCGCTCGCATGGGACTTTCTCGAGCCGGGCATCGATCACTTCATGCTGATCGACGACGACGACGCGGTGCAGGCGATGCGCGCGCTGGCCGCCGGCAGCGAACGCGACGTGCCGTTCGTGTCCGGCGAGTCGGGCGCGGCGGGCATCGCGGGGCTGACCGTGCTGATGCGCGATCCGGCGCTGGCGCGGCAGGCGGGGCTCGATGCGAACGCGCGTGTGCTGGCGATCAACACGGAAGGCGCGACCGCGCCGAGCGTCTACCGGCGGTGTGTCGGCGAGACGGCCGACGCGGTGCTGGCGCGCCAGCGCGACTGGCTGACGCGGACCCGCGCGGCCGCGGAAGCCTGAGCGCCCCGAACGACCTGACGACCGACGAGGCAAGCACGATGGACGCACTGGACGCAACGGCAGGAAGCACGCTGCAGGGCCGGCTGAAAACCTGGCGCCGGCATCTGCACCAGCACCCGGAGACGGGTTTCGAGGAAGTGAACACGTCGGACTACGTCGCGCGGATCCTGACGACGCTCGGGCTCGACGTGCAGCGCGGGATCGGCGGCACGGGGCTGGTCGCGAACCTGACGGCCGGCACCGGCACGCGCGCGATCGGCATCCGCGCGGACATGGACGCGCTGAACATCGCCGAGCACGCGCCGGGCCGCGAACATGCGTCGCGCACGCCGGGCAAGATGCACGCGTGCGGGCACGACGGCCACATGTCGATGGTGCTCGGCGCCGCGCAACTGCTGGCCGAGCGCAAGGACTTCGACGGCACCGTGCGCTTCATCTTCCAGCCGGCCGAGGAACATGGCCGCGGCGCGAAGGCGATGATGGCCGACGGGCTGTTCGAGCGCTTCCCGGTCGACGCGATCTTCGGCGCGCACAACATGCCGGGCATGCGCGCCGGCACGTTCGCGACGCGCGCGGGCGGCATCATGGCGAGCGAGGACAACTTCGTGATCCGGATCGACGGGCGCGGCACGCATGCGGCGCGCCCGCACATGGGCATCGATCCGATCGTGATCGGCTCGCAGATCGTGCTCGCGCTGCAGACGATCGTGTCGCGCAATCTCGATCCGGGCCTGCAGGCGGTGATCTCGTGCACCGAGTTCATCACCGACGGGCTGCGCAACGTGCTGCCGTCGACGGTGACGATCAAGGGCGACACGCGCAGCTATGCGCGCGACGTGCAAACGCTGCTCGAAACGCGGATGCGCGAGATCAGCGAAGGGATCTGCCGCGCGCACGGTGCGACCTGCACGTTCGAATACACGCACGAGTTCGCGCCGACGGTGAATTCCCCGGAATGGGTCGACACGGCCGTCGAGGCCGCGGCGCACGTCGCGGGCGCCGACGCGGTGAACGCCGACGTGCAGCCGATGATGATCTCGGAGGACTTCGGCGCGTTCCTGCAGGCGGTGCCGGGCAACTTCGTGTTCATCGGCAACGGCGAAGCGGCCGAGCGCGGCGGGGTGCCGCTGCACAACGCGGCGTACGATTTCAACGACGAGATTCTGCCGGTCGGCGCGCGGTATTTCGCGGAGGTGGCGCGACGGGCGTTGAAGGCGGCGTAGCAGGCCGTCGGCGGTCTGTTCGCAGGGCCCCGCTACGCGTTCGGTTCGCCGGCAGGCCGTTACGCTTCGGCCGCCCGCTTGGCCGACACGTCGGCCGTGCCGGTGCGATCGAGGATCGCCAGCACTTCGCGCGCGGTGTTCTCCGAATGGCTGCGCAGCACCTGCGGCAGCCGTGCGTGGTCGGGATCGGCGAGCGCAGCCATGATCGCTTCGTGCTCGTGCAGCGATTCGGCCCAGCGCAGCGTGTCCGCGTTCGCGGCGCCGCGCGCGCGGTGCACCTTCGACATCAGCGACGCATAAATGCCCGACAGCACCGGGTTGCCGGCCGCGTCGATGATCATCTGATGAATCTGCTGGTTCAGCCGGAAATACTCGACCCGCTTGCCGGCCTCGTGACACTCGACCATCCGCCGGTGCTTCGCCTGCAGCGAGGCGAGCGTCGACGTGCCGATCCGCTTGCGCAGCAATTCGCCCGCCATTGCCTCGAGCCCGTGCAGCAGCTCGAACGTCGACACGAGATCGTCGATGTCGATCGACGCGACGCGATAGCCGATGTACTGGCGATGCGTGACGGCGCCTTCCGCGACGAGCACCTTCAGCGCTTCGCGCAGCGGCGTCTTCGACACGTCGAACGCGAGGCTCAGTTCCTTTTCGTCGATCCGCGCGCCGGGCGGCAGTTCGCCCTCGTCGATCATCACGCGCAGGCGCGCGGCGATCTCCGCGGCCATGCCGCGCGTGCGCAGAAGCAGGGGATTGCGGGGTGTCTGGCTCATGATGGCGCAAGCTTATCACGATATCGGGGCTTACCCTGCACCACGATAGTGATAAAACAAATTCAATGAAACCAAGCGTTTACGCTAACGGTAATTATAAATTTCTAATCCTATACTCGGCTCAACGTTGCGCGACGTCCTGACCATCCTCGTTCATCCCTGGAGTCCGTCCATGTCTTCAACCTCCGGTGTCGCCGCCCTGACGGTCGGCAAGTCCGCCGTCCGCTGGAAGATATTCGTCGTCATGCTGAGCCTCATCGCGATCAACTACGTCGATCGCGCGTCGCTGTCCGTCGCCATGCCTTACATCTCGCAGGAGTTCAAGATCGGGCCGGCGATGGAGGGCCTGATCCTCAGCTCGTTCTTCTGGACCTATGCGGTGATGCAGATCCCGGGCGGGATGCTGGCCGACCGGTTCAAGCCGCGCATCGTGATCGCGACGGCGACCGTGTTCTGGGGCTTCTTCCAGGCGATCGCCGCGCTGTGCACGAACGCGCCGTCGCTGCTGCTCACGCGCCTCGGCCTCGGCGCATCCGAAGCGCCGATCTATCCGGCCGGCGGCAAGCTCAACGCGATCTGGATGACGCAGACCGAGCGCGGCCGCGGCGCCACGCTGCTCGACGGCGGCGCGCCGCTCGGCGCGGCCTTGGGCGCGGTGCTGATCGCCGGCCTGATCGCGCTGCTCGGCTCGTGGCGGCTCGCGTTCGCGGTGGCCGGCGTCGGCACCGTGCTGGCCGGTTTCCTCGCGTGGTACTACATCCGCAACACGCCGCGCGAGCATCCGGGCGTCAACGATCTCGAGGCCGACTACATCGAGGCGTCGCACGCGAGCGACCTCGCGGCCGAGCCGGCCGGTGCATCGGGGCGCTCGCGCGACTTCTTCAAATACCGCTCGGTGTGGTGCATGTTCTTCGGCTGGATGTGCTTCAACAGCGTGTTCTACGGGCTGCTCACGTGGATGCCGAACTACCTGCACAAGGTGCACGGCTTCGACATCAAGCAGATGGGCGGGTCGACCTTCATCATCTTTTTCTGCGGCTTCGTCGGCGAGCTGCTCGGCGGCTGGATCGCCGACAAGTGGAAAGCCGCGGGCGGGCGTCCGAACGTCGTGATGCGCACGCTGTTCGGCATCGCCGCGGTGATCGCGACCGTGTCGATCTTTTCCGTCGCCTACGTGAAGAGCCCGGTCGTGTGCGTCGCGCTGCTGTCGACGACGCTGTTCTTCCTGCGCTGGTGCGGGCTGTACTGGTGCATCCCGTCGTCGCTCGGCACACGCAACAAGATCGGCTTCCTCGGCGGCCTCATGAACCTCGGCGGCAACATCGGCGGCATCACCGTGCCGATCCTCGTCGGCGCGATCGTGCAGTTCACCGGTTCCTACTTCCTTGCGCTGATGGTGTTCGCGGCGGCCGGCGTCGGCCTGTTCGTGTGCTCCAGCGCGATCGACTACGAAAACAAGCTCCCCGTCTGACCGACCCCTTTCACTGCATCGACTGCATTCATTGGTAGAGAGAAAACCCATCATGAAGAAACGTACCCTGCTCGGCATGCTCACCCCTTCGTCCAACACGTCGCTCGAACCGCTGACGAGCGCGATGGTCGCCGGCCTGCCGGGCGTGTCCGCGCACTTCGCGCGCTTTCCCGTCACCGAAATCTCGCTGACGGGCCAGGCGCTCGGCCAGTTCGACGACGACAAGATCATCCAGGCCGCGATGCTGCTCGCGGACGCGAAGGTCGACGTGATCGCATGGAACGGCACGTCGTCCGGCTGGCTCGGCTTCGAGGCCGACGAGCGGCTGTGCCAGCGCATCACCGAAGCGACCGGGATCCCCGCCACGACCTCGGTGCTCGCGCTCAACGAGATCCTGAAGAAGACGAACGCGCACGAGTTCGGCCTCGTCACGCCGTATCTCGACGACGTGCAGACGAAGATCGTCGACAACTATCGCCGCTCGGGGCTGAACTGCATCGCCGAGCGCCATCTGAACCTGAAGGTCAATTTCTCGTTCTCCGAAGTGACGGGCGACCAGATCGGCGGGATGGTGCGCGAAGTGGCGAAGGCCGGCCCGCGCGCGATCTCGATCTTCTGCACGAACCTGAACGCCGCGCACCTGGTGCCGGCGCTTGAGGAAGAGACGGGCATTCCGATCTACGACACGATCTCGACCGTCGTGTGGAAGTCGCTGCAGCTCGCCGACTACGACACGCGGCAGGTGAAGGGCTGGGGGCGTCTCTTCAGCGACGTGATCTGAGGCGCGCGTCATGTCGAACGATCTCGATTTCGTGATCCGTCACGCGGACGTCGTGACGGCGGCGGACCGGTTCTCGTGCGACATCGGCATCCGCGCGGGGCGCGTGGCCATGCTCGGCCACGGGCTGCCGCGCGCGCCGCGCGAGCTCGATGCGAGCGGCATGCTCGTGATGCCGGGCGGCGTCGATGCGCACTGCCACCTCGACCAGCCGATGCCCGACGGGCTGAAGATGGCCGACGATTTCCTGTCCGGCACGCGCTCCGCGCTGTGCGGCGGCACGACCACCGTCGTGCCGTTCGCCGCGCAGGCGAAGGGGCAGTCGCTGCAGGCGGCCGTCGACGACTATCACCGGCGCGCGGAAGGGCGCGCGCTGATCGACTACGGTTTTCACCTGATCGTCGCCGATCCGACGCCGCACGTGCTGGCCGACGAGCTGCCGCGGCTGATCGCGAACGGCTACACGTCGTTCAAGGTGTACATGACCTACGACGACCTGAAGCTGAACGACCGGCAGATGCTCGACGTGCTGTCGGTCGCGCGCGAGCACGGCGCGCTCGTGATGGTGCATGCGGAGAATTCGGACTGCATCGGCTGGCTGACCGAGCGGCTGCTCGGCGACGGCCACGTCGCGCCGCATTTTCATGCGCACGCGCGGCCGGCCGTGGTCGAGCGCGAGGCGACGCATCGCGCGATCGCGTTCGCGGAACTCGTCGACGTGCCGATCCTGATCGTGCATGTATCGGGCGCCGAGGCGATCGAGCAGATTCGCTGGGGGCAGTCGCGCGGGCTGCCAATTCTCGCCGAAACCTGCCCGCAGTACCTGTATCTGACGGCCGCCGATCTCGGTCATCACGGTCACGACGGCTACGAAGGCGCGAAATGCGTATGCAGCCCGCCGCCGCGCGATCCGGCGAACCAGCAGGCGGTGTGGAAGGCGCTGAAGCAGGGCGTGTTCTCGGTATTCTCGTCCGATCACGCGCCGTTCAACTACGACGATCCGTGCGGCAAGCATCCGGGCGGGCAGGCCGTCTCGTTCGACCATATCCCGAACGGCATTCCGGGGCTGGAGACGCGCCTGCCGCTGCTGTTCGACGGCGTGCGCAACGGGCGCCTGTCGCTGCACCAGTTCGTCGAGCTGACGTCGCTGCGCCCCGCGAAGCTGTACGGGCTGTATCCGCGCAAGGGGACGATCGCGGTCGGCGCCGACGCGGATATCGTCGTGTGGGATCCGGACAAGCGCGTGCGGATCGCGAATGCGTCGCTGCATCATGCGGTCGACTACACGCCTTATGAAGGGATCGAGGTGACGGGCTGGCCGCGTCATTGCCTGTCGCGCGGCGAGCTGCTCGTCGAGGACGGCCGGCTGCTCGCGGCGGAGCCGGGGCGCGGGCAGTTCCTGCCGGCCGGCAAGCCGTGCCTCGACTGATGTCGCGCGATGCGATTGCGATGTGAGCGCCCGCGCGACGCGGCGGGCGCCGTTTCAACAGGAGCTACGATGAGCGTTTCCCTCGCAATGCGCGGCCTCGCGGCCGCGGCGATCGTCGCCGGGTCATGCGGCGGCGGCCCGGCGCTGGCTGCCGGCGGCGCGCCGCAGGACCCGCCGAGCGTCGTGCCCGAAGCGGCCGGCGTCGATTCGGCGCCGCTCGTGCGGCTGTCCGAATGGCTGCGCCGCGACCGGATGGACGTGCGCAGCCTGGTCGTCGTGAAGGACGGCAAGATCGTGTTCGAGCGCTACGGCGACGGCCTCACGCGCGACAACAACTACGAGCTGTATTCGGTGACGAAGACGATCACCGCGCTGCTCGCCGGCATTCTCGACGGCGAGGGCAAGCTCGGCCCGTCGACGAAGGTCGCGCCGCTGATCGCGGCCGCGCGGCCCGATCTCGCGGGCGAACTCGCGGACAAGCAGGATATCGAGCTGCGGCACCTGATGTCGATGTCGAGCGGGTTGCGCTACACGACGCGCGAAGGCACCGATCCGCTGTACTACGACGCGCCCGACCGGCTGCAGGTTGCCGTGACGAGCCGTGCCGCGCAGCCGCCCGGCACGCATTTCGACTACATCGACGTGAACCCGGTGCTGGTCGGTACGGCCGTGTCGATCGCCGCGGGCGAGCGCGAGGACGACTTCGCGCGCGAGCGGCTGTTCGAGCCGCTCGGCTTCGCGCACTACCGCTGGAGCGGCGCCGACGGCACCGGCGCGGTGGCGGGTGGCTGGGGCCTGCGGCTGCGCGCCGTCGACATGGCGAAGATCGGCATGCTGCTGCTCGACAATGGCCGCTGGAACGGCAAGCAGGTCGTGCCGGCCGGCTGGGTCCGGCAGATGACGAGGCCATCGCCGGCCGCGGCCGACTACGGCTACTACTGCTGGATCGGCCATGTCGTCGAGCGCGGCACGCCGGAATTCGGCGCGATGGGCTTCAAGGGGCAGTTCATCACGGTGCTGCCCGCGCAGCGCGCGGTCGTCGTGATGACGAGCCTGCTGCCGACCGACGGCGGGTTGCGCGACGCGACCTACCTGAACCTCTATCGGCGGATGGTCGGCGACTACATCCTGCCGGCGCTCACGCCCGCGCGGCCGCCGGTCGAAAGCGCGGCAGCCACGCAGGCGCTGCGCGACGAACTCGAGCGCAGCCGGCAGACGAAGGGGGTGCCCGGTACCGCCACCGCGTTCAACGATGCACCGGAGATTTGATGAGGATTGCAAATTTCAGTGACCATTCGTCCGTGTGGCGTTCCGATGCACGGCGGCCCGCTGCGCCGTTCATGCGCCGGCTGCTCGCACGGGTTGCCGCGTTGCTGATCGGCGGCGGGGCGCTGGCCTCGGCATCGGCACCGATGCTGTCCGTGGCGCACGCGGCCGACGCGTTGCCGCTGCATGAAACCGGCATCGCGGCGGCCGCACCCGAAGACGTCGGCGTCGATTCGCGCAGGCTCGTCGCGCTGTCGCGCTGGATCCGCGAGCAGAAGCTCGACGTGTACAGCCTGCTCGTCGTGAAGGACGGCAAGCTGATCTTCGAGCGCTACGGCGCGAACGCGTCGCGCGACTCGACCTACGAGCTGTACTCGGTGACGAAGGCCGTGACGTCGCTCGTCGCGGGCATCCTGGTCGAGCAGGGCGCCGTGCAGCTCGACGAGCCGGTGGCCGCGCGGCTTGCCGCGTGGCGCCCCGAGCTCGGCGGCGCGCTCGCGGACAAGCGCGGCATCGAATTGAAGCACGTGCTGTCGATGTCGAGCGGCCTGCATTACGACTTCAGCCCGAAGGACGATCCGATCTACTACACCGCGCCGGACCGGCTGAAGCTCGCCGCGTCGGCCGCGCCGAAGGTCGCGCCGGGCACCGCGTTCGAGTACACCGACGTGAACCCGATCCTCGCGTCGGCGATGTTGAGCGCGGCGGCCGGCGAGCCCGTCGAGCGCTATGCGCGCACGCACCTGTTCGGCCCGCTCGACATGAAGCGCGCGGCATGGGAGCGCGCGGATCGCACCGGGCTCGTGTCGGCCGGCTGGGGGCTGCGGCTGCGCGCCGTCGACATGGCGAAGATCGGCATGCTCGTGCTCGACGGCGGGCACTGGCAGGGGCGGCAGGTGGTGCCGCGGGCGTGGATCGCGCAGATGACGGCGCCGCGCGTGTCGCCGCACTTCGGCTACTACTGGTGGATCAACAACATCGTCGACAGCGAGCCGGAATTCGACGCGATGGGCTTCAAGGGGCAATTCATCACGGTGTTGCCGAAGCGCAATACGGTGATCGTGATGACGGGCGTGCTGCCGGTGGGCGGCGGCCTGCGCGACGCGGAGAACGTGAAGCTGTTCCGGCGGATGGTGAACGGCTACATCCTGCCGGCGCTCGATGGCGGTGCGGCGTCGGGGCAGGGCGGCGGCGCCGGCGATACGCTTGCGGCGCTGCGCGACGAACTCGAAGTGAGTGCGCGCACCGCGGGCGTGCCCGGCACGCAGCTCGATCCGACGGATCTGCCGAAGTAGGCGCGTCGATACGTGTGCGGCGCTGCGTGTGGAGCGGGAAGTGAGTGCGTGCTCCGTGGGCGTGCCCGGCGCGCAGGTCGATTCGACGGATCTGCCGAAGTAGCGTCGGGCATGTGTCCGGTCGGCCCGATGCAGGCGGGCCGGACACACCGCGTGTCCCACATCACACCAGTTCACCCAGGCACGCGTCGAACTGCGCGACGAGCGTGTCGACATCGTCGGCCGTCGTCTGCGGACACACGAGCATCATGTTGTGGAACGGCGTGATCAGCACCCCGCGGTTCAGCAGATACAGATGCACGATGTGCTCGAGTTCGCTGTCGAGCTGCTCGCCGGCGATCGTGCCGTTGCGTGGCGGCACCGGCGTGAACTGGAACTCGGTGCGTGCGCCGATGCGCGTCACGCACCACGGCAGCCGATGCTTCGCGATCGCCTGTTCGAGCCCGGTCGCTAGCCGCGTGGCCAGTTCGAACATATGCGCATACGCGGCATCGGTCGCGACGTCGGCGAGCGTCGCGCGCATCGCATGCATCGCGAGCATGTTCGCGGTGAGCGTCGTGCCGATCCCGGAATGGCCGGGCGGTGCGCTCAGCTTCGCCTGTTTCGCGCGTTCCGCGAATTCGGCGCTGAATCCGTACACCGCGCACGGCACGCCGCCCGCGATCGGCTTGCCGACCACCAGCGCGTCCGGTTCGAGACCGTGTGCGGCCGCGTAGCCACCCGGGCCGCTGCTGATCGTGTGGGTTTCGTCGATCACGAGCAGCGTGCCGTAGCGGCGCGTGAGTTCGCGCGCCGCCTCCCAGAAGCCCGGCTCGGGCAGCACCATCCCGATGTTCGTCATCGCCGGCTCGGCGAGCACGCATGCGACGTCGCCATCCTTCAGCGCCGCCTCGAGCGCGGCCAGATCGTTGAACTCGACCACGCGCGTGTTCGCGAGCAGGTCGTAGGACTGCCCGAGCAGGCTGTCGCGCTGCACCGGGCGGCCGTCGACGAGATCGACGAACACGTCGTCGACCGTGCCGTGATAGCAGCCGTTGAACACGACGATCGTGTTGCGGCCGGTGGCCGCGCGCGCCCAGCGCAGCACGAAGCGATTCGCGTCGCTCGCGCTCAGCGCGAACTGCCAGACCGGCAGCCTGAAGCGGCGCGCGAGTTCGCGCGACACCCAGGCGGCGTCCTCGCTCGGCAGCATCGTCGTGTAGCCGCGCGTCGCCTGTTCGGCGAGCGCGCGTGCGACCGGCTCGGGTGCATGGCCGAACATCGCGCCCGTGTCGCCGAGACAGAAGTCCGCGTAACGATGACCGTCGACGTCGGTGAAGGTCGCGCCGCGCGCCTCCTTCACGACCAGCGAGAACGGGGTCGACCAGTCCTGCATCCAGTGCAGCGGCACGCCGAACAGCAAATGCTCGGACGCTTCCGCGGACAACGCGCGGGAGATCGGCATGGCTTCGGTGAATGCACGGCGCTCGCGATCGAACAGCGCGCGGGCGCGGATGAGGTCGACTCCGTGGCGGGAAGGCAAAGGCAACTCCTGGGCTGTGAAGGTGGAGCAACGATAGCGCGGCGGGCGGGGGCTGAACAGACGCAGAATTACCGACACCGATGCGCAAGTGAGTACGGCATGTTCGCGGCGAATTCCTGTTTGATTTCGAGATTGCACAGGTAAATCGAAACCCGGCAGAAACATGAAGGTTTTCATGGATTCTGGTATGAGGTTTCGCGACCTATCGTGGTGATAAGCCGTGGCGCATGCGATCTGCCGGATGCCATCGTTGCTGGCTGTGCAGCGTATCCGACGCACGATCGCAATGGCTGGCGGGTGCTTCGATCGCACACGCATACGGCTGAGCGAAGCGAATTCCACCTCGCATTGCAGGCCAATTTCGGGATAACGGAATGCCGATTTTTCATGCGATGGTGATCGGGCGCTCGAAACGGGCCGGCTATTTCGGCAACCGGGTTTCAACCATCCTGAAAGCGGGACCTCACAATGAAGATCCACCATCAACTCGCCGCGCTCGCCGCTTGCTGCGCATTGGCCGGCCTGACGTACGCCGGGCCGACATCGCCGCAGGCGGTCGTCAAGAAGATCACGCTGACCGCGAACATCGGCGACAGTCTGTTCGTTTCGAGGCCGGACAACTCGGCGTTGGGCGATGTGGTCGAACTGAACGCGACGGGCGGCGCGCAGCAGACCGTCGGCGCAACGTTGCCGATTCGCGTGCGCGCGACGAATCCCGATATCAACGTCGTACTGTTGCGGCCGTCCGGATCGCCGAGCGGCGTTGACGGCCTGGCCGATGTGAAGGTCGGTCTGACGGACAACGCGGGCGACCGGGGCACGGTGCCTGGCGCCGGCCGGCCGGTCAGGCTGGCGAAGCGCGGACACGACGGTTTCGACGGCTACGACGAAACGCATGACGTGAAGATCAGCGCGCACGTGCAGGACGTGCACGCAACCGGGCAGCCGACTGTCGGCCGTAATCCGGCCAGTGTCGTGCTGGTGTTCGAACCGGCCGCGTCGGCTGGTCGCGAGCCGGCGGTGGAGCGGGTTTCCGCAGTCGGCGAGTAAGGCCGTGGCCCCGTCGGACGTATCGGGCGGGGTTTTTCAGTCGAAGTTTTTGCGCATAAACATACGACAACCTATCTCTAGGGGCGCGAAATTGGAAGTGAGTGTGTACTCACATTTACGGCATTAAACCAATATAAACGGAGTAAACAACCAATTCATCCCCAGCCTCGATCGCGTCTAGGCTGCACAATATGGTACGACGACATATGAATGGGGCGCGTTCGACCGCGACGATCAGCCCGCGAACGATGCGGTACACACGCGGCCGCCGGTCGCGCGGAACGTGGCGATCTCGGACGTGACGTTGAGCGGCGTGACTGCGTCGTGTTTCCAGGCGATCGTCGTGCAGGGGCCGGTTGCGTTCGACTACAACGGCACGCCGCCGCTGCCCGCCGTGCAGCCGATTTCCCGCGTGACGATCGGCAACTACGACTTCGGCACGCCGGTGTATCGGGCATGCCGATGGTCACATCGCCGGGGGCGATCCATGCATTCAACGTGAGCGCGATGACGCTGACGAACGTGACGATCGCCAGGCAGGCAGCAACGCGACGAGCACCGGCAAGCGGTGGCGCAACGGGGTGGAGGGGCGTTCGCGTGCGGCCGGCCGATGCGCGCGAACGCGACGCGTCATGCCAGCGTCTTGACCATGTGATGTTCATCGTAGAAGCGGCCGTCGACGAACAGCGAACGCGGTTCCGTGCCGAACCGGACGAACCCTTGAGACACATACAAGCGTTCCGCGGTGCCGTTGATCTCGTTCACGCACAGGATCAGTTGCCTGCACTTCCACGCATGCGCCGCATGCGCGGTCGCGCCGTCGAGCAGCGATTGCGCAATGCCGCGGCCACGATACGCGGGGTCGACGAACACGCCCCAGATCGTCGCCTTGTGCGCGACCTTGGCGCGCGCGTCGCGGCGCACGCCCGTGATGCCGACGAGCGATGCATCGTCGAATGCGCCGAACACGGCGCGCTCGTGGGTGGGCGTGATGCGCGTCGCGAATTCGTCGACCGGGACGCCGGCTTCCTCGTCGCGGGTCGGCAGGAACGAAGTCGGCGACGAGTCGACCGCGCGCAGGCGGACGGACTGGAATTGCGCCGCGTCGGCGGCGTCGAGCAGGCGGATCGTGATCATCGGTCGGTGTTGTCGTTGGTGTGCCGGAAGGTCGGAATCTGCGGCGCCGTGCGCGGCAAGGCATCGACCGATGCTAATCGAAAACACACGCATTTGCCGGTGCGATCGGCACGCCGCATCGACAGGCGTGAAGCGCGCTACCGAGGCGCGAGTGATGGTCGGGATGACGCGTGGAGCATCGCTGCGCGTTCGCGAAGTCCGCAGGCAATCGTGCTCGGGGCGCCGAACGCATGCGCGTGGAAACGAGCCGGATGCGAACGCACCTGCCGTTGCGTTGGACGCGAACGCGTGCATGTGGCGCGCGACGTGAGGAACGTGACGACGCAGTGCCGTGCGCGACAGGCATGCCGCGCCGACTCGTGGAAGAGGGATGAAGTGAAGCGCGTGCCGGCCATTGCGACGAAGCGCCGCCGGACACGCGAAATACGTCCGCGACGTGAGGGGGCCGCGATATATGTGATGCGCCCGATCAGCTCAGGCGCATGCGATCCGCCTCGATACCGCCTCCGCGACGTGAGGTGTCCGCGATACGTGTGATGCGCCCGATCAGCTCAGGCGCATGCGATCCGCCTCAATACCGCGACAGCTGATTGCCGTTGATCTGCACGCGATCGCCCGGGCGCAGGTCGCCCGGCGACTGCACGTCGAACGAGCGCGTCGAGCCGTCGCTCACCCGCACGTCGATCCGGTAGCTGCTCGGCGGTTGGGCCGCGCCCATCTGCTGGCCGATCTGGTTGCCGGCGACGGCGCCGCCGAGCGCGCCGATCACGGTGGCCGCATCGCGGCCGTGGCCGCGGCCGAACTGGTTGCCCACCAGGCCGCCGACCAGCGCACCGACGACGGTGCCGGCGACGCCCGACGTGCCGACTGAGCCGTTGACTGGCTGGATGTTCGCGACGGTGCCGTATTGCGTGCCGTAGCCGTTGCCGTACTGGCCGCCGTAAGGCTGCGGGTTGCCGTACTGGTCGTACTGCGGCGCCTGGTTCGGATAGGCCGGCTGCTGCGGCTGCACGTAACCCGGTTGCGAATACGCGGGTTGCGCGTAGCCGGGCGTCGCGTACTGTTGCTGCGGATAGCCCGGTTGCGCGCCGTAGTAGCCCGGCGCGACACAGGCGGTCAGCGGAAGCGCCGCCACGGCGACGAGCGTGGCGAACAGAACGGTCTTCGTGGAAGGCATGCGCATCATGATGTTTCCTGCATCGGCAACGTGTTCGCCGACGAATTCCGGGACGGGTGGCGAACTCGGCGTGAGTATAAGGAAAGGGCGGATGCGCGTCCGGTGCGGCCGGGTAACAACGTGTAAAGTCTGTTGCCGCGCAAATCGCGGTGCGGCGCGGCCGAGATTCGACGATGCGGTTCGCCGTCCGGCAGCCGCGTGAGGGCGCCGATTGTGCGACGATCGGCACCCGCGGGCGCCCGCCCGGTGATCACACCCCATCTTCGCGCCACGCCCGACGGGCAGCTCGCCCGCATATCGCGAAATCGAATGCGCGGCATCGCGACATTTAATTGGCCACTGGCCGCCCCGTCCGATATCGTGACCGCACATCCCTGCCAACGGTCGCGCCGTGCCGGCTGCGGTGCCTTCCCCTGTCCGCGTCGGCGTCGCGCAGCGGCCGCCCCACTCATTCCGACTCATGACCGATCGCTTCTTCACCAACGCCGTCGATGCCGGCGGCCGGCCCGTCAACCTCGTCGTCCATGACGGCCGCTTCGTCGCGATCGGCACCGATTGCACTGCCGCACCCGGCGCCGAAACGATCGACCTCGGCGGCCGCGTTGTGCTGCCCGGCTTCGTCGACGGCCACATCCATCTCGACAAGAGTTTCGTCGGCGACCGCTGGGTGCCGCACCAATCGGTCGACTCGCTGCGCGAGCGGCTCGTGGTCGAGAAGCGCCAGCTCGCGGCCGCGCCGCCGATCGTCGAGCGCGCGAATGCGCTGATCGCGCAGGCCGCCGCGTTCGGCACGATCGCGATGCGCAGCCACGTCGACGTGGACGCGACGACCGGCATGTCGAACCTGCACGCCGTGATGGCCGCGCGCGAACAGTGGCGCGGAATCGTCGACATCGAACTGGTCGCGTTTCCGCAGGCCGGCGTGGCGACGTGCCCGGGCACTGCCGCGCTCCTCGATGCGGCCGTGCGCGAAGGCGCGGACGTGGTCGGCGGGATCGACCCGACGACGCTCGACGGCGACGCGGACGGCCAGCTCGACATCGTGTTCGGCATCGCCGAGAAGCGCGGCGCGAAGATCGACATCCACCTGCACGAACCGGGCGAGACCGGCATCGCGCAACTGCTGCGGATCGCGGCGCGCACGCGCGCAGCCGGCCTCGGCGGCCGCGTGAACGTGAGCCACGCGTATGCGCTCGGCCAGGTCGAACATGGCGACGTCGAGCGTGCGGCCGCGGCACTCGCCGACGCCGGCGTGTCGATCCTGACCAACGCGCCGGGCGACTGCGCATTCCCGCCGGTTCAGCAGCTGCGCGACGCGGGCGTCCACGTGTTCGCCGGCAACGACAACATTCGCGACGCGTGGTGGCCGTACGGCAACGGCGACATGCTGCAGCGCGCGATGATGGTCGGCTACCGCTCGGGCTTCCATACCGACGAAGCGCTCGGCATCGCGCTCGACATGGCGACGCACGCCGGCGCGCGCGCGCTCGGCCTCGCGCACTACGGCATCGCGGTCGGCTGCGACGCGAGCTTCGTCGCGGTGCGCGCGCCGAATGCGGCGGCCGCCGTCGCCGGCGTGCCGGCCGAACGCTGGGTGTTCCGGCGCGGCGAAAGCGACACCGGCGCGCCGTTCGCGCCGGCGCTGCGTTTCACGCGCTGACGACCCGACCGCCGTCGCGGTGCGTGCATCGCGACGGCTTCAAACTGACTGAACGATTGACCGACCACACCGGAACCGACATGACGAACCTGCTGATCCGCAACGTCCGCACGCACGCCGACGAAGCGCTCGACATCCTGATCGACGGCGAGCGCATCGCGCGCGTCGGCCCGTCGCTCGACGCGCCCGCCGGCTGCGCGATCGAGGACGGCGCGGGCGCGCTCGCGCTGCCCGGCCTCGTCGAAGGCCACACGCATCTCGACAAGACCCACTGGGGGATGCCGTGGTATCGCAACGCGGTGGGGCCGCGTCTCGTCGACCGCATCGAGAACGAGCGCAATTACCGCGCGACGAGCGGCCATGACGCGGGCGCCGCGTCGCTCGCGCTGTCGCGCGCGTTCCTCGCGGCCGGCACGACGCGCATCCGCACGCACGTCGACGTCGACACCGAAGCCGGGTTGCGCCATCTGCACGGCGTGCTCGCGACGCGCGAGACGCTGCGCGGCCAGGTGGAGATCCAGATCGTCGCGTTTCCGCAGTCGGGCGTGCTCAAGCGGCCCGGCACGGCCGCGCTGCTGTCCGACGCGCTCGGCGCGGGCGCCGACCTGCTCGGCGGCCTCGACCCGTGCGCGATCGAAGGCGATCCGGTCGAGGCGGTCGACGTGCTGTTCGGGATCGCCGAGCGTCATGGCCGCGGCCTCGACCTGCATCTGCACGAACGCGGATCGATGGGCGCGTATTCGCTCGATCTGATCCTGCAGCGCACGGCTGCGCTCGGCATGCAGGGCAAGGTCACGATCAGCCACGGCTTCTGCCTCGGCGACATCGCCGAGCGCGAGCGCGACGCGCTGCTCGCGCGGATGGCCGAACTCGGCGTCGCGATCGTCACGACCGCGCCGGCCGCGGTGCCGGTGCCGTCGGTCGTTGCGTGCCGCGCGGCCGGCGTGACCGTGATCGGCGGCAACGACGGCGTGCGCGACACGTGGACGCCGTACGGCTCGCCCGACATGCTCGAACGCGCGATGCTGATCGGCATGCGCAACGATTTCCGCCGCGACGACGCGCTCGAAGTCGCGCTCGACTGCGTGACGCACGGCGCGGCACGCGGTTGCGGCTTCGCCGACTATGGCCTGGAAGCAGGCAAGCGCGCGGACGTCGTGCTGGTCGATGCGCTGACGTTCGCCGAGGCCGTCGTCGCGCGGCCGACGCGGCGGCTCGTCGTGTCGTCGGGGAAGATCGTCGCGCGCGACGGCGCGCTGGTCTGAACCGGGCGCCGCATCGTGCCGGTTATGATCGGGCTTCCTTCAGCCTGATCTTCCGGGAGACGACGATGCGACGCACACGCACGATGGCCGCACGGGCCGCAGGATGGATCGCCGCGGCGACGTTCGCGACGGCGGCCGCGCAGGCGATGGCGGCGGGCGCGGACGGCGCGCAGCAGGAGGCGAATCGCCGCACGGTGCTCGCGTTCTACGAGAAAGGCCTGAACGAGAAGGATGCGGATGCCGCCCTCGCGTACGTCGGCGACCGGTACGTGCAGCACAACCCGAACGCGGCCGACGGCCGCGACGGTTTCCGCAAGTTCGTCGCGTTCCTGCGCGACAAGTATCCGCAGTCGCACAGCGAGATCAAGCGCTCGTTCGTCGACGGCGACTACGTGATCCTGCACGTGCACGCGGTGCGCGAACCCGGCACGCGCGGCAGCGCGATCGTGGACATCTTCCGGCTCGAACACGGCAAGATCGTCGAACACTGGGACGTGAACCAGCCGGTGCCGGAGCAGGCGGCGAACGGGAACACGATGTTCTGACGGTCGGTTTTCTCGACATCCGCCGCCGCCCGGTCGATGCCCGCCCGCATCGCTGCGCTCATTCCTGCTCGTGCTCCAGCATCGCCGCGAGCGCCTTCGTCAGTTCGCTGACCATCGGATCGGCGGTCGGCCGATGCAGGATCGCGATGTCCATGTGCTCGATCGGCGCGAAGCCGCCGTGCGCGTCGGTCAGTACGACGTGGTCGTCGGTCACCACGCGCGCGGGCAGCACGCTGATGCCGAGCCCGTCCGCGACGGCTGCCTGGATCCCGCTCAGGCTCGACGTCGTGAAACTGATCCGCCAGCGGCGGCCGCGTTCCTCGATCGCCTTGATCATGTCGTCGCGATAAAGCCCGCGCGGCGGGAACACGACGATCGGCACCGGGTCGAGGTCGATCGTCGGATGCTGCGCGCTGTCGATCCAGCGCAGTTTCTCCGGCCAGCGCACCACCGCCTCGCGGCTGTCGCGCCGCTGCTTGATCAGCACGAGATCGAGCTCGCCGCGATCGTAGGCCGCGCAGATGTCGCGGCTCAGCCCGCACGTCACCTCGAGCTTCACCTGCGGATGATCGCGCTTGAACGCGGCGAGCGCGTGGGTCGTGCGGCCCGCCGCGAAGTCGTCGGGCACGCCGAGCCGGATCGTCAGTGCGACGGTCGCGCCCGACAGCGCTTCCAGCATCTCGTCGTTCAGCGCGATCATGCGCCGCGCGTAGCTGAGCACCGTCACGCCGGCGTCGGTCGGCCGCACGTCGCGCGTGCCGCGGTCGAGCAGGCGATGCCCGGCGATCTCCTCCAGCCGCCGCACCTTCTGGCTGACCGTCGACTGCGTCGAATGCAGGCGCGCGGACGCGGTCGTGAAGCTGCCGCAGTCGGCGACCATCACGAGCGCGCGCAACAGGTCGAGGTCGAACAAAGGTCTATTCATTTCTGCACTTTTGCGGATTCGAGCATTTCATTTTCAAATGCGTGCGACGACTTTTAACATGGCCCGAGACCGCGGGCAATCGCGGTTTCGCCGGACCCGGCGCGGCTGTGCGGGCGGACTTGCAAGGAGGCACCGGGGGTTTTTCAAACGGATGGCGATCGTCGGCGCGTTTGTGTTGATGAAGCTCACGAGTGCCGCCGCCGACGGTGGCGCGCTCGAGGGGCGGCCGAGCGTGGCCACGGCGACACGGTGCGCACGTTGATCGACACGGGCGTGAAGGTCGATCACGTGAACCGGCTCGGCGCGGCCGCGCTGCTGGAAGCGATTGCGCTCGGCGACGGCGGCGAGCGCCATGTGCGGATCGTGCAGTTGCTGGTGGATGCGAAGGCGGACGTGAACCTGGCCGATTCGAACGGCGAGACACCGCTGTGGCATGCGCGCAGCCGAGGTATACGAAGATCGAGCGGATTTCGGGGGCAGCGAAAGGGCAGTGGCGTCAGCGGGGATGCGATTTGCGCGCGGTGCCGGTGTCGGGAAGCTGGCGGAGGAACTCGCCGGCCAGATTCACGCAGTAGTCGAACGACGGCGTGTAACCGAGTGTCGAGATATCGTTGAAGCGAGACTGAACGAACGTGCGACGTTCGTCGAGCAGATGCAGGAAGGTATCTCGATGGCGAACGAGAAATGCGCTTGCCTCCATCAGGCTCTCCGGCTCCCGCTCGATGACCAGGCAGAGATCGAACAGGTCTCGCGCGGTGGGACGATCTCCGCGATGCCACATTTTCTTGGCCACGATTTCCGCTGAAGTCTCGACCTTGACGATGTGGTCCATCAGCATCCATTTGTCGTAACCGGGAGACATCAGGTTTCGGGAGACCACGAAGTCGATTTCACCGTCGGGCAACACCAGTTTCACGAAACCGGCGTGTTCCTCGTACTCGGTCGTGATGTCGGATGCGGCGTCGCTGATGCGTGGGTTCACGTACCCGAGGTACTGCGGGTCGGGTACGAAGATATCGATGTCCTTGCTGACACGATGTCCGTGACGCAGCATGGGACGGTGCCGCCGCCAAATGTCCAGAACGGATGTGCCGTGCCGTACTGGCGTATCTCGTCGATTAGCGTCAGCGTTTTGCGGAAAAGCCCCTGCCACGGGCCGTCGGGCAATTCGGCCGGTGCAGTCATGCCCATACCTCCCGGTACAGATGAAGGTCCTTCGACCATGCGGCCAGGTTTTTCCAGATGGCGCGAAGCGGCGTGCCGGAGCGTGCGGCCGCTTCTTCGGCGGCCTTCACCACCACCGGCAACGGTACCTCGTCGAGGATGACGGAGATCTGCGATTCGTACCCTGCCGGAATTTGTCCCGTGGTCAGCGCGTCCGCCAGCAGTCGCTCGGTCAATTCACCCTTATAGCTGACGTTCGAGCTCACGACGGCCTTGTAGAGGCCGCTTTGGGCCGATCGCGGCTGCGCCAGGAGTTCGATGCCGAGCACGCTGAGCAACGGGATGAGCTTGTTGATTCCAAGATCCTTGACCTTGCCGGTTTCGAGCTGGTTCACCGTGAGACGAGACAATCCGGCGAGTTTTGCAAGCTGGGCCTGTGTGAGATCGAGTTCCGCCCGCCGTTTGGCAACGGCCTGACCGATTTCATAGAGTTGCATGTTCACCTCCCGACGCAGGTTCACCGCACGAAAATGTAAGTTATATCTTACATCTCGATGGTATGCATTGTCACGCATGGACGCGGGTGCGGTATAGGATGGATGGTCTATTCAAGCGAAGAAAATGTTGCGAGAGACGGCGATCGGTCGCGCTGTATAGACATACTCGCTCGACGGAAATCCGTGAAAACTCGTTCTGTGGCAGTCAAGCATCACCCCGGGTAAACGCTCAAAATATGGAGAAAATCGTGTAAATGTCCATTTTTTGCTCATCTATCCCGCTCCTTGCCCCGATTTAATTTCCCCGACTCCCTCAATCCGCCCCACATCCATTCCTTCCGCTTGCGCTCGAAAATCAAGCGGTCTAGACTGCATCGCAGCTTCATCGAAGTCCCCGTCTTTCGCGTACCGCGCCGGGCCAGCCGGCACGACGCTCCCCAACGGACGCCCGGCGCCTTCCCCCGCCACGTCGAGACCAAAAGGACACACCATGAACCGCACTGCAAGGCTTCTCGCTTCCGCGCTGGCGTTCGCGCCGCTCGTCTCGTTCGCGCAGGACACGGCGACGATCCGCTGGGGCATCGATCCCACTTATCCGCCGTTCGAGGCGAAGCAGCCCGACGGCTCGCTCGCCGGCTTCGACATCGACCTGCGCAATGCGATCTGCGAGCAGCTGCGCGCGAAATGCGTGTGGGTCGAGCAGGGTTTCGACGGGATGATTCCGGCGCTGCGCGCGCGCAAGTTCGACGTGATCATGTCCGCGATGACGGCCACCGACGAGCGGCTCAAGCAGATCGACTTTTCGAACAAGCTGTATGCGTCGCCGGGCGCGCTCGTCGCACCGGCCGGCTCGAAGCTGCTGCCGACCGCGGCGTCGCTTGCGGGCAAGCGCGTCGGGATCGACCAGGGCACGACGCAGGAGGCCTACGCGAAGGCCGAATGGGCGACCAAGGGCGTGACGATCGTGTCGTACCAGAACCAGGACCAGGTGTATCAGGATCTCGTGAACGGCCGCCTCGACGCGACCTTTCAGGACAAGACGCAAGCCGGCTATTCGTTCCTGAAGACGCCGCGCGGCAAGGGTTATGCATTCGCGGGGCCCGACGTGACCGACGTGCGCATCACCGGCTACGGCGTCGCGATGGGCGTGCGCAAAGGCGACGCCGAGATGAAGAAGCGGCTGAACGACGCGATCGTCGCGATCCGCGCGAACGGCACGTACCAGAAGATCGCCGCGAAATATTTCGACTTCGACATCTACGGCGCCAAGCAGCAGCTGACTTCCGCGCCGTGAACCCGTGACCCTGCAATTCCATGACCCCGTGGCTCAATCAATCGACAGGCAACCCATGACGAGTATCCAGGAACGCGTCGCGAAAGCCGTGACGCCCGAACTGATCGCCGCCTTCCGCGACGAAGGCGCGGTATGCATCAAGGGCATCTTCTCGCCCGACGAAGTGGCCGCGCTGCGTGCCGGCATCGACGCGAACCTCGCGCAGCCGAGCGCGCGCGCGAAGGTCGCGAGCCGGCCCGACGATCCGGGCTGGTTCTTCGAGGACTTCTGCAACTGGCAGCACAACGACGCGTATCGCGACTTCATCGTGCGGTCGCCCGCGCCGTCGGTGGCCGCGGCGCTGATGGGCACGCAGACGGTGCGGCTGCATCACGACCACCTGCTCGTGAAGGAGCCTGGCACGCGGCAGCGCACGCCGTGGCACCAGGACCAGCCGTACTACAACATCGAAGGCGACGACAACGTCAGCATGTGGATTCCGGTCGATCCGGTGCCGCTCGAATCGACGCTCGAATTCGTCGCGGGTTCGCACCAGGGGCCATGGCTGATGCCGCGCACGTTCATGGACAAGGAGGCGAAGTGGTTCCCGGAAGGCAGCCTCGCCGACCTGCCCGACATCGAAGCCGACCGCGCGGCGTTCCCGATCCGTCACTGGGCGCTCGAGCCGGGCGACATGGTGTGCTTCCGGATGCTGACGCTGCATGCGTCGGGCGGGACGCAGAACCGCCGGCGCGCGTTCTCGATCCGCTTCGTCGGCGACGATATCCGTCATGCGCCGCGCCGCTGGAAGACGTCGCCCGATTTCCCGGGACTGGCCGACGAACTGCCCGACGGCGCGCCGCTCGAGCATGCGCTGTTTCCGGTCGTGTGGTCGCGCGGCGCGGGGCAGGTCGGGGCGATCTGAGCGGCGCGGATCGACTACGTCGCGCGACATCGAGCGACATCGAGCGACATCGAGCGACATCGAGCGACATCGAGCGACGGCAAGCGACGGCAAGCGACGGCAAGCGACGGCAAGCGACCTTCAGCGACGCCATGCGCGCGCCGCGCGTGGTCTCTTACCCGCGCTGAGGAAGGTTCAGGTCTGGTGACGTCCGGCGCCCGGCTTGAAGCGCGAGCCGAGCCGGTAGCGGTTGCCCGGATGCAGGAAGTGCACGAACGTGACGGGCAGCCCGTTCGTCCAGGTGCGGCGCGTGAGCGTGAGGCACGGCTCGTCGGCGCGCATGTCGAGCAGCCGCGCCTGTTCACCGGACGGCAGCGACGCGTCGACCACGTGCTCGATCTCCAGTTCGTAGTGCGACACGTTGTTGAACAGGTATTCGGACGGTGGCTCGGCCTGGAAATCCTGATCGATGAATTCGGGCGCGGCGGCCGGGTTCACGTAGCGATCCTCGAGCTGGATCGGGCGGCCGTTTTCCTCGTGCACGCACACCACGTGAAACACCGGCGTGTTGACCGCCAGCCCGAACGCGGCCGCGACGTCGAACGACGCGGGCTCGCGCGACTGGCTGAGCACGCGGCAGCGGTACTCGTGGCCGCGCGCGCGGATCTCGTCGCGGATGTGCGCGATCATCAGCAGGTTCGACTGCGGCTTCACCTCGGCGACGAAGGTGCCGACGCCCGCGATGCGCTTCAGCACGCCTTCCTCGGTCAGCTCGCGCAGCGCGCGGTTGACCGTCATGCGCGCGACGCCGAATTGCGCGGCGAGATCGAGTTCGGACGGAATGCGGTCCCCCGGGCGCCAGTCGCCCGCATCGACGTTCTGGCGAACGAGTGTCTTGATCTGCTGGAACGGTGCGGTGGTCTTCGTGACCATCGGGGATCCTTGGGGAAGGGCAATCGCGAAATTCTATCCCGGATCAGGGCGCGGGCAGTTCGCGAACGTCGGCCGTCGGCACGGATCCGAACGCATCGCTCAGCGCATAGCCGATCAGCTGCCGCGCGGCAGCCTCGGGTGTCGATAGCGCGCCGCTCGACTTCAGTTCGTCGAATTTCTCGCGCATCGGGAAGTTCGCTTCGCTGGTCGAGCGGATCGTCGCCTGCATGCCCGTATCGACGACGCCCGGCGCGACGCTGCAGATTCGCAGCGCGCGGTTCGCATCGAGCGCGACGGCGCGCGCGTGATGATCGAGCGCGGCCTTGGTCGCGCAGTAGACGCTCCAGCCCGCGTACGCGTTGCGCGCGGCGCCGCTCGACACGTGCAGGATCCGGCATTCGGTCGGCGCCGCTGCCGCCTGCACGAGCGCGGCCGACAGCATCAGCGGCGCCGCGACGTTCAGGCCGACCGCGCGCGCGACGAGCGCCGGATCCTGTGCGTCGAGCGGCCCGATCGGATCGACGATGCCCGCGTTGTTGAAGAGCAGCACGATCGACGCGCCGTCGACGAAGCGGCGCAGCGTGTCGCCGGCGAGCCAGGTTGCGACGGCCGACGTGTCCGACAGGTCGAGTTCGATTTCGGCGAAACGGTCGCCGGCCTGCGCGGCGAGCGACGGATGACCGCTGCGCGATACGCCGAGCACGGCGATGCCTTCCTGCAGCAATTGTTCGGCAAGCGCCGCGCCGAGGCCGCGCGTGTGTCCGGTGACGATGGCGCGCACGTGCGGCGCGAGAGAGGAGGCGATCATGGCGGTGAACGAGTGAACGAGTGAACGGTTGAAGCGTGTTGACAGGCGCGGCGCGCAGGCGGGGCGGCACGGCGTGCGGGACGGGCGATGCGCGGTATTGACCTGGCGGACGAATCCGGCCGAGCGCCGCGCGTCCGGGTGTACGCATATCGTAGCGCCGGCCTGCGCGACGCGCAAACGCGGGACGACGCCGCGCGTGAGCGCGGAGCATGCGTTCGTGCGGCCGAACGCAGGCGTCGCCGTGCGCCGCCGCACGGCCGAACCGTTGGACGAAAACCGGCCGCGGCAAGTGCGCGCGCCGCGGCGGCGAGTGGCGCCGGGCCTCACGTCGCGAGCTATCATATGGCTCGCCCGTTCGCGACGCCGGACGGGCCGCGACCGTTTCCCTTCACCCGCTGCACGCTGCGACGCCATCCATGAACACCACGCCGGACATGCCCACGCCACGCGCCCTGCGCGAACTCACGCCCCTCGAGGCCCGCATTCTCGGGGTGCTCGTCGAGAAGCAGCACACGGTGCCGGACACCTATCCGTTGTCGCTGAATGCGCTGACCGCGGGCTGCAACCAGAAAACCGCGCGCTCGCCGGTGATGAACGTCAGCGAGGACGAAGTCACGACCGCGCTCGACGGGCTCAAGCACCTGAGCCTCGTGATGGAGGGCAGCAGCAGCCGCGTGCCGCGTTTCGAGCACAATGTGAACCGCGTGCTCGGGATTCCGAGCCAGGCGATCGCGCTGCTGACGATCCTGCTGCTGCGCGGCCCGCAGACGGCCGCCGAACTGCGCCTGAACAGCGCACGCCTGCACGGCTTCGCGGACATCTCGTCGGTCGAGGCGTTCCTCGACGAACTCGCGGCGCGTGCGCAGCCGCTCGTCGTCCGGCTGCCGCGCGCGCCCGGTGCGCGCGAGAACCGCTGGATGCACCTGATGTGCGGCGAGGTGAACGTCGCCGACTACGCCGGTGCGGACGCGGGCGGCGGCGCGGATTCCGTTCCGCCGTCGGAGTTCGAGGCGCTCAAGGCCGAGCAGAAGCGGCTTGCGGATGAAGTGGCGCGGCTGAACGCACTCGTGCAGCGGATGGCGACCGAACTCGGGATCGACGTCGATACCCCGGGCGACGCCGGCTGATTGCCCGCCCGAGCCAACTCGACACCGGCGCGCATTTGAGTCGTGGATGGAGAAGCGATTCAGCCGATGCTGATTCGCGTGGCACCTGCGTCGACGAGCCGGAACAGCAGATCCTCGACGGCCGCGCCCGGCGCCGAGCCCAGGTCCGCATTGACGCGCCATCCTTGCTCCGTGCCCGCCGGTTCCGACAGATAGTGAACGATGCCGTGCAGGCCGTCCTCGGCCGGCTCGCCTACGTCGTCGGCGTCGAACCACGCGAAGAACCATGTCCTGAACGCGTCGGTGGCCGCGGCCTCGCCGATGCCGTCGGCTTCGATCGTCGCCCAGTCCCACACGAACGGCCGGATCGACACCGCCGCCGTTTCGAGTTCGAACGCGAACGGTTCGAAGTCCAGTTGCGTGGTCGAGTCGACCATTGCCGGCTGGCCGGCCGATTCGCCTTCGGTGTGAACGATGTCGGCGCGGCACGGCAGTGCGAGCGGGCCTTCGGTGGCCAGCGTGCCGTCGGCTTTCCGGTAGGCCGGTTCGACGACGGCCGCCGGTTGCGCTGCCGCTTGTGCGAGCAGGTCGGCGTAGGGCTGGCGGATGGCGCTGAGCAGTTCGGATACGGTCATCGTGGCGTGTCGGGTCATGTTGCGTACGATCAATCACAGACAGGTGGTGCGTCGTGCCGCCTGCGCAGAAGGCGAGGCGTCATCGGCAGCGGACAGCGATGATCGTACGGTACGTCGGCCACACGCGACCACTCGGCCGAACGGCCGGCGCCCCGGGTCGCGTTGCGGCTGGCGACCGGCGGCGCTTGCATGAAGCCCGTTCCATGAAGCCCTGTCGACAGGCCCGGAAACGTCGGCAGGCGCGCGCCCGAAACGCGCGGCATCGGCGCAACGCGCCGAATGCCCGGGCGATCCGTTGCGGATCGCCGTTCTTTCGCCCGGCCTCTTGACGCAGATCGCATGCCCCCGCCGCGCCTCGCTGCCGCCTTGCGCGAGTGCCATAATCGAGCCTGCACCTCATTCCAGACGTCCCCCGGAGAATCACCATGCAGAACCTCGACAATCCTTCCCATGATCGCGAGGTAGGCAGTGCCGACGCGACGCAGGACACCACGCGTATCGACGACGTCCGCATCGGCGCCGTGCGTCCGCTGATCTCGCCGGCGCTGCTGCAGGACGAACTGCCGGTGCCGGCCGCCACGCAGACGCTCGTCGAGGACACGCGCCGCGCGATCGGCGACATCCTGCACGGCCGCGACGACCGGCTGCTGCTCGTCGTCGGCCCGTGCTCGATCCACGATCACGACCAGGCGCTCGAGTACGCCCGCCGCCTGAAGGCCGCCGCCGATGCGCTGAAGGACGACCTGCTGATCACGATGCGCGTGTACTTCGAGAAGCCGCGCACGACGGTCGGCTGGAAGGGCTACATCAACGATCCGCGCCTCGACGGCAGCTTCCGCATCAACGAAGGGCTGCGCGCGGCGCGGCAACTGCTGCTCGACATCAACGCGCTCGGCCTGCCTGCGTCGACCGAATTCCTCGACCTGCTGAGCCCGCAGTACATCGCGGACCTGATCGCGTGGGGCGCGATCGGGGCGCGCACGACCGAGAGCCAGAGCCATCGTCAGCTGGCATCGGGGCTGAGCTGTCCGATCGGTTTCAAGAACGGCACCGACGGCGGCGTGCAGGTCGCATCCGACGCGATCGTCGCCGCGCGCGCGAGCCATGCGTTCATGGGGATGACGAAGATGGGCATGGCCGCGATCTTCGAGACGCGCGGCAACGACGACGCGCACGTGATCCTGCGCGGCGGCAAGAACGGGCCGAACTACGACGCCGAACACGTCGAGGCGAGCTGCGCGGTGCTGCGCAAGAGCGGGTTGCGCGAGCAGGTGATGGTCGATTGCTCGCATGCGAATTCCAACAAGTCGCACGAGCGGCAGATCGAGGTCGCGCAGGATCTCGCGCGGCAGCTGTCGCAGGGCGAGCACCGGATCGTCGGCGTGATGGTCGAGAGCCATCTCGAGGCCGGGCGCCAGGATCTGAAGCCGGGCGTGCCGCTGCAGTACGGCGTGTCGATCACCGATGCGTGCCTGAGCTGGACGCAGACGGAGCCGGTGCTCGACGTGCTGGCGGAGGCGGTGCGGCATCGCAGGGTGTATTCGCGCAACGCGTGAGGCGGTGTGACTGCGTGGCGGGGCCGGGGACGTCCGCCGCACGGTCCGTGCGCCGGTGACGACCGGATGCCCGTCTCCGACGTTCTCCCGATCGACATGCCGCGGCGCGCACATCCTGTCCGCACGGACATTGATCTTCATCCGTGTCGCCCCGCCTGTCACGTCGCACTCCGAACGCACGATCCGGCGAATGCCGCTACCATGAAGCCGTGTTGCACGCTGCGGTCCGGCCACGCCGGTCCGTCATGCACACACGCAGTGGCGGCGCGGCTGGCCGCCACGCGACCGACGAAGCGCGGGGCGCTCACCGATCAGCCGTTGCGCCCGCGTCGCTTCGCTCCCGGAATCAACAACAACCGAACCGGAGTGCAATACATGAAGTTCTACAAGACCCTCATCGCGGCAACCGTCCTCGCATCGAGCGTCAGCGCGCACGCGCAGATCGCCGGCGCGCAGCCGCTCAGCGTGACCGTCGAGCAATCGCAGGCGCTGCTCGAAGGCTGGAGCGTGAAGAAGAGCGTGCTCGGCAAGGCCGTGTACAACGACGCGAACCAGAAAGTCGGCACGGTGCGCGACCTGATCGTCGCGCCGGACGGCTCGGTGTCGGCGGCGATCGTGTCGGCGGGCGGCTTCCTCGGCGTGGCCGCGCATGACGTCGCGGTGCCGATCGCGTCGCTCGACGTGCGCAACGGCAACATCTACCTGCCGGGCGCGACGAAGGACGCGCTGAAGGCCACGCCGGCATTCCAGTACGCGAAGGTGCCGTCGCCGCCGAAGCCGAAGAAGGCCGACGACAAGCACTGATCCACGCGGCCCGGCGCGCGACCTGCCATGCCCGGCCGGCCGCGCGCCGGGCCGCGCCACGTCGCGTCGCGCGCCGATCCATTACGGGCGCAGTGCGCGCCCGCGCTCGGTCTACGTAATTCTACGTAGCCCCGCATACGTAGTTGTGCGCTTGTAAGCTGCCCCTGTCGCGCGGAATACTACGGCCCATCGCCGCGGCATCCACGAGACGCGGCACGACGCATCGACGTCACGCGGGTTCGGCGCCTGGCCGGATCCACTCAAAACCACATTGGAGACCAGGAGACGCCATGAATCGGGCTTCCAGTACCCTGCTATGGATCGCCGTCGCGCTGCTCGGCGCATTCGCGTTCGGGACGATCGCACTCGCGCACGGCGAACGCGTCAGCGCGCTGTGGATCGTGATCGCCGCAGTCTGCGTATATCTGATCGCATATCGCTTCTACAGCCGTTTCATCGCCAGCAAGGTCATGCAGCTCGACGGGCTGCGGATGACGCCGGCCGTCCGGCACAACGACGGCCTCGACTACGTACCGACCAACAAGTACGTGCTGTTCGGCCATCACTTCGCCGCGATCGCCGGCGCCGGGCCGCTCGTCGGCCCCGTGCTCGCCGCGCAGATGGGCTACACGCCCGGCATGCTGTGGATCCTGGCCGGCGTCGTGTTCGCCGGCGCGGTGCAGGACTTCATCGTGCTGTTCATCTCGACGCGCCGCGACGGCCGCTCGCTTGGCGACCTCGTCAAGATGGAGCTCGGCACGGTGCCCGGCGTGATCGCGCTGTTCGGCGCGTTCCTGATCATGGTGATCATCCTCGCGGTGCTCGCGCTGATCGTCGTGAAGGCGCTGACGAATTCGCCGTGGGGCACGTTCACCGTCGCCGCGACGATTCCGATCGCGCTGTTCATGGGCGTCTACACGCGCTACATCCGTCCGGGCCGCATCGGCGAAGTGTCGATCATCGGCTTCGTGCTGCTGATGGCGTCGATCGCGTTCGGCCAGACCGTGCACGATTCGCCGGCGCTCGCCGCCTGGTTCACGTTCAGCGGCACGCAGCTCACGTGGATCCTGATCGGCTACGGTTTCGTCGCATCGGTGCTGCCGGTGTGGCTGCTGCTCGCGCCGCGCGACTACCTGTCGACGTTCCTGAAGATCGGCACGATCCTCGGCCTTGCGATCGGCATCCTGGTCGTCGCGCCGGAACTGAAGATGCCCGCGTTGACGAAGTTCGTCGACGGCACGGGCCCGGTATGGTCGGGCAACCTGTTCCCGTTCCTGTTCATCACGATCGCGTGCGGCGCGGTGTCGGGCTTCCACGCGCTGATCTCGTCGGGCACGACGCCGAAGCTGATCGACAACGAAACCAACGCACGCTTCATCGGTTACGGCGCGATGCTGATGGAATCGTTCGTCGCGATCATGGCGCTGGTCGCCGCGTGCGTGATCGAGCCGGGCATCTACTTCGCGATGAACGCGCCGGCCGCCGTGCTCGGCTCCACGCCGGAAGCCGTCGCGAACACGGTCACGCAATGGGGCTTCGTGCTGACGCCCGACATGCTGACGCAGACCGCGAAGGCCGTCGGCGAAACGACGATCATCGCGCGTGCGGGCGGCGCGCCGACGCTGGCCGTCGGCATGGCGCACATCCTGCACCAGGTGATCGGCGGCGAAGCGATGATGGCGTTCTGGTATCACTTCGCGATCCTGTTCGAGGCGCTGTTCATCCTGACGGCGGTCGACGCCGGCACGCGCGCGGGCCGCTTCATGCTGCAGGACCTGCTCGGCACGTTCCACCCGGCGCTCAAGCGCACCGAGTCGCTGCCCGCGAACCTGGTCGCCACCGCGCTGTGCGTGGCCGCGTGGGGCTACTTCCTGTACCAGGGCGTGGTCGATCCGCTCGGCGGCATCAACACGCTGTGGCCGCTGTTCGGCATCTCGAACCAGATGCTCGCCGCGATCGCGCTGGTGCTCGGCACCGTCGTGCTGTTCAAGATGAAGCGCGAGCGCTACGCGTGGGTGACGATCGTGCCGACCGCATGGCTGTTGATCTGCACGCTGACGGCCGGCTGGCAGAAGATCTTCGATGCGAACCCGAAGGTCAGCTTCCTCGCGCACGCGGCGAAGCTGCAGGCCGCGGTGGACGAAGGCAAGGTGCTCGCGCCGGCGAAGTCGATCGCGCAGATGCAGCGGATCATCTTCAACGACTACATCGATGCGGCGCTGGCCGGCCTGTTCATCTTCGTCGTCGTGGCGATCGCGGGGTACGGGCTGCTCGCCGTGCTGCGCGCGCGCCGCGAGTCGAAGCCGACCGTGCGCGAGACGCCGTACGAAGCGATGCCGGCCGCGCAGGCGCTTGGCAGCGGACGTTAAAGGGAGGCCGCGATGTTCAGCGATCTGGGCAGCGACCTGCGCAGCGCGGGGCGTTACCTCGGGCAGGCGTTGCGGCTGATGGTCGGCCTGCCCGACTACGACACCTACGTCGCGCACATGCGCGACACCCATCCGGACCGCGAGCCGATGACGTATGAGGAATTCTTCCGCGAGCGTCAGAATGCGCGGTACGGGTCGGGGGCAGGGAAGTGTTGCTGAAGCGGGCCGGCAAAGCCGGCCGGTAAGGGCACCACCAAGGGCAGTCCGGTGACGGACCAGGAAGCGCCGCGAAGGCATTCGCGGCGCTTTTTATTTGGCGGGCCGGGGCGGGCATGTTTGCTGCCTGTCGTGGTTGCGGCGGTTGGCCCGCTTCAGCGCGGCTTGATCCGGCCGCCGGTATCATAGGGCTCTACTTTTTTCCGATGAATCCGCGCAGGAGAACCCGTCGTGCATGTCGGTGAGCGTTTCAACAGCATTTCCCATCTCGTCGGCGCGGTATTGTCGGTGGCAGGGCTGGTCGCGCTGGTGACGATGGGTGCGCTCGACCGCGATCCTTACAAGATCGTGAGCTTCAGCGTGTACGGCGCGATGCTGATCCTGTTGTACGGGATCTCGACCGCGTATCACAGCGTGCGCAACCCGCGGCTCAAGGCGATCCTGCAGAAGTGTGACCATTCGGCGATCTATCTGCTGATCGCGGGCAGCTACACGCCGTTCACGCTCGTCACGCTGCGCGGCCCGTGGGGCTGGTCGCTGTTCGGCGTGAGCTGGGGGCTCGCCGCGTTCGGGATCGTGCAGGAGCTCACGCTCGGACGGCGCACGCGCATCGTGTCGATGATCCTGTACGTGCTGATGGGCTGGCTCGCGCTCGTCGCGATCCGCCCGCTGATCCATGCGTTGCCGCCGGTGGGTACCGCATGGCTCGTGGCCGGCGGCGTCATCTACAGCGCCGGGATCTACTTCTTCATCAACGACGAACGCATCCGCCACGGGCACGGTATCTGGCACCTTTTCGTGCTGGCCGGCAGCCTGTGCCAGTTCGTCAGTGTCGCGATGTATGTGGCGTGAGCGACGCGGGACGCAGACGAAGGCGCAGCCGCATGCGGCTGCGGCCGTGTCAGCCGGAGCAGGCGCGCCGTGCGTTCTTCGTGGTCGTCGGCGTCAGGTGCGACCGGCCGCTGGCGCGACGTTGCGCAGCGTGTTGAACCCGACCCACCCCCAGTAGACGCGATGATGCGCGATCAGCCCGTCGCGCAGATCCATCACCTCGACGAGATCGACCTGATCGCCGTCCGGCGTTTCGCGCGGATATTCCCAGGTGAGTTGCTTGCCGTTCGAAAAGAACAGGCCCGTGCGGTACCAGCGTCCGAGCCGGTTGCCCGGATTGCGCAGCCCTGCCGCGAAGAACGCGCCGATCGCGGGCTTGCCGTGCAGCACGCCCGAGCCGTGATCGGGCAGCGTGGCGACGATCAGCGGCGTTTCGAGGATCGCGTCGTCCGCGTACAGCGACATCAGCGCATCGAGGTCGCGTGCGACGACGGCGGCGTGCCAGTCTCGATGGATGCGGTGCGCATCGGTGTCGGCGTGGGTCATGGTGCGTTCCGGCAAGCGTGGATAACGGCACCACTGTATTGATGCAACGCTGTCGGACGTTTCACCGCAGGCCGAAACGTGGATGGTGCGTGCGCCGAGCGCAACCGCAACCGCAACCGCAACCGCAACCGCAACCGCAACCGCGTTCCGCCGTTCGCGTCAGCCCCCCAGCGCGCCGAGATTCAGTTCATGCGACTTGCCGATCCACACCGCGCTGTCGCGATGGTCGCGCAGTTCGTCGTTGGTATTCGGATGCAGGAAGATGTCGAGCGCGCCGTGATTCAGCACGAGCCACGGCACGATGGTGTCGAACCGCGTGGCGTCGAATGCGATCTGGTACGACCAGGCCGGATGCGGGCCGACGAGGCGTTCGTGAAAGCGGCCGAGCTCGATGATCGCGCCGAACCGCTCTTCGACGACGAGGCGAAACGCCCAGGCCGCGTCGCGGCTGGCGGCGTCGAAGTAGACGTGTGCGTGCCAACTGTTGATCGCGGTGGAATCGATATCAGCCATGACGGGACTCGTGAGAGGAATAGGGAAGGCATGAGCGCCGTCACTTGCGGCGCGATGGGCAATTATCGCGCGTCCTTGTCGGACACGTCTTGTCGCGAAGCGATAAATCGGCGTGAAGAATGGTTGCGCGTCAAAGAAACCGGCGGGTTCGTTGAGGTATTTCCCGCGCGGGCCGGCATGCGCGGCATCGTGCCGCAAGCCCGGCCGGCGCGGGCTCCGAGCGAAATCGCTTCGGCAATACGTCATTTCGAAAATGGCAAAAGCGATTCGCGCACTGCATCGAATCGTCTGCAAAAACGCGATCAGGTCGTTGAATGAAATAAAGAAATTCCACTCGGGCGGCATTGGCGAGTCGCGCGCGTCACGCGCCGGCCGTCAGTGCCGAAAATATCAATTGCGGAATCGGCTATTCAAGCGCGCGGCCGCGCGACATACGATGGTTTCACCGCATCGACGTCGAAGATCGATGCGGACGCAACCATCTGGAGGCCATGATGCGATCCGTTGTTTCCCTTGCAGTGCTGTCCGGCGCGCTTGCCGCGCTGCCCGCCGCGAGCTTCGCGCAGTCCGTCGACACCGAGCGGCAGTCGAACGTCGCGCCGTTGACCTGGTCCGCGGCGCGTGCCGAAACCGACGCGCAACTGATGCAGATGACGCGCGCCGGCTATCGCGCGACGACGGCCGGCAACCAGAACTATCCGCTCGCGATGCAGCGTGCGCTCGAACGCGTACGGAACCCGGTGCCCGACCGCTCGCGCGACGAGAAGGCCGCGATGGAAGCGCGTGCGGCCAGCGCCGCGCAGAGCGGCCATCCGGTAAAGGCGTTCTTCGTGAAGACCGCGTACTACCTGAAAGGCGAGAACACGTTCTGATGCGGGAGACGAGCATGGCATGCGCGAACCGACTCGCCGACGCGTGGCGCGCGTCGACGATCCGCCGGCTGCCGCGCGCGTGCGCGACGCGGCGGCGTGACGATCCGTACGCCGCGCGGCGCCGCGCGAACGGCCATCGCGCCGCGCGCCCCGGCGCAGTCGCGTGCCGCACCGGGTTGCCGCGCTTCGACGCGGACGACGTTGCCGCCAGCGAGAGCGGATCATGAAGGCCGTCCGGAAAAGCCGTCGCCATCCGCCGCTGACGCGCGAATGGCTGCTGCCGTTGCCGCCCGCGCATGTGCGCGACATCTCGCTGAAATGCCACATGGCGCTCGTCGCGCTGCGTGGCGAGCACGGCAGCGAAACGTTGCTGATGCGGTTGCGCACGAGCGTCTACCTGGTGTTCCTCGCGCTCGACGACGCGGTATCGGCGGACGCGAGCATCGACCTGTGCGTCGATGCGGAGCGCATGCTCGATGCGAGCGTCGCGCGCGCGGCGGAAAGCGGCGCATGGACGCTGCACGACGACGAATGCGCGGTGCTCGAGCGCATCCTCGCCGCGAACGATGCGTGCGTCGCGACGCTCACGCGGCACCGGCTCGCCGAGCTGTGGCGTCACGTCAGTGCGTTCGCGTCGGCCGACCAGCCGGCCCTCGTCGCGCAAGCCGCGGCGAAGATGCGGGAACCGGCCGTTCTGCATTGAGCATCGTCGACGCGACCGGCGCCGCGCGATGTTTCATACCTGTCCCATTCCCCGGCGCCGACGCTCGCCGTCTAATGTCATGACGGGAACCGGACGGGTTCGGTCGATGACGATCCATCGTCGCGTGGGCGATGATCGTACGTGTCGGCGTGAACGCATCCGTTTCGATCAGGAGGAGCGATGGCGCTATACAGGATCGGCGGCTACTTCACGTGCGGAAGCGGCCGCGCATTCAGCGAGAACCTGCCGCCGGGCAGCGAAGTGACGATCGCGGGCATCTATCGATGCACCGTATGCGGCGACGAGATCGGCATTGCGAAGCGGCAGACGCTGCCGTCCGACGACGAGCATCGGCACGATCTCGATCCGCCGTCCGACCCGCTGCTCGACCCCGGCCCGACGGCATGGCAATTGATCGCGGCCGCGGAGTCGAGACACTAGGCGAGCGGCGTTCGCCTGCTCATGTGTGCGCGGATGCGCGCCGCTCCCCGCACGAACGCCGACACAACCCAAGCCCGACAAAACAAAAGCGCCACGGAGCGAACTCCGTGGCGCTTCTTCGATGCCGGCCGATGCGGAGGCGCGAACCTCCGCATGGCGACACGCGCTTAAGCCGCCGTTGCCGGCTTGGCCGGCTTCTGCAGCTTGCCCTTGCCGGCGCGCTGGATTTCCTCGAGCTTGATCTCGACGTGGCGCGAGAACACGTACTCGGCCGGACGCTGCTTCGCGATCGAGATGTCCGGCGCGAACGCGCCTTCGGTCTTGATGCCCTTCCGGCTCACGGCGAACGCCTTCAGCGGATGCGCGATCGTGTCCATCACGGCGGTGGCTTCGAAGCCGCAGTGGACCATGCAGTCCGCGCACTTCTCGTAGTTGCCGACGCCGTAGTTGTCCCAGTTCGTGTCTTCCATCAGTTCCTTGAAGGTCTTCACGTAACCTTCGCCGACCAGATAGCACGGCTTCTGCCAGCCGAACACGGTACGCGCCGGGTTGCCCCACGGCGTGCACTTGTACGTCTGGTTGCCGGCCAGGAAGTCGAGGAACAGCGACGACTGGCTGAACGACCAGCGCTTGCCGCCTTCGCCGCGCTTCAGGATTTCGCGGAACAGGTTCTTCGTCTTGTCGCGGTTCAGGAAGTGCTGCTGATCCGGCGCGCGCTCGTACGCATAGCCCGGCGACACGGTGATGCCGTCGACGCCGATCGGCCCCAGCGTATCGAAGAACTTCGCGACGCGCTCGGGGATCGCATCGTTGAACAGCGTGCAGTTGATGTTCACGCGGAAGCCGCGGCGCTTCGCTTCCTTGATGGCCGCGACCGCCTTGTCGTATACGCCTTCCTGCGACACGGAATGGTCGTGCATTTCCTTGTCGCCGTCGAGGTGGACCGACCAGACGAAGTACGGATTCGGCTCGTAGTCGTCCATCTTCTTTTCCATCAGGAGCGCGTTCGTGCAC
This sequence comes from Burkholderia sp. Bp8994, assembly GCF_003853805.1. Lineage (NCBI taxonomy): Bacteria > Pseudomonadati > Pseudomonadota > Betaproteobacteria > Burkholderiales > Burkholderiaceae > Burkholderia > Burkholderia sp. Bp8994. The sequence goes on from NZ_QTQH01000003.1 coordinate 122,391, forward strand.
AGGTACACGAACTTCTTGCGCTTCATGATGCCCTTGACGATCTCCGGCATCTCCTTGTGGAGCAGCGGCTCGCCGCCGGCGATCGACACGATGGGCGCGCCGCACTCGTCGACGGCTTCCAGGCATTCCTCGACGGACAGGCGCTGGTTCAGGATCGGGTCCGGATAATCGATCTTGCCGCAGCCGTTGCAGGCGAGGTTGCAGCGGAACAGCGGCTCGAGCATCAGCGCGAGCGGATAGCGTTTGTTGCCGGACAGGTGTTGGCGCATGATGTATGCGCCGACGCGGACTTGCTGGAGCAGCGGAATAGACAAGAGATGTCCTCCTTAAACTTCGCGGGCGACAGCTTGCGTAAGCTTCGCCGGCAACTTGAATTCGACTTTTTCCTCACGGCCCGCCATCGTCGTGACATCGACGGGCCCCAGCGCGCGCAGCGCGCCGATTACATCCTCGACCATTTCCTCGGGTGCCGACGCGCCGGCGGTCAGGCCGACCGTCTGCACGCCCGCGAACCATTCGGCCTTCACTTCCGAGCCGTCGGCGACGAGATAGCTCGGTACACCGCTTTCGGTGCCGATCTCGCGCAGGCGGTTCGAGTTCGAGCTGTTCGTCGCACCGACGACCAGCAGCACGTCGACCTGGCCGCTCAGCTCGCGCACGGCGGCCTGGCGGTTTTGCGTCGCGTAGCAGATGTCGCGCGTGTCCGGGCCGACGATGTCGGTAAACCGGCGCTGCAGCGCTTCGATGATGCCGCGCGTGTCGTCGACCGACAGCGTCGTCTGCGTGACGTACGCGACCGGCGTGTCGACCGGCAGCGTCAGCGTATCGACTTCGGCCTCGCTCTGCACGAGGATCACCTCGGCCGGGATCTGGCCGATCGTGCCCTCGACTTCCGGATGGCCCGCATGGCCGATCAGGATCAGCCGGCGGCCCGCCGCGACGTACTGGCGGCCCTGCACGTGCACTTTCGTGACGAGCGGGCAGGTGGCGTCCAGCACGTCGAGCCCGCGCGTTTCCGCGTCGCGTTCGACCGTCTGGGCGACCCCGTGCGCGCTGAAGATCGCCACGGCGCCGTGCGGCACCTCGTCGAGCTCCTCGACGAATCGAGCCCCTTTATTACGCAGGTTTTCGACGACGTGCCGGTTATGCACGATCTCATGACGCACATAGACCGGCGCGCCGTGCTGTTGCAGCGCGCGATCGACGATCTCGATCGCGCGGACAACCCCCGCACAAAAGCCGCGGGGCTGGGCAAGGATGACTCGCATAAGTGAGCGAACTCCGACGACAGACGCCGGGTTCGAAGAGCTGGCACCGCTCGCTCGCCCCGGCTTGATGTTATGAAGGCAGGAACGAACCGGCCAGGCCAGGCCCCGGAACCCCGAATTAATCGCGCATTTTAACCCTATCGGGCCGTCCTTGCTCTGGTGCTGTATCGGCCGTGTTGCATCCGCCGCAGCGCCGCGTCGGCGCTCGTGCGTGCGGAACCCGGTAAACTGCGCGGTTTCGCGGGCAGCCCGTCCGGCTGCCCGGCGTCGCGCTCATTTCAAGGCCATTCGATGACCGTCGATTCTTACGCGTATTGCCCTGCCGCTGGTGCGGTCAAGGGTGTTTTCACTCCGACCCCGATTGAGATCGAACGATCCGGGGCTGCTGGCGCCGGCGTCCGGCAGGAGGCGTGCCGATGATGCTGGCGATTACCTTCCTGGTGTCCGGCCTGTCGCTGGTGATCTGGATCGTGCTGCTGGTCGCGCGCGGCGGCTTCTGGCGCGCGCGACCCGCGCGGGCCCTGCCGCCGGAAGCGCGCGGCGCCGCGGCCGAGGCCGGCTGGCCGGCGGTCGTCGCGGTCGTGCCGGCGCGCAACGAGGTCGACGTGATCGCGCAAGCGGCGACGTCGCTGCTCGAGCAGGATTATCCGGGCGACTTTCATCTGATCATTGTCGACGACCACAGCGACGACGGCACCGCCGCCGCGGCCCGCGCGGCGGCGCTCGCGATCAACCGCGCCGACCGCCTGACCGTGCTGGCCGCGAAGCCGCTGCCGGCCGGCTGGTCGGGCAAGGTGTGGGCGCAGTCGCAGGGCATCGCCGCGGTGCGCACGCTCGGGCTGCCGGCCGACTATCTGCTGCTGACGGATGCCGACATCGGCCATCCGCCCGACGCGGTGGCCCAGCTCGTCACGCGCGCGCAGGCCGAACAGCGCGATCTCGTGTCGCTGATGGTGCGGCTGCGCTGCGATTCGTTCTGGGAAAAGGCGCTGATCCCGGCGTTCGTGTTCTTCTTCGCGAAGCTCTATCCGTTCTCGTGGATCAACAATCCGCGCAAACGGACGGCCGGCGCCGCGGGCGGCTGCATGCTGGTCAAGCGCAGCGCGCTGGAAGAGGCCGGCGGCATCGAATCGATCCGCGGCGCGCTGATCGACGACTGCAGCCTCGCCGCGCAGATCAAGCATCGCGGCAGCGGCCGGCATCCGATCCGGCTCGACCTTGCCGAGCGCAGCGTGTCGCTGCGTCCGTACGACAGCTGGCGCGACATCTGGAACATGATCGCGCGCACCGCGTTCACGCAGCTCCATTATTCGCCGCTGCTGCTCGCCGGCACGCTGCTCGGGATGACGATCATCTATCTCGTGCCGCCTGTGGCCGCGCTCGCATACGGCGCGCGGGCCTGGCCGGCGTGGCTGGCATGGGCGTCGATGTGCACCGCGTATGCGCCGATGCTGCGCTATTACCGGCGCTCGCCGCTGTGGGCGCCCGCGCTGCCGCTCGTGGCGCTGTTCTACGTCGGCGCGACGTTCGCGTCCGCGTGGCGCTACTGGCGCGGCAAGGGTGGTCAGTGGAAGGCGCGGGTGCAGGCGCCGGTGGAGCGCTGAAGCGGGCCGGCGGATGCCGGCCGTCAGGACCACCGGATTGCTGAAAACAGACAGCCCGAATCGACGTGAGCCGATTCGGGCTGTTTGCTTTCCGGCCGACGTCCGGTCGCCGCTGCGCGCGTGCTTACCGCTGCGTCAGCATCATGTACATCTGGATCACGACGTCCGGCGAGAACGTGAACGGCACCCAGCCGTAGCCGGTGTGGCGCGCGACCAGCAGACGATCGCCGTTCGACTGCTTCTGCACGGCCATCATCGGGTTCTTCGTCGTCACGAAGCGCCAGCCGGCCGGGATGCCCGGCGGCGGTTCCGGCTGCATCGACGCGCGCGCATGCGCGAGTTCCTCGATCAGCTGGCCCAGTTGTTCCGGGTGCAACGTGATCGACTGGCCGTTGACGGTCAGCGTCAGTTCGTTCTGCGACGGGCGCGCGACGTGCAGCGTCGCCTTGTCCGCGGGGGCGTCGGCGCCTGCTTCGGCCGCGGGTGCGACTTCGATCGCGGCGTCGGCGACGGTGGTCGCGACGACGTCGGTGATCGCGTCGGCCGCCGCAGCGGCGACTTCATCGGCGGCAGCCGGCGCGGTGGCGTTCGTCATCGGCTCAACGGCGGACCCGACGGCCGGTTCGACCGCCTCAGCCGCGACGGCCGGCTCGATGGCCAAAGCTGCCGCGTTCGTCGCGGCGTCCTTCACGACGGCTTCGACCAGCGCTTCCGCGTCGGCGATCGCCTTCGCGTGACGCTCGGCGGCCGCTTCGGCCTGCGCGATCGCTTCGGTATGGCGCTGCGCGACGGCCTCGGCCTCGGCGGTCGCCTCCGCATGGCGTTGCGCGGCCGCGTCGGCTTGCGCGATCGCTTCGGCGTGACGCTGCGTGATCGCTTCGGCTTCGGCGGTTGCCTCGACATGGCGTTGCGCAGCCGCTTCCGCTTCGGCGATCGCCTGCGTGTGACGCTGCGCGAGTGCCTCGGCCTCGGCGATCGCGGCCGCGTGGCGCTGCGTCGCGGCCTCGGCTGCGGCGGTCGCCTCCGCATGGCGCTTCGCGGCGGCTTCGGCTTCCGCGGCGGCCGCCGCATGACGCTGCGCGGCCGCGTCCGCTTCGGTCGCGGCGGCGTGATGACGCTGCGCGGCGGCCTCGGCTTCGGCGATCGCGGCCGCATGACGCTGCGACGCGGCTTCGGCATCCGCGTGGCGCTGCGCGAGCGCCTCGGTCAGCGCGGTCGCTTCGGCGTGCCGCTGGACGGCGGCCTCGGCCTGCGCGGCGGCTTCGGTGTGGCGTTGGGCGGCGGCTTCGGCCGCGGCGGTGGCGTCGGCGTGGCGCTGCTGCGCGGCATCGGCGTCGGCGGCTGCGGCCGTGTGGCGCTGCGCGGCGGCCTGTGCTTCGGCTTCCGCGGCGGCGTGACGTGCGGCGGCGGCCTGGGCTTCCGCCGCGGCGGCGCGCGCGAACGCTTCCGCGCTGCGTGCCGCCTGCTGCGCGGCGTGGTGATCGTGGAGGAGCTGATCGACGCCCGCGTTGAGCGAATCGATCTGTTCGTTCAGGTTCATGCGTGTCTTCTCTGCGTAAGACCCGCGATTTTAACCGCTGCGCCGGTGCCGGTCCGTCAGCGACGTGTAACAAAGTGCGCAAAGCGGCGTGAAATACGCCGCTTTGTGTTACTTCAGGTAGCCCGCCGAGCCGAACCAGTCGAGCGCATCGCGCAGTCCTTCGCGGTACGGACGCGCACGGTAGCCGAGCTCGCGCTCGGCCTTCGCGGACGTGAAATACATCTTGTTCTTCGACATCCGCAGCCCGTCGACGGTCACGAACGGCTCCTTCTTCGTGAACTTCGCGACGGCCTCCGCACCGACGGCGAGCGGGTAGAGCGGCCAGCGCGGCAGCGCGATCGTCGGCGCCTTGCGGCCCGTCATCTGTGCGATGTCGGCCAGCATCTGCTGCAGCGGCAGGTTCTCGCCGCCGAGGATGTAGCGCTCGCCGATCCGGCCGCGCTCGAGCGCGAGGAAGTGGCCGTGCGCGACGTCGTCGACGTGCACCAGGTTCAGCCCGGTATCGACGAACGCGGGAATCTTGCCGAGCGCGGCCTCGACGATGATGCGGCCGGTCGGCGTCGGCTTTACGTCGCGCGGGCCGATCGGCGTCGACGGGTTGACGATCACGGCCGGCAGCCCTTCGTCGGCGATCATCCGCTCGACCGCGCGCTCGGCCAGCACCTTGCTGCGCTTGTACACGCCGATCGCCTGCTCGGCGGTCAGCGGCCGGTTCTCGTCGGACGGATCGCCGGCGCTCGTGACCTTCAGCGTCGCGACGCTGCTCGTGTAGACGATCCGTTCGACGCCTTCGGCGCGCGCCGCGCGCATCGTCGCGACTGCGCCTTCGAGGTTCGCGCGCTCGATCTCGTGCGGGTCCGGCGCCCACAGCCGGTAGTCGGCCGCCACGTGCAGCAGGTAGCGCACACCGCGCAGCGCGGCGCGCATCGACGTCTCGTCGCGCATGTCGCCGGTGACGATCTCGGCGTCGAGATCCGCGACGTTCGTGCGCGGGCTGGTCGGGCGCACCAGCACGCGCACCGCATAGCCTTTCTGCTGCGCGATGCGTGCGACGGCCGAGCCGACGAAACCGGACGCGCCGGTGACGAGAACGAGATCGCGGGAAGTATCAGTCATGCGTTTCCTTCAGGGCCGCGCGCGGGCGGCGCGGCGGTTGTGCGTCGGCGAGATTGTACGTGGTCGGCGCGCCCGGCGACGCGAGCGCCGTCCTCCGGCACGCACGCATCGCCGGGCAGCAAACCCGCAGTTGCGTGCTCGCGCGGGCGGCTGCACTGGCGACGGCGCCGAGCCGGCCCGCCGGGCCCGTGTGCGAAGCGGCCGACGCGACTACAATGCCGGGCTTGAATGGATTGCACGACGGGAGGGCGACGCGATGAGCCGCAATGAACTGGACGAACGGATCGAGACCTACTACGTGCGGGTGCGCGGCGTCGTGCAGGGCGTCGGTTTCCGTCACGCGACGGTGCGCGAGGCGCATGCGCTGAAGCTGCGCGGCTGGGTCGCGAATCTCGAGGACGGCAGCGTCGAGGCGATGATCCAGGGCCCGGGCGCGCAGATCGACCGGATGCTCGCGTGGCTGCGCCACGGGCCGCCGTCCGCGCGCGTGACCGAGGTGACGTTCGAGGAGCGCCACGTCGAAAAGCGCTTCGAGCGCTTCCAGCAGCAGTAACGCGCAAGGCTAAAAGAACATGACGGGGTATCCGGAGGCCGGGCGCGGCATCGCGCTGTCGGTGATGGCGTCGACGCTGTTCGCGCTGATGTCCGCCTACGCGAAACTGCTCGCGCCGCTCACGGGGCTCGACATCTTCGCGTGGCGCATCCTGTGGACCGCGCCGGGCGCGCTCGCCCTGATCGCGCTGCGCGGCCGCTGGCCGGCGCTCGTCGAACTCGTGCGGCGCGGCGTGCGCGACTGGCGCCTGCTGGTCGCGCTGCCCGCGAGCGCGGCGCTGCTCGGCCTGCAGCTGTGGCTGTTCCTGTGGGCGCCGCTGCACGGACGCATGCTCGAAGTGTCGCTCGGCTATTTCCTGCTGCCGCTGACGATGGTGCTCGTCGGCCGCTTCTACTATCACGAACGGCTCGATCCGCTGCAATGGGCGGCGGTCGCATGCGCGGCGCTCGGCGTCGCGCACGAGGTATGGGCGACGCGCGCGTTCGCGTGGCCGACGCTCGTCGTCGCGCTCGGCTATCCGCCGTATTTCGTGCTGCGCCGCCGGATCAACGCCGATTCGCTGGCCGCGTTCGCGCTCGAGATCGTGCTGCTGTGTCCGGTCGCGTTCGCGATGGTGTCGGCGAGCGCGACGCCGGTCGCCAGCCATCCGCGGCTGTGGGCCGTGCTGCTGCCGGGGCTCGGCGTGCTCAGCACGCTCGCGCTCGCGAGCTACCTGAAGGCGAGCCGGATGCTGCCGATGGCGCTGTTCGGGATCCTCGGCTACGTCGAACCGGTGCTGCTCGTCGCGGTGTCGCTGCTGCTGCTCGGCGAGACGCTGAGCGTCGCGCAGCTCGCGACGTACGGGCCGATCTGGGCGGCCGTTGCATTGACCGCGTGGCACAGCGCGATGCTGATGCGGCGCTTGCCCGCGCGCGGCTGAGCATCGCCGCCCGGCCGTGCGACGGCGGCAACGAACGTGCCGCGCAGTGCGCATTGCTTGCGTCGCGTCACGCGATGCCGGCGTCGAACCGGCATCGCGCTGATGTGCAGCTGACGTCTGGCTGGCGGCCTCGCCAGCGTTGCATCGCCGATGTCACGCCTGTAATCGAACAGAAGATTCCGTTGCACTTTGTTACTTAGGGTATCTCCCGACCGGCCGCTAGACTGATCTGACCGCCTCCTCTTCGTATGCGGCTTTTCCATGAACGGTCATTTTCGTGCCGGGCCGGCCGGGTTGGCGCGATACGAGCATACGCGTAGCGCCGCCGATCGCGTTCGCCTTCTCCCTTCCGAATCCTCCTTCGGTGCATGCCGCACCGTCGTCGTGCAGGTGCGGCCATGTCGTTGAACACGCCGCCTGCCGTCCCGATGCCGCCGACCCGTAGCGCGCGCCTGATCGAAGTCGATTTCTTCCGCGGCATCGTGCTGCTGATGATCGTCGTCGATCACATCGGCGCGAGCGTGCTGTCGCGCGTGACGCTCCATGCATTCGCGCTGTGCGATGCAGCCGAGGTGTTCGTGTTCCTCGGCGGCTTCGCGACCGCGAGCGCGTACGGCGCGATCGCCGACCGGCACGGCGCGCGCGCGGCGCAGCGGCGGTTCGTGCGCCGCGCGATGCAGATCTACCGCGCGTTTCTCGCGACGTCGACGCTGATGCTCGTCGTGTCCGCCGTGCTCGACCATTACGGGATCGACACGCCGAACCTCGCGCTCGACGACGTCAGTGTGATGCTCGCGTCGCCGCTCACGGGGCTCGCCGAACTGCTCACGTTCCAGCGCCAGCCGTATCTCGCGTCGGTGCTGCCGATGTACGTGCTGTTCGCGCTCGCGTCGCCGGTGATCGTGCCGTTCGCGCGCCGCCATCCGTGGCTCCTCGTCGCGTTCGGCGCGACGTCGTGGCTCGCGGCGGGCTGGCTCGGCCCCGAGCTGCTGGACACCGATGCGTTCCGCTGGAACTTCAACCCGTTCGCGTGGCAGCTGATGTTCGTCGCCGGCGTGCTCGCCCGCTGCCAGCCTTTCTACCGGTACGTCGCGCTCGGGCGCTGGAGCGCCGCGGCGACCGGCGTCGCGTGCGCGATCGTGCTCGGTTGTGCGAGCTACAAGCTGTTCTCGGGGCTGCCGTTGCCGGAAGGTATTCTCAAGCGCGATCTCGCGCTGCCGCGCATCGTGAGCTTCGCGGCGATTGCCTGGCTGATGGCCGACTGCGTGCGCTACGGCTGGATCGCGCGCATTGCGCGGGCCGTGCAGCCGGTCGTCGCGGTCGGCCGGCGCGGCCTGATCTGCTTCGTCGCGGGCGCGGCGATCTCGCTCGTCATCGATTCGCTGCTGCATCCGGTCGCGAACGGCGCCGAGCTGCGGCATATCGGCGTGGGCCTCGCGGCCGACGCATGCGCGGTCGGGCTGATGATGGCGGTGGCCGGTTCGGGAACGTGGTTCGCACGCCGGCGCGGCGCGGCCGCGTGAACGGTGCGGGAAAACGCGCAGGCGGCACGCAACGTGCCGCGCTGTGCGCTCAGTGAGGTGAGCCGATACGGGAGCGGGGGACGACGGTCGCGTCGTCGGATTCGGCGTCGTCGCGTTCGTCGGACTTCGGATCGTCCTGCTGCGCGAGCACCGCATCGGCTTCGGCCGCGGCCCGGGCGGCGCGCAATGTAGTGCAGCGCTGCGCGTGCCGGATGTCCGACAGTATCCTCAAGAGCCGAGTCGTCTTGTTTTTCATGATCTTCTCCCGCCAGTGCGCATCACGACGGAGCGGATGCGCCGTTGCAACCAGTGTAGGACGTGCTGGCCGCGCTGGCGGGAGAATGTGGCGTGCACGCCGCACGCCGAGGGATAGTACTTACTGCGCCGAGGCCATCGCCTGCGCCTGCACCGCTTCTTCCTCGCGGCGCTCTTCCGCGCAGCGCTGATGCTGGCGCGACAGGCGGTTCATCATCGGCAGCAGCAGCAGGGCGAGCAGCATGCCGATCGCGGCGAGCCAGCCGAGCTTCTCGAACAGCGACAGGTACAGCGGCAGCGATTCGGTGGCCGGCAGGTCGTGCGACGGCATCTGCGCGAAGTTCGCGACGACGCTGCCCAGATACTGCGACACACCCGTCGCGACGAAATACGCGCCCATCATGAAGCCGCTCATGCGCGCCGGCACGTAGCGGGCGATCATCGCGAGGCCGAGGCCGCTCACCAGCAGTTCGCCGAGCGAGTAGAGGCCGTAGCCCCACACCATGAACCACGACGACACGCGGCCGTCCACCGCGTAGCGGCCGCTGATCGTGAACACCAGGTAGCCGGCGGCTACCGCGCCGAAGCCGAACGCATACTTCGCGGCGACCGGCAGGTCACGGCCGCTCTTCGAGAACGCGTTGTAGACCCACACGAGCACCGGGCTCAGCATCATGATCCAGATCGGGTTCAGCGCCTGGAACTGCGCGGCGCTCCACGTGAACAGCGTCGTGCCGAACAGGATGAAGCGCGGATCGACGTTGCGCAGCGCGAACAGCGTGAGCGACGTCGACATCTGCACGTAGAAGATGAAGAACAGGATCACCTGGCCGATCAGCACGAGCGCCGCGATCAGGCCCGCGCGTTCCGAACGCTCCGACTTCGCGATCATGTACGCGAAGATCGCGAGGATCGCGAACGCCGCCGTCCATACGCTCGCGACTGCGAGCTGCTTGTGCTGCAGCACGTACAGCGTGACCAGCGCGAGCGCAACGCCGCCTGCCGCCACGCCGCCGAGGCGCTTCCAGCGGATCGGTTCGTCGTCGGGCTGCGAGCCGATGTGCGCGAGCGTGCGGTGCATCAGCATGAAGTTCAGGATCGCGAGCAGCATGCCGGCGCAGCAGACCGCGAACGCGGTGTGCCAGCCCCAGTGATCCTTGATCCACGGCGTCGCGAGCATCGACACGGTCGAGCCGATGTTGACCGCCATGTAGTAGATCGTGAACGCGCTGTCGATGCGCGCATCGTCGCCTTCGTAGATGCGGCGCACGAGGTTCGCCGCGTTGGCCTTGAACAGGCCGTTGCCGACGACGATCACGCCGAGCGATGCGTACATGTACGCCAGCGCGTCGTTCGGGATCGCCAGCATCAGGTAGCCGGCGCACAGCACGGCCGCGCCGATGATCATCGTGCGACGTGCGCCGAGCACCTTGTCGCCGATCCAGCCGCCGATCGACGGCGACGCGTAGACGAGCGCGGTGAACGCGCCCCAGGTCAGGTTCGCATGGCTGTCGGTGAAACCGAGCCGGTCGACCATGAAGAGGACCAGGAGCGCGGCCATACCGTAGTAGCCGAAGCGCTCCCACATTTCGATGAGGAAGACCGTCGTAAACGAACGGGTCTGTGAAACAGGTGCGTGCATCATCAATCTCGTTTGAAACGGACGGCGCGGATCGCGCGTCGCCTTGGGGTCGAACTGGCGCCGGAGCACGGTGGCCGGGTAGGCTTTGCGTCGGCGATGGAGCAGTCGGGCGGGTTAGCCCGGGCCGGGGTCGGACTCCGCCCGATAAGGCGGTGCGAGGCCCCGACCGGCACGCGAGTGGTAACGTTTGCCGGTCCGGTGCGTCAGGTCCGCGCCACTCAGGGAAACTCCCGATATGGCAGCAGCTTTCAGGAAAATTTGTCTCATCATCTATTTGTAAGCTTCGCGCCCGTTCTCCGAAAATTCCCGGAGAGCCGCTTGCAGCTTGCCTGTGAAGCCGGCGAGTCTGGCAAGATAGCGCGTCGTTTCGCCCGCTTCGTGCCCTGTTTAGTGCACCGGGCTCAACACCGAAGACGTGTGCGAACCCGAAGATTAAGCTATCTCGTATTAACTTAGTTACTTTCCATCAAACATTTTTTGACGACCACTTTTCGGCCTGCTATGGTTCCCCCCACTGAAAACTCGCGAGCGGCAGACGCTGCCGCACTCGGCAGCAAGATTCGCGCGTTGCGCCAACGACTCAAGCGCACGCTCGACGACACCGCTACCGCCGCGGGGATTTCGAAGCCGTTTCTGTCTCAAGTCGAACGCGGGCTCGCGTCGCCGTCACTGACGTCGCTGGCCGGTATCGCACAAGCGCTCGGCGTGACGGTGCAGTACTTCGTGGATACGCCGAGCGAGGAACGCTCGGTCTGCAGAGGCGATCAGTTGCGCTTCTTCGGATTCGCCGATTCGGCGAACCTGTTCGCGAGGCTGACCAACGTGACCGAAGGGCGTCAGCTCGAGGCGATCCTCGTGCGGATGCCGCCGGGGCAGAAGCGGTCGGAGGTGACGACCCATGCAGGAGAGGAATTCCTGTATGTGATTGAAGGGGAAGTGTCGCTGACGCTGGAAGGCAAGACGTTCGTCCTGCAGGCCGGTGACAGTTCGCACTATCAGTCGACGGTCCCGCACAGCTGGGTCAACACCGCGAAGGTCGAGTCGGTGGTGGTCTGGGTCGGTACGCCGCGGCTGTTCTAACGCACAGGTATTCCTTCGTTTCCAAGACGGAATGCCTGTCGAAAGAAACGTAAGGAATACTAAGATGCAATACGAGAATCACGGGCCTCCTCAATCGCTGTACCCGTCAGCGTCTCACGCGTAACCGCGGCATCCGCCGCGCATCGCTCGCCGAACAACTTTCTCAAGACTGCCACGATGAAATCCTTGCATGCCATGTCGGCCGTGCTGGCCGCGCTCGCCCTGACGACGCCCGTCGCCCACGCCGTTACCGTTCCGTCGAACGTCACGCTCGCTCCTCAACAGGACCTGACGCGCCAGGTGCCCGCCGAAGTCGAGTCGCTCGACCCGGCGCACATCGAATCGTGGACCGGCAACACGATCGGCCTCGACCTGTTCGAAGGGCTTGCCCGCATCGACGCGGCCGGCCAGGTCGTGCCGGGTGTCGCGCAGTCGTGGGAGCGCAAGACGCCGCAGACCTGGATCTTCAAGCTGCGCCACGATGCGAAGTGGAGCAACGGCCAGCCCGTGACGGCCGCCGATTTCGTCTACTCGTGGCAGCGCCTCGTCGACCCGAAGACGGGCTCGAAGTACACGATCCTCGTCGAGTTCGTGAAGAACTCGAAGGACATCATCGCCGGCAAGGCCGCGCCGACGACGCTCGGCGTGCGCGCAGTCGACCCGTACACGCTGGAAGTGACGACCGACGTGCCGGTCGCGTTCTTCCCCGAACTGACCGCGATGGTGCCGCTCGCGCCGGTGAACAAGGACACCGTCGCGAAGTTCGGCGACGCATGGACGCGTCCCGGCAACATCGTCAGCAACGGCGCGTACCAGCTCGTCGACTGGCAGCCGAACAACCGCATCGTGATCTCGAAGGACGCGAAGTACTGGAACGCGCCGAAGGTCGTGATCAACAAGGTCACGTACCTGCCGATCGAAAGCGACGAAACGGCGATGCGCATGTACCAGGCCGGCCAGATCGACTACAGCTACTCGATCCCGTCGGGCATCTTCCAGCAGGTCAGCAAGCAGTTCGGCGGCGAACTGCGCCCGGGCCTGCAGCTCGCGACCTACTACTACTACCTGAACAACAGCGACGCGGCGCTGAAGGACAAGCGCGTGCGCCAGGCGCTGTCGATGGTGATCGATCGCGACGTGCTGACGTCGAAGCTCACGCAGGCCGGCGAGAAGCCGATGTACGGCCTGATGCCGAACGGCACGAAGGGCGTGCACCCGTTCACGCCGGAATGGGCGTCGTGGCCGATGGCCAAGCGCGTCGCGACCGCGAAGGACCTGCTGAAGCAGGCCGGCTTCTCCGATGCGAAGCCGCTGTCGTTCACGCTCACGTACAACACCAACGACCTGCACAAGAAGGTCGCGCTGTTCACCGCATCGGAATGGCGCACGAAGCTCGGCATCGACACGAAGCTCGAGAACGTCGAGTTCAAGGTGCTGATGAAGGAGCGGCATGACGGCAAGGTGCAGATCGCGCGCGACGGCTGGTTCGCCGACTACAACGACGCGATGACCTTCTTCGACCTGATCCGCTGCGGCAGCTCGCAGAATACCGTCGGCTACTGCAACAAGCAGGCCGACACGCTCGTCGACGAAGGCAACCAGAAGCTCGACGACAAGGCGCGCGCCACGCTGCTCACGCAGGCGCACGACGCGGCGATGAACGACACGCCGATGGTGCCGCTGTTCCAGTACTCGGCCGACCGTCTCGTGAAGCCCTACGTGGGCGGCTACTCGCTGAAGAACGTGATCGACATGCGTGCTTCGCAGGACATGTACCTGATCAAGCACTGAGCGGAGCGATCATGCTGGCCTACGCATTGAGACGCACGTTGTGGGCGGTGCCGACGATTCTCGCCGTCATCACCGTCTGCTACCTGCTGCTGCACTTCACGCCCGGCGGTCCGTTCGATACGGAGAAGCAGCTGTCCGCGGCGACGCTCGCGAACCTGAACGCGAAGTACCACCTCGACGAGCCGCTGTGGAAGCAGTACCTGCTGTATCTCGGTTCGCTGCTGCACGGCGATCTCGGCCCGTCGTTCCGCTACGTCGACTGGTCGGTGAACGATCTCGTGAAGAAGGCGCTGCCCGTGAGTCTCGGCGTGGGCGGCATCTCGATCCCGCTCTCGATCGGGTTCGGCGTGCTGCTCGGCACCGTCGCGGCCGTGCGCCGCGACAGCGTGATCGACCGCTTCGTGATGCTGATCGGCAACTTCGGCAACGTCGTGCCGCCGTTCGTGCTCGGCCCGGTGCTGGTGTGGATCTTCGCGATCCTGCTGAAGACCTCGGCCGGCAACGGCTGGCTGCCGGCCGGCGGCTGGGGCGACGGCGGCTGGCAGTACAGGCTGCTGCCGATCGTGCTGCTGACCTTCATCAACGTATCGCTGCTCGCGCGCGTGATGCGCGGCTCGATGATCGAGACGCTGTCGAGCAACTTCATCCGCACCGCGCGCGCGAAGGGCCTGCCGGGCTCGACGATCGTGCTGCGCCACGCGCTCAAGCCCGCGCTGATGCCGGTCGTGTCGCTGTTCGGCACGGTCTGCATCACGTCGATCACGGCGGCCGTCGTCACCGAATCGGTGTTCGCGCTGCCGGGGCTCGGGCAGCTCGTCGTGAACGGCGCGATCAACCGCGACTACACGCTGGTGCTCGGCCTCGTCGTGCTGACGACCGTCTGTGCCGTGCTGTTCAACCTGCTGGTCGACCTCGCGTACGCATGGCTCGATCCGCGCATCCGTTATTGAGCGAGGCACTGCGATGACTCCGACTACTCCCGTCGTCAGTCTGCCTGTGCAGACCGACTCGCCGCCGCGTTCGCGCTCGCCGCTCGCGCTAGCGTTCGCGCGCTTCCTTCACAACCGCGCGGCCGTGTTCAGCCTCGTGCTGCTCGCGCTGATCACGCTCGCATGTTTCGTCGGTCCGTGGCTGCTCGCGGCCGATCCCGCCGCGAGCGACTGGGGCTCGATCAGCCTCGCACCGACGCTCGCGAACCAGCACTGGTTCGGCACCGACGAGCTCGGCCGCGACCTGCTCGTGCGCACGCTGATCGGCGGCCGCGTGTCGATCGAGGTCGGCCTGCTCGGCACGCTGGTGTCCGGCCTGTTCGGCGTGGCGTGGGGCGCGACCGCCGGCTTCGCGGGCGGGCGGGTCGACTCCGCGATGATGCGCGTCGTCGACATGATGTACGCGATCCCGTACCTGCTGATCGCGATCCTGATGATGACCCTGTTCGGCCGCTCGTTCATGCTGGTCGTGCTGACCATCAGCGCGTTCTCGTGGATCGACATGGCGCGCGTCGTGCGCGGCCAGACGCTGTCGCTGCGCAATCGCGAGTTCGTCGACGCGGCGCGCGCGATCGGCGTGTCGCCGGCGTCGATCGTGCTGCGCCACGTCGTGCCGAACCTGCTCGGCGTGGTCGTCGTGTACGCGACCGTGTCGGTGCCGAACATCGTGCTGACCGAATCGGTGCTGTCGTTCCTCGGCCTCGGCGTGCAGGAACCGATGACGAGCTGGGGCGTGCTGATCCAGGACGGCGCGCAGAAACTGGAATCGATGCCGTGGCTGCTGCTGGCACCGGCCGTCATGCTGTGCGTGACGCTCTACTGCGTGAACTTCGTTGGCGACGGCCTGCGTGACGCGCTCGACCCGAAGGATCGCTGAAGATGGCTGTTCTGTTGGAAGTAGAAAACCTCGGCGTGCGCTTCTCGCGCAAGGACGCGCCGCCGATCGACGCCGTGAGCGGCGTGTCGTTCTCGCTCGAAGCCGGCAAGACGCTCGGCATCGTCGGCGAATCGGGCTCGGGCAAGAGCCAGACCGTGATGGCGCTGCTCGGCCTGCTGGCCGGCAACGGCGCGACGACGGGCGCCGCGCGCTATCGCGGCGACAACCTGCTCGAGATGGATACGCGCGCGCTGAACGCGGTGCGCGGCGACCGGATCGCGATGATCTTCCAGGATCCGATGACGTCGCTCAATCCGTTCCTGACGATCGAGCGGCAGATGACCGAGACGCTGCAGCTGCATCGCAAGCTGTCGCGCAAGGAAGCGACGAAGCGCGCGATCGAGGCGCTCGAGTCGGTGCGCATTCCCGACGCCGCGCGCCGCATCCGCATGTATCCGCACGAGTTTTCCGGCGGCATGCGCCAGCGCGTGATGATCGCGATGGCGCTCCTGTCCGAGCCGGAAATCCTGATCGCCGACGAGCCGACCACCGCGCTCGACGTGACCGTGCAGGCGCAGATCATCGACCTGCTGCGCGAGCTGAACCGCGAGCGCGGCACCGCGATCGTGCTGATCACGCACGACATGGGCGTGGTCGCGGGCCTCGCGGACGACGTGATGGTCATGTATGCGGGCCGCACCGTCGAATACGCGCCGGCCGACTCGATCTTCGCGGCGCCGTCGCATCCGTACACGATCGGCCTGCTCAACGCGCTGCCGCGCCTGACCGACGCCGACGACGCGCCGCTCGTCGCGATTCCCGGCAATCCGCCGATGCCCGGCACCGCGCCGGCCGGCTGCGCGTTCGCGAAACGCTGCACGTATGCGGAGGCGCGCTGCGGTACCGCACGCCCCGCGCTCGAAACCTATGGCGCGGCGGGCGCGGTGCGCGCGTGCCACCGGCCGCTGGCCGATCTGACGGGAGGTCTGCGATGAGCGTCGATGAACGCCGCAATGCCGGCGCGACGGGCACGACGAGCGATACGCTGCTGTCCGTCGACGATCTGAAGGTGCATTTCCGCGTGCCGCTCGGCGGCTATCCGTGGTCGCCGAAGGGCACGCTGCGCGCGGTCGACGGCGTGTCGTTCGACGTGAAGCGCGGCGAGACGGTCGGACTCGTCGGCGAGTCGGGCTGCGGGAAGTCGACGCTTGCGCGCGCGCTGATCGGCCTCGTGCCGATGACGGCCGGCACGGTGCGCTGGCGCGGCGAAGCCGTCGCGCCCGATCACCTGCGCGGCACCGCGATGCGCCGCGAAGTGCAGATGATCTTCCAGGATCCGCTCGCGTCGCTCGATCCGCGCATGACGATCGAACAAATCGTCGCGGAGCCGCTCGTCACGCACCACGCGGGCCTCGGCCGCGCCGAAGTGCGGCGCCGCGTGGTCACGATGCTCGAACGTGTCGGCCTGAACGCGCATCACCTGCTGCGCTATCCGCACGAGTTTTCCGGCGGACAGTGCCAGCGCGTCGGCATCGCGCGCGCGCTGATCGGCGAGCCGAAGCTCGTGATCTGCGACGAGCCCGTATCGGCACTCGACGTATCGATCCAGGCGCAGATCGTGAACCTGCTGCGCGACCTGCAACGCGAACTGTCGTTGTCCTATCTTTTCGTCGCGCACGACCTGGCGGTGGTGAAGGCCATCAGCCAGCGAGTGCTCGTGATGTATCTCGGCCGCGTGATGGAGTTCGGCACGCGGCATGACGTGTACGGCGTGCCGCAGCACCCGTACACGAAGGCGCTGCTCGATGCGGCGCCGACGCCGGAGCCGGCGCGCGAGCGTGCTCGCCGTCCGATGCTGCTGGCGGGCGAGATGCCGTCGCCGCTCAACCCGCCGTCCGGCTGCGCGTTCCGCACGCGCTGCCCGGTCGCGATCGACGCGTGCGCGCAGGACGTTCCGTTGCCGGAAGTGCGGCAGGGCTCGCCGGCGCGTGTCGCGTGCATCCGGGCGGGCGTGGCGGCGTGAAGTGACGCAGCAAACATAACCAGGCAGGTCAACAGGGGTAGGGTGCGGCGCGAATGATCTTCGCGCCGCGGGTAAAGGCGCGTCCTTAACCGGGCTCGCCGGGGGGCTGGAAGCGGATCGCAACCGGCGTGGACGACATCAACACAAGACGAGAATGACGATGAACAAGCAAAAGACGATCGGGACGGCATCGAAGATGCTGCTTGCATGGGGCTTGCCGGCGCTTGCCGGCGTATCGCTGAGCGGCGTGGCGTACGCCGACGACGCGGCCCCCGCACCGCTGACGGTCGCGCAGGCGGCGCCGTCCGCCGGCGCAGGCACGTCGGTTGCGCAGGCAACGACCCCGAACGCCATTATCAACGCCGAGGCGACCCAGGCCGTCACGCCGCCCGACGAGCCTTCGGCACAGTCGAAGTCGAACGGCTTCATTGCCGACAGCCACCTGAATTTCCTGTTCCGCAACTATGCGGACACGCTCGACAACAAGGGCGGCCCGCACCGTCACGCGTGGGTCCAGGGCGCGATGGCGAACTTCGAGTCGGGCTACACGACCGGCCTGATCGGCATCGGCTTCGACGCGTCGTTGTATGCGGCGCTGAAGCTCGACGGCGGTGCCGGCGCGGGCAGCATGGTGCACATCGCGAAGGGCGGCGGCGGTTCGAACCAGCTCGCATGGGCCTATCCGGGCATCTACGACGTGAAGGCGCGCATCTCGAACACGGTGGTCAAGTACGGGCTGCAGGCCGTCGACAACCCGTTCATGGAACAGCACGACAACCGCGCGCTGCCGCCGACGTTCCTCGGCGCGACGATCGTCAGCAACGAATTCAAGAACGTGATGCTCGAGGCCGGCAGCTTCACGAAGACCGATGCGCGCGGCCACACGACGCTCACCAACCTCACGACGCAATACGGTGGCACGCGCATCAATCGCCTGACCTACGTCGGCGGCACGTGGGACTATTCGCCGGACGGCGAAGTCGCGCTGTACGCCAACCAGGCCGACGACGTGTGGCACCAGTACTACGCGTCGGTGAAGCACAGCATCGGCGATACGAAGTCGATCAAGTGGACCGGCTTTGGTAACGTTTACTCGACGCACGACACGGGCGACGCGCTGCAGGGCAAGATCAACAACAACGCGTACAGCCTGTCGGTGGCTGCGCAGCACGGCCCGCACGAACTGCTGCTCGGTTATCAGCAGGTGCTCGGCGACCAGTTCTTCGACTACCTGAACGAAACGAACGGCATCTTCCTGACCAACTCGATGGACGTCGACTACAACGCGCCGCACGAAAAGTCGCTGCAGCTGCGTTACACGTTCTACGGCAAGGAAGCGGGCCTGCCGGGCTTCAAGGCGATGGTCTGGGGCGTGACGGGCTGGGGCGCGGACGGCAGCGCAGGGGCTGCGAACGATCCGAGCAAGTCGAGCATCTACTGGAGCAACGGCGCGCCGGTGCAGGGCCGTCACCACGAGTTCGGCTTCATCCCGTCGTACACGTTCCAGAGCGGCAAGCTGAAGGACACGAAGGTCACGTTCATCGCGATGTGGCACACCGGTTCCACGCACACCGCGGACGCGACCAACAAGGAGTACCGCCTGGTCGTGAACGTGCCGCTGCACGCGTTCTGATCGAAGGGGGGACGCAACGTCCCCTTCAGTCGTTTTCGTCTCGCGCGGCCGGCCTGCGACCCGTTCGATCAGGCCGGCTTGTGCAACCCCGCCACCGGATCGTTCGCGGCGGGCATGTCCTCCACCAGCGACGTGAGCTGGCGGCCCGTGTCGCGCCAGGCGTCGAGGCCGCCGCGCAGCGGCAGCGCATCGGTGAAGCCTGCGTCGAGCAGGCGCTTGGCCATCAGCGCGGCCGTCACTTCGTTCGGGCACGAGCAATACACGACGAACTTCTGTGAGAACGGATAGCGCGCGACGATGTCCTCGATGTGCCGTTCGTCCGCGAACTGCGCGCCGGGAATCGTGAACGGGTCGAGCTTGCGGTGTTCGGGCGAACGCACGTCGAGCACCACCGGCGCGGCCGCATCGCGCAGCAGTTCTTCGAGCTCGTCGACGCCGATCCGCGCAGTCGCGAGCTGGCGGATCAGCGCGCGGCGGCGCATCCAGCGCACGGCCGCGTAGACGGCCAGCAGTGCGACGATCACCAGCAGTACCGCGCGGCCGAGCCGGCTCGCGCCGGCGAACAGCCAGTCGATCTGCCGATAGAACACGAGCCCCGCGAGGAGGCCGACGATCGTCCACAGCGCGGCGCCGAGCGCGTCGTAGCCGGCGAACGTGCGATAGCGCGTGCCGAGTGCGCCGGCCATCGGCACCGACACGAGCGACAGCCCGGGAATGAAGCGGGCGACCGCGAGCACGCGCACGCCGTAGCGGCCGAAGAATCGTTCGGTCTTCTTCACGCAGGTGTCGCGCGACAGCGACAGCCGGCAGATCGTCTTCAGCGTCGTGCCGCCGTAGCGCCGCCCGGCGACGTACCACACGGTGTCGCCGATCAGCGCGCCGAGCACCGACAGCGCCAGCACCGTCAGGAGCTGCGAGCCGATCATCGCCGGATTCATCGCGGCCATCGCGCCGAACAGCACGAGCGTCGGCATCGCCGGTACGGGCAGGCCGATGGCCGCCGCGAGCACGTTGGCGAAGACGAGAAGCGGCCCGTATTGGGCGACGAGGTCACGGAGCATGACGGCTGGCCGAAAAGGAAGCGCGTGTGGAAGGTACGAAGATGGGCCGATTATCGGCCATTTTCAAGCGGACGGCGGGGAATGACGCAAAGCGCCTGACGGCGGCAGGGTGATGCGGGCGGATCGGTGAGCCGGTGCGTTGTGCGCGGCTCACCGGTCGACATCACGAAGGGGTAGGGGTGCGGACGAGCGAGGCGGCGCCGTGGTTTTCGCCAGGCAGTTCGGCGCCGTGCGAGCGGATCGCCGCGATCAGCTCGGCCGGCGTGATCTCGTAGCGAACCTCGCGGTGAATGCCGGGCTTGCGCTCGTCGATGTCGATCAGCAGCACGCTCTTGCCGTCGTCGGTCGATTCGAGCCGGAGCGAGCGCAGTTCGCGGCCGTCGGCCGGGTCATGTTCGGTGAGCAGGGTCATTGCCCCGGATGAGCCGGTAGTGCGCATCGAACCTATCCTCGTATCGTGTGTGCCAGGTTGGCGAAGATGTCGTTGTTGAATGCAGCTTGACGAAGTTTAACGCGAATGGGCCACAACACGGAGCATTTTCGTGGTCCCTGAATGAGGGCTGCACCGGCCATCCTTCTGATGTTTGAGCCGCGCCGGGCGGGCGTTTTGGCCGGATCGGACCGATCCGCGCCCGGCGCCCGGCCGGTGCGCGGCCGGGAGGCGCGGGTGCCGTCAGAAGCGGTCGGCGAGGCCCATCGCCGGGTCGCTGACCGAGTGGCGGCCCGTTTCGACGCGGCCGGCCATGCGGCGGGAGAAGCTGGCGTCGCTGTCGGTTTCATCGACAATCCGGCGGCGATCGCACTGTACGAAAAGCACGGCTTCCGGATAGAAGGCGAGGCGCCGGACTATGCGCTGCGCGACGGTGCGTATGCATCGGTGTTTCAGATGGCGCGGATCAAGGGGCGGCAGTGATGGACGCGTGCTGAAGCGCGTGCGGGCCGGCGCGTCGTTGCATCGGCCGCGGCATGTGCATGTATTGGCCATGCCGTGCGCCTTGTCGTGCCTGCCTCCGTGTACCCGATCGCGTGCAGCGACCGACGGCAGTCAATGCAGCGCCGCATGCAGCGCAGTGAGTGGTCGCGTCGACCGCCCAGGCGCGCACGTCGGCGACGTCACGCTTCATATCCATTCGAGAATTCGTTCGTTTTCAACCGGCGGCGAGAATCGTATCGTCAAATGATTTGCCGGTCGCCGTGGTTGTCGCGGTTGGTACGGCTGCGCGGTGTGCGCATGCAGCGGCCGGTCTGGGCCTTTCGCATCGATGCCTGCGTGATCCCTACGCGATGCCCACGGCCGATGCCGGCATGCGTCGTGCCATCCGTCGATGCCCTTCGTTGTTGCATCGCTTCGTCGTGTTTTCGCTTCGCCGTTTCGTGCGCAAGGGCCGGCCATCGCAGCGTACCGGTTCCGCCGTCGCGCGACGCCGCTATCCGCAACCGTCTCTTTCAACGGAACCCGCCTTGATGAAAACCGTCCTCCGTAACCTGACTGCAGCCTGCCTGTTCGCCGCCGCGGGTGCGGCGTTTGCCACCAACGCGCCGCAGGGCGCTCCCGTATCGGGCCCGTCGAGCGGCGGCGCGCATCTGCCGCCCGGCATCGCTTGGCAGCAGGGCGACGTCGATGCCGCGTTCGCGCTCGCGAAGCGCACCGGCAAGCCGCTGCTGCTGTACTGGGGTGCCGTATGGTGCCCGTCGTGCAACCAGGTGAAGTCGACGATCTTCAGCCAGCAGGCATTCAAGGCTCGCTCGTCGTTCTTCGTGCCCGTGTATCTCGACGGCGATACCGAAAGCGCGCAGAAGCTCGGCGAGCGCTTCAAGGTGCACGGCTATCCGACGATGATCCTGTTCCGTCCGGACGGCACCGAAGTGACGCGGCTGCCGGGCGAGGCCGATCTCGAGCGCTACATGCAGGCGCTGTCGCTCGGGATGACGGCCGCGCATCCGGTGCGGCAGACGCTCTCGACCGCGCTGAACAACGGCGCGGCGCTGACGCGGGCCGAATGGCATCTGCTGGCCGACTATTCCTGGGACACCGACGGCGCGCTGCCGGTGCCGGCCGATCGTGTCGCGCTGACGCTGCAGACGCTGTCGCAACGTGCGCGTGCCGCCGGCGCGAAGGCGGACGCCGCGCGCTTCGCGCTGAAGTCGGCGGTGGTGGCGGCATCTGACGATCCCGCACAGGCCGGCGCGCTCGACAAGGCGGCGCTCGCCGACGCGCTGCGCGCGGTGCTGCGCGAACCGGCGCTGGCGCGGGCGGATTCGGACGTGCTGGTCGCGGCGCCCGCGCGCGTGGTCGCATACCTCGGCGGCGACGCCGCGCAGCGCACGACGCTGCGCGACGCGTACGACACGGCGCTCGCCCGCCTGTCGACCGATTCGACGCTGTCGTCGATCGACCGGCTGATGGCGCTGCACGGCCGCGTGCTGCTCGCGCGCAACGACGCGCACGCCGGCGCGCCGCTCGCCGCGCCGGCGCTGGTCGATACCGCGCGCAAGCAGATTGCCGCATCGGTGCAGGGCGCCGCGAACGCGTACGAGCGGCAGGCGCTCGTCAGCGAAGCGGCGGACACGCTGACCGACGCTGGGCTGTACGACGAATCCGACGTCTTGCTGAAGGCCGAGTTGCCGCGTTCGGCGACGCCGTACTACTTCATGTCGGGGTTGGCCGCGAATGCGAAGGCGCGCGGCGACAAGGCCGCGGCGCTCGACTGGTACCGCAAGGCATACGACTCGGCGAGCGGACCGGCGACCAAGCTGCGCTGGGGCGCGACCTATTTCGCGAATGCGGTCGCGCTGGCGCCGGACGATTCTGCACGGATCGAAGCGATCGCCGCGAGCGTGCTCGCGCAGGCCGGCAAGACCAAGGATGCGTTTTATGGGGCGAACCTGCGTGCGCTGACCAAGGTCGTCACGCAGCTGAATCGCTGGCGCGGCGGCGGCGCGCACGATGCGTCGGTCAGGTCGGTCGTGAAGCAGTTCGACGGAGTGTGCGCGAAGCTGCCGGCGGGCGACCCGCAGGCAGCGCCATGCGCGAAACTGATCGAGCCGGTGAAGGCGTGACGGCTCGCGACGGAGCGGTCGGGCGGGGCGGCCGCGTCGTTGCGGCGATTACCGGGCCGACTCCGGTGATGCACCGCGGTCGTTGTCATATCCGGCACCTTGCTGGCGGGCGATCTTCGCTTCGGCGGAAACGATGCTGGCCGGATAGAACCAGTCGCTCGGCTGGAAGCCGGCCTGCTTGAGCGCCTTCACTTCGGCGCGGACCTGCGCGCGCGTGAGCGGCGGGTTCGACTGCGCTTGCGCGGCGAGCGGGGCGGATATAGCCAGGGCAACGGCAACTGCGTGAATCAGGCGCTTCATGATCGTGACCTCCATGTTTCCAGCTGGGCGGCCGGACTTCGTTTGACGAAGCGGCGGCGGTTGAAAGCAGTGTAGGCCCGACCACGCGCGGGAAAAATGCGATCGCTCCCAACGCAGTGTTCTGCTGCCGGAAACAATGAACGGTGGAGCGGACGGCCCGGATGGCGGCACGTGACGGGCGACAGGCCGTCCGGTCTGCACCGCAATGTGGCGTCGAGCGATTCCGGTCGGTCGGGGACGAAGTGTCGGATGGGAATCCCGGCGATCCGTGCTGGTTTGCAAGCGGAGGTATCGGGAAGGTGCGGCGCGTCGCGACAAGCATCGCGCCGTGGTGCCGCTGCGGCAATGCCGGCCGGTCGAACAGCCGGGAACACGCGGAGGGAGGAAGGCGCGCCGGCCGCGTCGATGCGGCCGGCAGGGTTGGGCGGCGCTCGGAACGCCGCCCGATGCGGCGGCTTACACGAGGCCCGTCGTGTAGTACACGGCGATCACGAAGAACACCGCGAGCGTCTTGATCACGGTGACCGCGAAGATGTCGCGATACGACTCGCGGTGCGTGAGGCCCGTGACCGCGAGCAGCGTGATGACGGCGCCGTTGTGCGGCAGCGTGTCCATGCCGCCGCTGGCCATCGCGACGACCCGGTGCAGCACCTCCATCGGAATGTTGGCGGCCTGCGCGCCCTTGATGAACAGGTCCGACATCGCGGCGAGCGCGATGCTCATGCCGCCCGACGCCGACCCGGTGATGCCTGCGAGCGAGCTGACCGACACGGCCGCGTTCACGAGCGGGTTCGGAATGCTCTTCAGCGCGTCGCTGACGACGAGGAAGCCCGGCAGCGCGGCGATCACGCCACCGAAACCGTATTCCGACGCGGTATTCATCGCGGCGAGCAGCGCACCGCCGACGGCGGCCTTCGAACCGGCCGCGAAGCGGTCGCTGACGCGCTTGAACGCGGTCAGGACGACCAGCACGATGCCGAGCAGCAGCGCGGCCTCGACCGACCAGATCGCGACGACGGTCTTGATCGACGTCGTGACCGGCGTGTGCACGCCGGGCAGCACGTCCGGCGCGACCGTGTACGACGCAGCGCCGTACCACTGCGGAATCAGCTTCGTGAACGTGAAGTTCGACGCGCCGACGAGGAGCAGCGGCAGGATCGCCAGCGCCGGATTCGGCAGTGCCGTCGCTTCGACGCGCTCCGGCTCGTTGACGAGCGACGTGCCGTAGCCTTCGCCCTTCGCCATCGCCGAACGGCGGCGCCATTCCAGGTACGCGAGGCCGACGACGATGATGAACAGCGAGCCGATCGTGCCGAGTGCGGGTGCGGCCCAGGCGGTCGTCTTGAAGAACGTGGTCGGGATGATGTTCTGGATCTGCGGCGTGCCGGGCAGCGAATCCATCGTGAACGAGAACGCGCCGAGCGCGATCGCGCCGGGCATCAGCCGCTTCGGAATGTTGCTCTGGCGATAGAGCTCGGCCGCGAACGGGTACACCGCGAACACCACGACGAACAGCGACACGCCGCCATAGGTGAGCAGCGCGCACACCGCGACGATCACCGCATTCGCGCGCGAGCGGCCGATGTAGCGGATCGCGGCGTGCACGATCGACTCGGAGAACCCGGACAGTTCGATCACCTTGCCGAACACGGCGCCGAGCATGAATACCGGGAAATACAGTTTGACGAAGCCGACCATCTTCTCCATGAAGATGCCGGAGAAGACCGGTGCGACGGCGGCGGGTTCGATCAGCAGGACTGCGCCGAGCGCGGCGATCGGCGCGAACAGGATCACGCTGTAGCCGCGATACGCGGCGAACATCAGGAACGCCAGCGCGGCGAGGACGATCACGAAAGACAAGGGAGTCTCCTAATAGCTTGGAATGGCTTTGGTTGTTGTTCGATCGCGGAGCGCGCCGCGGACCGGCCCAGGTTCCTGCAGATTTCGTGCCATCGGCCGCATTGCGCCGCCGGACATGGGTCCGGGGCAGGCCGGCGGGCCCGCGCCGGCCAATGTCTGAAGATTCTACATAAATCGTCTCCATCCGGAGACGCTTTGGCCGTCGGGACAGCCCATCGAATCGGGCAGGGCTTTCCCGGACAAGGCATTCCGGCGTGTCTCCAAAATGAGATACTGCGTCCCGTTCCGGAGACATCCGGCCAAGCATATGCGGAGACGACGACACGATGATGAACGACTGGGCGCGCCTGCCCGTCAATTACGGCGACGTGCTGCTGCGCGCCGCCGAGTCGCTGTTTCGGACCTTCGAGGATTCGAGTGCGGGCACGGTGGTCGTCGATCGCGACGCGCGCGTCGTGTGGATGAACGAGCGTTATGCGGCGCGCTTCGGGTTCGCCGATCCGCAGCAGGCAGTCGGCCTCGACTGCGAGGCGGTGATTCCGAACAGCCTGATGCGCGAGGTCGTGTCGACCGGACAGCCGATCCTGCTCGACATCATGGAGACGGGCCGCGAGCCGCTCGTCGTCACGCGCCTGCCGTTGAAGAACGAGGCGGGCGAGACGGTCGGCGCGATCGGCTTCGCGCTGTTCGACCAGTTGAAGACGCTCACGCCGATCTTTTCCCGTTACGCGCAGCTTCAGCAGCAACTGATCGCGACACAGCGTTCGCTCGCGCAGGCGCGCCGCGCGAAATACACGTTCGCGAGCTTCGTCGGCACGAGCGCCGCAAGCCTCGAAACCAAGCGGCAGGCGCGGCGCGCGGCACAGGTCGATTCGCCGGTGCTGCTGCTCGGCGAGACGGGGACCGGCAAGGAACTGCTCGCGCATGCGATCCACGCGGCGTCGGCGCGCGCGCTCCAGCCGCTCGTGACTGTCAACGTCGCGGCGATTCCCGACACGCTGCTCGAAACCGAATTCTTCGGCGCGGCGCCGGGCGCGTATACCGGCGCCGACCGCAAGGGACGCGTCGGCAAGTTCGAACTGGCCGATCGCGGCACGCTGTTTCTCGACGAGATCGGCGACATGCCGTTGCCGCTGCAGGGCAAGCTGCTGCGCGTGCTGCAGGACAAGGAGTTCGAACCGGTCGGCTCGAACCGGATCGTGCGCGCCGACGTGCGGATCATCGCCGCGACGTCGGCCGACCTGCCCGCGCTGGTCGAGGCCGGCCGCTTTCGCGCGGATCTCTATTACCGGCTCAACGTGCTGACGATTCACGCGCCGCCCTTGCGCGAGCGCGCGTCCGACATCGCGGCGCTCGTCTATGCGACGCTCGAGGAACTCGCCGCGCAGCACGGCCGTGCCGCGCACTGCGAACTGACCGACGATGCGCTGCGGATGCTGTGCGCGTACCCGTGGCCCGGCAATGTGCGCGAGTTGCGCAACACGCTCGAGCGCGCGCTGATGCTGTCGGATCGCTCGGTGATCGATGCGGGTGCGCTCGCGCCGTTCCTCGGGCCGGTGCGCGTGGCGCCGGACAGCGTGCCGGCGGGCATGCGGGCTGTTCCGTTGCCGCTCGGCCGAGACGCGGGCGACGCATCGGGTGCCGCCGGTGTGCCGGTCGTTTCGTATGCCGATGCATTGGCCGCGTGGGAGCGCCAGTTCCTGATCGACGCGCTCGCGGCCTGTGACGGGAAGGTCGTGGAAGCGGCCGCCCGCATCGGCATTGGCCGGGCGACGCTCTACAAGAAACTCGCGGCGCTCGGGATCGAGCGGTAGCAAGCGGTGGCCGATGCGCCCGGACATGACGAACGGCACCGGTGATGTGCCTGACAGGAGACAACGATGAAGCGAATCGGCATGGCCGGATGGCTGGCCATACTGGCGGCGACGTCCTCGTTCGCTCAGGCGGCCGACGAGGATTCGCCTGCGGTGCGGCGCAACTGGTACAACGATCCGTTCGTCGCGTTGTCGCGGGGCTTCGCGGAATGCCCGCTGCCGCTCGGCCCGTGGATGACGCGTGCCGAGATGACGGACGACGCGCATTACCGCGCCGAGCGCGGGACCACCTGCTGGCTCGCTCACCGCTGCACGAAACCGAATTCCTATATGTATGACGCGCCGATCGCCGAGGCGGCGAAAGCGCATTTCGCGGGCACCGATCGTCTGCAGGGCACGAGCCTGTGGATCACCGTGCAGCGGCGCTTCATCTATGTCGAAGGGTGCGCCGATCCGGCATTCGATCGGGAGGCGCTGGCGCGCGAACTCGGCGCGCTCCCCGACGTCGAGCAGGTGTTCGTTCGCATCACCGACGATCCGCACCGGGCCGTGCCGTACAAGACGCGAGGACGCCCGGACCGGACGCCGGACCGAGCGCGGGACTGAACGTGTGACGACGGTGCGTGGCATACTCGCGGCATTCAAAAATCGGTTGACGGAAAGAACAATGAATCACATGCTTGCGTCGGTCTGTCGGTGGCCTCGAACGCATTGGCGTCGGGCCGGATTGTTGGCCCTGGTTGCGGGGCTCGGCGGCTGCGGCGGTGGGGCGCCGCTGTTCACTTCTGACGGGCGCCCGACTACGCAGGTGCAGTGCACCGGCAGCGACTGGAGCAATTGCACGGACAATGCCCGCGCCATCTGCAATGGGGAATACGACGTCCTCCAGCAATCGACCGATGACGCCGTGCGAAATCTTCTCTTCGCATGCAAGAGGAAAAGCGGCTATTGATCCTGATATGCCTGGATAAGGAGACCATAATCGGGTGAAGCGCTTTTCCATTCGCTTGGAGTCGGCTATTTTTCATGAATAACACTCACGGAGTCCCATCCAATATGGCGACCTACAGGCAACTGACAGCGCAGCTCGAAAGACTTCAGCAAAAGATCGACAAGGAACGCGAAAAGGCGATTGCCGATGCGATTGCCGCCATTCGGGCGAAAATCGAGGAGTTCGACATTACCGCGGAAGAGCTCGGTTTCCGGCCGATCGGCACTGCTGCCGCCGCGAAACCGAAGCGTCCGTTGCCGCCGAAGTACCTGAATCCGAAGACGGGCGAAACGTGGAGTGGCCGCGGGCGTGCGCCGGCATGGCTCGGCAAGAACCGCGCGCGTTTCCTGATCAAGGACTGACTCCCGAAAATCCTCACCTTTCGTGCGCTGACTGACGGTGCGAACGGCCATGCGGCCGTCGCACCGTTTTGTTTTTGGGTGGCGACAGCACGACTTGAAACCGCGAATTGAACGCCAATGCCGCGCGATTGACGGATCCCGTTTTGCGAATTCACCGCGATTCGACCGGATATCGCCGCGAATTCCGGTAAACAACCCTGCAATTACGCGGCATGCGTGCATTGGTGTTGTCGATCGCCGCGGTGCTGATGTATCGCCGATTGCCTTCACCTCTCGCGCATTGGCGCATTGCGCCGTGCAATTCCCGAACTTGCTCACCATGGTTCCTGTAAATCCTCACCTTTGAAGTGACGGCCGAATGACCGCATCGTGTCGCCTTCGCCCATTCCGTCGTGCGAAGGCGTCGGCGACCGGCCCATGTTGCGGGCATTGATGCGCGTCGCACAGTCGGCCGTTCGG
This sequence comes from Burkholderia sp. Bp8994, assembly GCF_003853805.1. NCBI lineage: Bacteria > Pseudomonadati > Pseudomonadota > Betaproteobacteria > Burkholderiales > Burkholderiaceae > Burkholderia > Burkholderia sp. Bp8994. The sequence continues at coordinate 151,111 of NZ_QTQH01000003.1, forward strand.
CATATAGGCAGCCGCATCGGGTTCGCCTATGCTTGGAGTTCGCGTCGACCGGTGCACGGCCATCCGTGCCCGTGTGCCGGTCGGGTCGTCTTTCGTTACCGTATGGAGCCGATGTGACCGTCCGCCATCTCGATGCCTTGTTCCAGCCCAGGTCCGTCGCGGTCGTCGGTGCATCGTCGCGCGCGGGCAGTATCGGCGCGATGGTGTGGGCGCGCGTGCTCGACGGTGCGTTCGAGGGGCCCGTGTGGCCCGTCAATCCGAAGCATCGCGAGCTGAACGGGCACTCGGTCGTGGCCGACGTCGACCGGCTGCCAGCGCCGCCGTCGGTCGCCGTGATCTGCACGCCGCCTGTCACGTGGGCCGGCATCGTGCGCAAGCTCGGCGAGATCGGCACGCGCGTCGCGGTGATCGTCGGCGAGGCGCGCACCGACGCCGATCGCGCCGCGCTCGATCGCACGCTCAAGGCCGCGAAGCCATTCGTGCTCCGAATCGTCGGGCCCGGCAGTCTCGGCGTGCTGTCGCCCGCGCGGCATGCGCATTTCGGCGCGCCGGCCTATACGGCACGATCGGGCGGCGTCGCGTGGGTGTCGCAATCGAACGCGCTGACGAACGCGGTACTCGGCTGGGCCGATGCGCGAGGCCTCGGTTTTTCGCATGTCGTCGCGCTGGGCCGTGAAGCCGACGTCGACGCGGGCGACGTGCTCGACTACCTCGCCAGCGATCCCGGCACGCGCGCGATCCTGCTGGAACTCGACACCGTGTGCGCCGCGCGCAAGTTCATGTCGGCTGCGCGGGCAGCGGCGCGCAACAAGCCGGTGCTCGCGCTGCGCACCGGGCGCGCCGATCCCGGCGACGCGCTTTACACGGCGGCGTTCCAGCGCGCGGGGTTGGTGCGTGTCGATGCGCTCGACGATCTGCTCGACGAGATCGAGACGCTCGGCGTCGGGCGCGTCACCGCGCGTGGCGCGGCGACGCTCGTGACGAGCGACGCAGGCGTCGCGAAACTCGCGGTCGATGCGGTCGCGGAGGTGCGCGACGTGCTGGCCGACTGGCCCGCGGCGGCCACGTCGGCGGTCGCGGCCGCGCTGCCGCATCTGGCCGCGCCCGGCAATCCGCTGACGCTCGGCGACGATGCGCGTCCCGAACATTTCGGCGCCGCCATCAAGGCGCTCGCGCCGTTTCCGCAAACGGGCACGCTGTTCGTCGTGCATTCGACGTCTCACAGCGCGCCGGCCGACGCGGTCGCGCGTACGCTGATCGAGTCGCGGCAGTACGCGTACCGCGGCATCCTCGCGTGTTTCTTCGGCGCGGTCGACGCGGCGACGCGCGACGCGCTGCACGCGAACGGCATTCCCGTGCACACCACGCCGCAGCGGCTTGCGCGCGCATACGCACGGCTCGTCGACTACAACCTCGGGCGGCAGTTGCTGATGCAGACGCCCGAGGGCACGCCGCCGCAGCCGGCTGAATGCGTTGCGTCCGCGCAGGCCGAGGCGCGACGGATGGTCGAGGCCGGCGAGCATGAACTGGCCGGCGAAGCGGCGTTGCATTGGCTCTCCCACTTCGGCCTGCACGGCGAGCCGGCCGATTCACCGGCCGACGAATCGGCCGACGAATCGGCCGGCGCCAGAATCGTCGACGTCACGGTCGACATGTACGACGATTCGAACTTCGGCCCGGTGTTCCGTTATGCCGTGCCGCCGGCGGATGGCGTATCGGCGCCGTTCGTCGTGTACGGGCTGCCGCCGTTGAATACGGTGCTCGCCCGCGCGGTGATGGAGCGTTCGCCATATGCGCGCCGCACGCCCGTCGAACCCACGCTCGATGCGCTGACGGCACTGTCGCAAGTCGTTTGCGACGTGCGCGAAGTCGTCGCGATGTCGGTCACGCTGCGCGTGCTGTCCGATCGGGCATACGTGGTCGCGCCGCGCATCACGGTGGCGGCCGGGCGCAGCCGGCTCGCGATCATGCCGTATCCGCGCCATCTCGAGCAGACGCTCGAATGGCGCGGCGAGACCGTGACGATCCGTCCGATCCGTCCGGAAGACGAGGAAGCACACAACGAACTGCTCGGCGCGATGACGCCGGACGATCTGCGGATGCGGTTCTTCGGCGCGGTGCGCAGCTTCGATCATTCGCAAGTCGCGCGCATGACGCAGATCGACTACGACCGCGAGATGGCTTTCATCGTGTCGTTCACCGACGTGTCGGGCCGGTCGCACACGCTCGCGGTGGCGCGTGCGGTTACCGATCCCGACAACGAGACGGCGGAGTTCGCGATCGCCGTGCGGCCCGATCAGAAGGGCAAGGGGCTCGGGCGGCTGATGATGACCCGCATCATCGACTATGCACGCTCGCGCGGCACCGGATGGATGATCGGCGAGGCGCTGCGCGAGAACACCGCGATGATCTCGCTGGCGAAGGCGTGCGGCTTCGCCGTGTCGACGACGGAGGAACCCGGCGTGGTGGGGTTCAGGATGAAGCTGCAACCGTAATCGCGTGGGTGAGCATGCTCGCACGTCCGGCGGCATCGTGCAGAGTCGGTACGGCATGCATGATGTCGATGGTGTACAGGCACTGCCGAGCGAATTCGTCGACGTTCGGCATGCCGATCGTTCGACTGGTTCGCTCGATTGCGCGGATCGGTACGACAGTCGCTCGGTGACCGGCGGGAAACGGCGAACGCGTCGAGTCACGGCATCCGCGGCGGGCGCGTTGCGTGTGCCGATGACCTCCGCGTATCACCGGTTCCGGGGTGTCATGGTCGAGCGCATGAACGCCGGCATTTCGCATGCGCAGGATCGGAAACAGAGCAAAGGTGAGACTTTTCGGGAGCCACGAGTGAGCTTTTCCGGGAGCTGTCGAGTGAGCCGATACGGGAGCGCTCGGTGAGCCTTTCCGGGGATCTGCCGGTGAGCCCTTGCGGGAAGCCCTGGTGAGCCTTTCCGGGAGGGCCCGGTGAGCATCTCCGGGAGGCGTCGGTGAGAACGTTCGGGAAGGGGTTGGTGAGCATCTCCGGGGGCTTCAGGTGAGCTTTTCCGGGATGTCTGGGTGAGCGTTTACGGGACGCTTCGGTGAGACTTTTCGGGAGCTTGCGAACGCAGTGCTCCGGCTGGCGCGGCGCCGGCTGTTGCCGGCGTCCGCACCGGTGCGGGCACGCATGAACCGTGCCCGCGGCAGCGTTTATGCAGCGAGTTTCGATGCCGCGTCGTTCACCTGCTCACGCGAAATCGCGAGTTCTTCGAGGTGCGCGTCGGCATAGATGCCGCCGGTTTCGCGCTCGAGGCGGGCGATCGTCAGCGCGCAACGCGCGATGTCCTTCGGCATCGCGATGAAGCGCTTGACCGATTCGCCGGCCGTGAATGCATCGAACAGCGCGCCGCGCACGTCGTCCGGAAGCGTCTTGGTCCATTGGTACGGCTTGCCGTTGAACGTGATCGACGGCGGCAGCGTGCGTTCCTTCTTGGTGGCCGTGATGAGGCCGTAGGTACGTGCGGCGTCGCCGATCTGCTCGGGCGAAAAGAGTTCGTCGGGCGTGATGTCGAACTGCTCGATGTAGTTCTCGATCGCCCGCATCGCTGCGGCGCGATCGTCGCGCTTCTTCTGCGCGCGCGCGACGATGTCGCGCAGCTCGTCCGCTTCCTCGGACGTGATCGTGAAGCTCGCCTGCTTCTGCTGAAGTTCGGAGAAACGCTGGAATTCTTGATCGTTCAGAAGTTTGGCCATGACATCCATCGGATACGACGGCCGCGACAGCCGGCCGCCGTAGTTTTTGAGAGGGCCGCTATTCTAGCGTAGCGCGGCGTCCGCGCATCCGGAAACGGTCTGCGGAATGCCGGTACGAACGCCTGCGCGACCGGCGCACATCGCATACCGCGTGGGCGGCGTCGCACCGGCCTGCCCGACCCGCTGACCGAACGACCGCCCGCCGCGCCCGCCCGCTCGCCCGACCAATTTCAACCCGGTCGCCCGCTCGACAACAATCAGCAAGTCTCCGCGCGGCACATCGACAACTGGCCTGCCGTATCGCGCAGCCTTGCGACGACCACCTCCACGGACGGCGCCATGTGCGCGTCGATCCGGCGCATGTATGGGCAGGTCAGCACCGCGATCGCATGGCCGGCCGGGCCGAGGATCGGCGCGCTCAGGTCGGTGACGCCGTATGCCTGGCGGCTGTCCTGGCGCACGTAGCCGGACTGGCGAATGGACTGGCACGCGTGCGCGAGTTCCTGCTCGTTCATCGGCGTTTCACCCTTGACCTTGCGATGCTCGACCAGCATGTGCGCGCGCTGCTCGGTACCCTGGAACGACAGCATCACGCGTCCCGACGCCGTATCGGCAAGCCCGACGCGCGAGCCGAGCCGCACCGACACGCCCCACGGGCCGGGGCCGTCCACCTGTGCGATCACGAGCAGGTTGCCGCGATCGTAGACGGTCAGATGGCACGACTGTTCGGCCGCATCGGCGAAGCGCTGCATCAGCGGCAAGGCCTCGGCGATCAGCCGGTTCATCGGCGGATGGCGGTGCGCGAGCGCGAACAGTTTCAGGCTGAGCGTGTAACGGTCGCCGCCGCTCGAGCGCATCACGTAGCGGCGCGCGACGAGACGTTCGAGCATCCGGTAGATCTCGCTCGCGTTGCGGCCGAGCTCCTTCGTGATTTCGGTGCGGGTGAGCCCTTCCTTTTGTTCCGACAGGAGTTCGAGAATGTCGAGCCCCTTGTCGAGGGCGGGTGCGCGATAGCGGTCGGCTGCGCCCATCGACGCCCGTGCGTCGCTGCCGGGGAGCGGGTTATTGGTCGTTTGCGTCATGGTAGGAAGTCCGGGAATGGCCAATCGGTTGGCGACGCACGCTGGCCGGTTTGCACGCAGATTCGCGAAGCCGCATGCGGATGTGACTGCCGTCCGGACGAGCCTGACAATAAACGTTCAGTGTGCAATGCGGCGTCTTTTTGCCGATCGTTGTCCAGCAAGAACGGATCACGTGCCGTTCCCGATGACAGGGTCGTAAGAAATATTCGACATTCATCTTTCGGTATCGAAGGACCGCGGCATTGGGCGTAAAGCCGGATGGTTCGGCGGCCCCGATGCTGCTGTGCAATCTCCGCAGGCGCACCAATAGTCGGTATCCGTCGCGCGCCATTTCACGGCGGGCCGCCGATGGTACAAAGAGCGGCGGGCCAGCGACGGTGCGGCCGCGCGTGAAGCCGACCGGCACCGGCCGGCACATGGCGCGGAGGCCGGGCCGTCGTCGCCGATGCGCAGACCGGCGGCCGCCCGTTCGATGCGCGCCGCACCCGGTGCGGCGCCGCGATCGCTGCGCCTGCGCGAGCCTCGCGTGTCGATTGGCCTGCCGGATTCGGGGCCCGACGCGCGTCATCGACGATCGGCATTCAGTCCGGCGCGTGGCCGTCAGCGGCCGCGTCGGCCGGTATCCTGTCACATTCGACAACAGAGGTTGAGCACGATGAAACTGCTTCGCTATGGCCCGTCGGGCCAGGAAAAGCCCGGTATTCTCGACGCGGACGGCCGGATTCGCGACCTGTCCGCGCACGTGCCGGATCTTGCCGGCGACGCGCTGTCCGACGCCGGTCTCGCGCGCCTGCGCGCGATCGACCCGGCCACGCTGCCGCTCGTCTCCGGCGAGCCGCGCATCGGCGCCTGCGTCGGGCGCGTCGGCAAGTTCATCGGCATTGGTCTCAACTATGCCGATCACGCAGCCGAAGCCGGCATGCCGGTGCCGAAGGAACCCGTGGTGTTCGGCAAGTGGACCAGTTCGATCTGCGGCCCGAACGACGGCATCGACATCCCGAAGGGCTCCGTGAAGACGGACTGGGAAGTCGAACTGGGCGTCGTGATCGGCGCGACGTGCAAGGACGTCGACGAAGCGCGCGCGCTGGATTACGTCGCCGGCTACTGCGTCGTCAACGACGTGTCCGAGCGCGAGTGGCAGATCGAGCGCGGCGGCCAGTGGGACAAGGGCAAGGGCTTCGACACGTTCGGCCCGATCGGCCCGTGGCTCGTCACGCGCGACGAGGTGCCCGATCCGCAGCGCCTCGACCTGTGGCTCGAGATCGACGGCCACCGCTATCAGAACGGCAACACGCGCACGATGGTGTTCACCGTCGCGCAACTGATCGCCTACCTGTCGACCTGCATGACGCTGCAACCGGGCGACGTGATCACGACCGGTACGCCGCCGGGCGTCGGGATGGGCATCAAGCCGTCGCCGGTGTTCCTGAAGGCCGGTCAGACGGTGCGCCTCGGGATCGCGGGGCTCGGCGAGCAGTTACAGAGCACGCGCAACGCGCAGTAAGCGCTCGCGCGGCGCGGGCGAGGCTGGCGGACGTAACCGGCTGGCTATCCGCCAGCGCCGCCGGACCCGTCGCCGGATCGCCGGCGGCGACCGACGCGAGTCGAACGCCGACCCCGGTGCAACAAAGACAAGGGCCCGGCTCCGCATGACGCGGAACCGGGCCCTTGTCGTTCATCCGCGTTGGGACTCGGCGGATCAGACGACGTTGCCCAGCTCGCAATGGGCTTCGAGGCGATACCCGTCGGGATCGACGACGAACGCCGCGTAATAGCCGGGGCCGTAGTGCTCGCGTTTGCCCGGCCCGCCGTTGTCCTGTCCGCCGTGCTGCAGCGCGGCGCGGTAGAACGCATCGACTTCCACCGGCGACGCCGCGCGAAACGACAGGTGCAACCCTGAATCGGGATCGGCGACGACCGGACGTGCCGCGTGCTGCAACCACAGCACCGGTTCGCTGGTGCCGTAGCCGAGGGATCCGTCGTCGCTGTACAGCCGCTTGTAGCCGAGCGCGCCGAGCGTGCTGTCGTAGAACGCGCGGCTGCGGTCGATGTGGGCAACGCCGAACGAAAGGTGATCGATCATCTGTGGCTCCTTGAACTGAAGGGGGGCATCAGTGCAGCAAACCTGTTTACAACCACCAGGCCATCCGCTTGTGACGAAGCGCGCCGAGCATGCTGTCGTGGAACGCGCGGCTGCGGCCGGTGTGGACAACGTCGTGCGAAAAACGATCGATCATCTGTGGCTCCTTGAACTAAAGAGGGGACATCACAGCAGCAAACCGGTTTTTAACCACCATGCTGGTTATATTAGGAAGCGTCCGGATGCTTGTCAACCGGCATGGTGGTTAGATACGATCGCGTCATGAGCAAAACGCAACCTTCCGTCACGACGGACTGCCTGGTTCCGGCGCCGTCGGAAACGCTGAGCATCGATTTCGCGAACACGCTGTACTGGCGTGGCGCCGACGTGCCGACCGAAACCTTCGGCACGCTGGACGACCTGTTCACGTGGTGCCGCGAGCAGGCTGGCGTGCCGGCCGGCCTGGCCGACGCGTGTCGCGCACAAGCACAAGAGAACGAGAAGGAGGACGCGCCGGCGATGCTGACGCGCGCGCTCGCGCTGCGCGAGGCGTTGTACCGGCTCTTTCACGCGCAGGCCGAGCGGCGCGAGCCGCAAGCCGACGATCTCGCGCTGCTGGGCGGTTTTCTGGCGGAAGCGGCGCCGCGCGTCGCGCTCGCGCGGATCGATGGTGGTTACGCGTGGCGGATCGGGGCAGCGGGCGCGACGCTCGCGGGGCTGCTGAGCCCGGTGCTGTGGTCGGCGACCGACCTGCTGGGCGGCGCGCGCCTCGCGAAGGTCAAGCGCTGCGCGAACGACGTATGCCAGTGGCTGTTCATCGACGACAGCAAGAACGGCAGCCGCCGCTGGTGCTCGATGTCGTCCTGCGGCAATCGCGCGAAGGCGTACCGCCACTATCACAAGGCCGATTGACGGCGGCGCGCGTCCCGGTGCGTCACCCGTCGATCGCGCCCATCCCGCCCGAACCTATTTCGCCGACAGCTTCCGCCACAGCGTCGTCTTGCTGATGCCGAGCATCGCGCACGCGCGATCGCGATCGCCGCCGCACGCATCGAGCGCCGCGCGGATCTCGTCGGCTTCTGCGCGACGGCGGCGCGCGTGGAGCGTCTGCGCGTCGGTGGCGTCGGCATCGGCCGCATCGGGCGGCGCCGCGAACAGCTCGGGTGCGATCGCCTGCAGCGCATCGGGCGCGAGTGCCGCGCACGCGGCGCCCGGATCGTGCTCGTCGACCTCCTCGGCCAGTTCCACCGCGATCCGCTCGATCACGTTCTGCAGTTCCCGCACGTTGCCGGGCCAGCGGTAGCGCGCGAGCGTCGCCTGCGTCGCGCCGAGCACGCGCATCGCATCGTCGGCCTCGCGCACGCGTTCGGCCAGCCGCGGCTCGCGCCGCGCGGCCTGCACGAGCAGCGTGGCCGCGAGCGCCGGAATGTCGGCGGCGCGCTCGCGCAGCGGCGGCAGGCCGACGTTCAGGATGTTGAGCCGGTAATACAGGTCCGCGCGGAACGTGCCGGCCTCGACGGCCGCGAGCAGCGGCCGGTGCGTCGCGGCGATCACGCGCACGTCGATGCGGATCGGCTCGGTCGAGCCGAGACGGATCACCTCGCGCTCCTGCAGCACGCGCAGCAGCCGGCTTTGCAGCGACGGCGGCATCTCGCCGATCTCGTCGAGAAACAGCGTGCCGCGGTGCGCGGCCTCGAACAGCCCGGTCTTGCCACCGCGCCGCGCGCCGGTGAACGCGCCTTCCTCGTAACCGAACAGCTCGCTCTCGAGCAGCGCCTCCGGAAACGCGCCGCAGTTGATCGCGACGAACGGATAGCTGCGCCGCACCGACAGCGCGTGCAGGCTCTGCGCGATCATTTCCTTGCCGGTGCCGCTTTCGCCGAGCACGAGCACGGTCGCATCGGATTTCGCGTAGCGGCGCACGAGATCGCGCACGCGCGCCATCGGCGCGGACGCGCCGACCACGTCGTCGAGCGTGTAGCGCGCCGCGAACTGCTGCGTGTTCGGCTGCGAACGCAGCGCGCGGTCGAGCCGTTCGACCGCGCGCGATTCCTGGAACGTCAGCACGCTGCCCGACGTGACGCCGCGATCGACGAGCGGCCCGCGATGCACGACGTAGCGCACGCCGCGCACGGTCGCGAGCGCGTCGCCGTCCTCGCCGCGCAGCGTGCGCAGTTCCGGACGCAGGTCGACGAGCGCGCGGCCGACGGCCGCCGCGGGTTCGACCCCGAGCGCCGACGCGAGCCGCTCGTTGATGGCTTCGACGCGGCCGCGCGCGTCGAGCGCGACCACGCCGTCGCGCAGGTGCTGCAGCAGGTTGTCGAGCCGCTGGCGGCGAAACGCCTCGGCGTGCGTCGCGTACGCGACCTCGAGCGCCGTCTCGACCGCCTTGCGCACCGACGCGTGCGAATACAGGAACACCGCGCCCATGCCGGCGCTCGCCGCGAGATCGGTGACGAGGCCGGGGCCGACGATCGTCTCGATGCCGCGGTCGTGCAGGTCGTGCACGCAGGCTTCCGCTTCCTGCGCGGACTGATATGACGCAAACTGCACGTCGAGGCCGTAGGCGGCGACGAAGCGGCGCACTTCGGGCGGCGTCTCGCCGGCGCTGACGAGCGCGATCCGCGACGCGTCGCGCCGCGCGCGCGCGAGCGCCTGCATCACGTCGAAGCCGGTCGGCGACACGACCACGACCGGCACCTGCGCCCGCGTTTTCAGGAAGCCGCCGTTCGAGCCGGCCGCGACGATCACGTCGGGGCGCGCGGTGCCGGCCTCCGCGATCGCGCTCAATGCGTCTTCGTACGCCCGCGTGACGATGCGCACGTCGGCGCGTTCGTCGAATTCGCCGGCGATCTCGCGAAACAGGTCGCGCAGGCGGCTGATGCCCATCGCCCAGATGCGCGGACGCACCGTGCGGTCGGCCGGGCCGACGGGCTTGGTCGAGGAGAGGTCCATGGCGACCGATTATGCGCGCGCGATTTCATTTTTGAAACATGAAATTGCTGAAATGAAATCATCGGGCGCTGCCTCGCCCGTGCCGGTTGCTTAAGAATCAGTGGGTTAGCCCCGATTCACGAGCTGGCCCGGTCCTTGCTGTTCATGGTCATTCCTTCAGGAGGCCGTTCATGAGCAACACGCATCTTCAGAGCGCCGGCGCGAAATTCCGCGCGGCAGTCGCGGCCGAGCAGCCGCTGCAGGTGGTCGGCGCGATCACCGCGTACGCAGCCAAGATGGCGCAGGCCGTCGGCTTCAAGGCCGTGTACCTGTCGGGCGGCGGCGTCGCCGCGAATTCGCTCGGCATTCCCGATCTCGGCATCAGCACGATGGAAGACGTGCTCATCGACGCGAACCGGATCACCAACGCGACCGACCTGCCGCTGCTCGTCGACATCGATACGGGCTGGGGCGGCGCGTTCAACATCGCGCGCACGGTCCGTTCGTTCATCAAGGCCGGTGTCGCAGCCGTGCACCTCGAGGACCAGGTCGGCCAGAAGCGTTGCGGCCACCGTCCGGGCAAGGAAGTCGTGCCGACCGACGAAATGGTCGATCGCGTGAAGGCCGCGGTCGACGCGCGCACCGACGACCAGTTCGTGATCATGGCCCGCACCGACGCGGCCGCTGCAGAAGGGATCGACGCCGCGATCGAGCGCGCGATCGCCTACGTGGAAGCCGGCGCGGACATGATCTTCCCGGAAGCGATGAAGACGCTCGACGACTATCGCCGCTTCAAGGCCGCGGTGAAGGTGCCGATCCTCGCGAACCTGACCGAGTTCGGCTCGACGCCGCTGTTCACACTCGACGAGCTGCGCGAGGCGAACGTCGACATCGCGCTGTACTGCTGCGGCGCGTATCGCGCGATGAACAAGGCCGCGCTGAATTTCTACGAGACGCTGCGCCGCGACGGCACGCAGAAGGCGGCGGTGCCGACCATGCAGACCCGCGCCGAGCTGTACGACTTCCTCGGCTATCACGCGTACGAGCAGAAGCTCGACGAACTGTTCGCGCAGGGCAAGAAGTAACGCGGCCCGCGCGCCGGGACACGGTTCCCGGAACGCTTTTGCATGAAGCCGGGCCGCGCGCACGAGCGCCGCGCCCGGCCGACGTGACACCCCAGATACCCATTGGAGAACGGAAACATGAGCGAGACGAAAGACGCAGCAGCACCGGCCGCCGCAGGCGCATTCAAGCCGAAGAAGTCGGTGGCGCTGTCGGGCGTGACGGCCGGCAACACGGCGCTGTGCACGGTCGGCAAGACCGGCAACGACCTGCACTATCGCGGCTACGACATTCTCGACGTCGCCGAATCGTGCGAATTCGAGGAAATCGCGCACCTGCTCGTGCACGGCACGCTGCCGAACCTGACCGAACTCGCCGCATACAAGACCAAGCTGCGCGCGCTGCGCGGCCTGCCGAGCGCGCTGAAGGCCGCGCTCGAGCAGATCCCGGCGTCGGCTCATCCGATGGACGTGATGCGCACCGGCGTGTCGGTGCTCGGCACCGTGCTGCCGGAGAAGGACGATCACAACCTGCCGGGCGCGCGCGACATCGCCGACCGCCTGATGGCGTCGCTCGGCTCGATGCTGCTTTACTGGTATCACTTCTCGCACAACGGCAAGCGCATCGAGACGGAAACCGACGACGACTCGATCGGCGGCCACTTCCTGCACCTGCTGCACGGCAAGACGCCGTCGAAGTCGTGGGTCGACGCGATGCACACGTCGCTGATCCTGTACGCGGAGCACGAGTTCAACGCGTCGACGTTCACCGGCCGCGTGATCGCGGGCACGGGTTCGGACATCTACTCGGCGATCACCGGCGCGATCGGCGCGCTGCGCGGTCCGAAGCACGGTGGCGCGAACGAAGTCGCGTACGAAATCCAGAGCCGCTACAGCTCGCCGGACGACGCCGAAGCCGACATCCGCCGCCGCGTCGAGAACAAGGAAGTCGTGATCGGTTTCGGCCACCCGGTCTACACGATCTCCGATCCGCGCAACAAGGTGATCAAGGGCGTCGCGCACAAGCTGTCGAAGGAAGCGGGCGACCTGAAGCTGTACAGCATCGCCGAGCGCCTGGAATCGGTGATGTGGGACGCGAAGAAGATGTTCCCGAACCTCGACTGGTTCAGCGCGGTGTCGTATCACATGATGGGCGTGCCGACCGCGATGTTCACGCCGCTGTTCGTGATCTCGCGCACGTCCGGCTGGAGCGCGCACATCATCGAGCAGCGCGTCGACAACAAGATCATCCGCCCGAGCGCGAACTACACGGGTCCGGAAGACCTGCAGTTCGTGCCGATCGAGAAGCGCTGATCTTCGGCCGCGCGCGCCGGCGCCCGTGATGCGGGCCGCCGGCGCGCGCGCAACGTCTTACCCCGAATTCCGCCCCACATCATGAATACCGCCAACCGCAAACCCCTGCCCGGCACGTCGCTGGACTACTTCGACGCGCGTGCCGCGGTCGAAGCGATCGCTCCCGGCGCATACGACACGCTGCCGTACACGTCGCGCGTGCTCGCCGAAAACCTCGTGCGCCGCTGCGATCCGGCGATCCTCGCCGATTCGCTGAAGCAGATCATCGAGCGCAAGCGCGAACGCGACTTCCCGTGGTTCCCGGCGCGCGTGGTGTGCCACGACATCCTCGGCCAGACGGCGCTCGTCGACCTCGCGGGCCTGCGCGACGCGATCGCCGAGCGCGGCGGCGACCCGGCCAAGGTGAACCCGGTCGTGCCCGTGCAGCTGATCGTCGACCACTCGCTCGCCGTCGAGTGCGGCGGCTTCGATCCGGACGCGTTCGCGAAGAACCGCGCGATCGAGGATCGCCGCAACGAGGATCGCTTCCACTTCATCGAATGGACCAAGCGGTCGTTCGAGAACGTCGACGTGATCCCGCCGGGCAACGGCATCATGCACCAGATCAACCTCGAGAAGATGTCGCCGGTGATCCAGGCGCAGGACGGCGTCGCGTTCCCGGACACCTGCGTCGGCACCGACAGCCACACGCCGCACGTCGACGCGCTCGGCGTGATCGCGATCGGCGTGGGCGGGCTGGAGGCCGAGAACGTGATGCTCGGCCGCGCATCGTGGATGCGCCTGCCCGACATCGTCGGCGTCGAGCTGACCGGCAAGCGCCAGCCCGGCATCACCGCGACCGACGTGGTGCTCGCGCTGACCGAGTTTCTGCGCAAGGAAAAGGTGGTCGGTGCGTATCTGGAATTTCGTGGCGAAGGCGCCGCGAGCCTCACGCTCGGCGACCGCGCGACGATCTCGAACATGGCGCCCGAATATGGCGCGACGGCCGCGATGTTCTTCATCGACGGCCAGACGACCGACTACCTGCGCCTCACCGGACGCAGCGACGAGCAGGTGAAGCTGGTCGAGACCTACGCGAAGGCAGCCGGCCTGTGGGCCGATACGCTCGCCAACGCGCAATACGAGCGCACGCTGACGTTCGACTTGTCGAGCGTCGTGCGCAACATGGCCGGCCCGTCGAACCCGCACAAGCGGCTGCCGACGTCCGATCTCGCCGCGCGCGGGATCGCCGGCCAATGGGAAGAAAAGGCGGGCGAGATGCCCGACGGCGCGGTGATCATCGCCGCGATCACGAGCTGCACGAACACCAGCAACCCGCGCAACGTGATCGCCGCGGCCTTGCTCGCCCGCAACGCGAACGCGAAGGGCCTCACGCGCAAGCCGTGGGTGAAGAGCTCGCTCGCGCCGGGCTCGAAGGCGGTCGAGCTGTACCTCGAAGAAGCGAACCTGCTGCCCGAACTCGAGAAGCTCGGCTTCGGCATCGTCGCGTTCGCGTGCACGACCTGCAACGGGATGTCGGGCGCGCTCGACCCGAAGATCCAGCAGGAGATCGTCGATCGCGACCTGTACGCGACGGCCGTGCTGTCCGGCAACCGCAACTTCGACGGCCGCATCCATCCGTATGCGAAGCAGGCGTTCCTCGCGTCGCCGCCGCTCGTCGTCGCGTATGCGATCGCCGGCACGATCCGGTTCGACATCGAGAAGGACGTGCTGGGCCACGACCAGGACGGCAAGCCCGTCACGCTGAAGGACATCTGGCCGACCGACGAGGAAATCGACGCGATCGTCGCGTCGAGCGTGAAACCCGAGCAGTTCCGCAAGGTCTACGAACCGATGTTCGCGCGCGCGGCCGATGCGGGCGAGCGCGCGGCGCCGCTGTACGACTGGCGCGCGCAGAGCACGTACATCCGCCGCCCGCCGTACTGGGAAGGCGCGCTGGCCGGCGAGCGCACGCTCAAGGGCATGCGCCCGCTCGCGGTGCTCGGCGACAATATCACGACCGATCACCTGTCGCCGTCGAACGCGATCCTCGCGAACAGCGCGGCCGGCGAATACCTCGCGAAGATGGGCCTGCCCGAAGAAGACTTCAACTCGTACGCGACGCACCGGGGAGACCACCTGACCGCGCAGCGCGCGACCTTCGCGAACCCGACGCTGATCAACGAGATGGCGGTCGTCGACGGCGCGGTGAAGAAGGGCTCGCTCGCGCGCGTCGAGCCGGAAGGCAAGGTCATGCGGATGTGGGAAGCGATCGAGACGTACATGAATCGCAAGCAGCCGCTGATCGTGATCGCGGGCGCCGACTACGGCCAGGGCTCGTCGCGCGACTGGGCCGCGAAGGGCGTGCGGCTCGCGGGCGTCGAGGCGATCGTCGCCGAAGGCTTCGAGCGGATCCACCGCACGAACCTGATCGGGATGGGCGTGCTGCCGCTCGAGTTCAAGCCGGGCACGAACCGCACGACGCTCGGCATCGACGGCACCGAGACCTTCGACGTGATCGGCGAGCGTACGCCGCGTGCCGATCTCACGCTGGTGATTCACCGCAAGAACGGCGAGCGCGTCGAGGTGCCGGTGACGTGCCGGCTCGATACGGCCGAGGAAGTGTCGATCTACGACGCGGGCGGCGTGCTGCAGCGTTTCGCGCAGGACTTCCTCGAATCGTCGCAGGCGGCTTGACCGGGTCATACAGGGACAACGCAAACATGGCTCACATTCCTCAAATCAGGATTCCCGCGACCTACATGCGCGGCGGCACCAGCAAGGGCGTGTTCTTCCGGCTGCAGGACCTGCCGGACGCCGCGCAGGCGCCGGGCGCCGCGCGCGACGCGCTGCTCTTGCGCGTGATCGGCAGCCCCGATCCGTACGGCAAGCAGATCGACGGGATGGGCGGCGCGACGTCGTCCACCAGCAAGACGGTGATCGTGTCGAAGAGCACGCGGCCGGGGCATGATGTCGACTACCTGTTCGGGCAGGTCGCGATCGACCGCGCGTTCGTCGACTGGACCGGCAACTGCGGCAACCTGTCGGCGGCGGTCGGCCCGTTCGCGATCAGCGGCGGCCTCGTCGATGCGTCGCGCGTGCCGCGCGACGGCGTCGCGACAGTGCGGATCTGGCAGGCGAACATCGGCAAGACGATCGTCGCGCACGTGCCGGTCACGAACGGCGCGGTGCAGGAGACGGGCGACTTCGAGCTGGACGGCGTCACGTTCCCGGCCGCCGAAGTGCAGCTCGAGTTCATGGACCCGGCCGCCGACGAAGAGGGCGCGGGCGGCTCGATGTTCCCGACCGGCAACCTCGTCGACGACCTCGCCGTGCCGGGCATCGGCACGCTGAAGGCGACGATGATCAACGCGGGGATTCCGACCATCTTCGTCGACGCAGAGGCGATCGGCTATACGGGCACCGAGCTGCAGGACGCGATCAACGGCAACCCGAAGGCGCTCGAGAAGTTCGAGACGATCCGCGCGCACGGCGCGCTGCGCATGGGCCTGATCGATACGCTCGACGAGATCGCGACGCGGCAGCACACGCCGAAGGTCGCGTTCGTCGCGAAGCCGGCCGACTATGTCGCGTCGAGCGGCAAGCGCGTGAATGCGGGCGACGTCGACCTGCTGGTGCGGGCGATGTCGATGGGCAAGCTGCACCACGCGATGATGGGCACGGCGGCGGTCGCGATCGGCACGGCCGCGGCGATCCCCGGCACGCTCGTCAACCTTGCGGCGGGCGGCGGTGAGCGTAATGCGGTGCGCTTCGGGCATCCGTCGGGCACGCTGCGCGTCGGCGCGGAAGCGCAGCTCGAGAACGGCGAATGGACCGTCACGAAGGCGATCATGAGCCGCAGCGCGCGCGTGCTGATGGAAGGCTGGGTGCGGGTGCCGGGGGATGCGTTCTGAGCATGCCGCGGTTCGTGCGTGCAACCCTGCAGCGCTGAACCGGACCGATCCCTGCGAAGCGGGCCCGCTGCGCAGGGATTTTTTCGTTTGGCGCATGCGTGACGAAGGCAATTCGCTATTCAACGCGTGGGATCGGTGACCGTACCGGTGCGCGGAAGCGCACTCCGGTCGTGATGCACGGATCCGAGCTGGCGTGAGTCATCGCAGATCGATCCCAAAGCGTGGGACCCACGTGAGCACTAAAGCGCTAACGCGGATCGACCGCGAAGCATGGGACCACGTAAGCGCTAAAGCGCTAACGTGGATCGACCGCGAAGCATGGGATCCACGTAAGCGCTAAAGCGCTAACGTGGATCGACAGGAGAATCGCATGTCGCTTGATGCGCCGCTTTCCGGCGTCCACATCGTCGAATTCGAAGGCCTCGGCCCCGGCCCGCTCGCGGGCTGGATGCTCGCCGGGATGGGCGCGCGCATCACGCTGATCGCGCGTCCGGCCGGCCGCACCAGCGCACCGGACGCGCTGCAGGGCCGCGACGGCGACCTGCTGCGCGAAGGCAAGACGATCGTCGAACTCGATCTGAAGACGCCGGCGGGCCGCGACGCGGCGCTCGCGCTGATCGCGCAGGCCGACGCGCTGATCGAGGGCCTGCGTCCCGGCGTGATGGAACGCCTCGGCCTCGGGCCCGACGATTGCGCGCGCCACAACCCGAAGCTCGTGTATGGACGCATGACGGGCTGGGGCCAGGACGGACCGCTCGCGACGGCCGCCGGGCACGACCTGAACTACGTCGCGCTGACGGGGCTGCTGTCGCTGTCGGCACCGCGCGACGGCCGGCCCGGCGTGCCGCCGACCGTCGTCGGCGATGCGGGCGGCGCGCTCGGGCTCGCGTTCGGGATCGTCTGCGCGCTGTTCGACGTGCGCGGCGGCGGCCCGGGGCGCGTGGTCGACGGCGCGATCGTCGACATCGTGTCGATGCTCGGCTCGCTCGCGTTGTGGGCACGCGCGAACGGGCAGCTCGATGGCGCGCAGCCGAGCCTCTTCCACGATGCGCCGTTCTACGACGTGTATCGCTGCGAGGACGGCGAATGCGTGACGATCGGCGCGCTCGAGCCGCCGTTCTATGCGTTGCTGGTCGAGCGGCTCGGTTTGAGCGATGTCGATCCGGCGTCGCAGTACGATCGCGCGCGCTGGCCGGCGCTGAAGGTGCGTTTCGCGGAGGTGTTCGCACAGCAGCCGTCCGCGCACTGGCGCGCGCTGCTCGAAGGGACGGACGCATGCTTTGCGCCGGTGCTGAGCGTGGCCGACGCGCTGGAGCATCCGCACAATGCGGCGCGCGGGATCTATCGTACCGATGCGAGCGGCAACGTTCGGGCGCGCGTGGCGCCACGTTTTCTGCCGTTGACGGGCGATGAAGCTTAAGCGCATCCCAAGTCGGATATATCTCGGATAATGCCGACCGCATCGAGGTATTGAGACAGAAAAAAATAATCCTCGTTGTCGGTAGGAGTTTCGAATTCGTCTGATTGTTTTTCCTTTCTCGATCACGCAAATTTTTGCGTCGAACAATCCTTATCCATTCGTCGAGAAAGGAGATCCAGATGAAGAACGAGCAGAGCGCGCCGACTTATCTTTTCGCCACCATCGGAGCGCTCACTGAGCGCGGTGGTCGTGTGACCCAAGCTAGCAGCGGCCTTGCTGTCGCTGGGCTTGCTGTTGCCCGGGTTGGCGATGTCGTCACGTACGAGGATGGCAGTGAGGCAGTCATTACCGACGGTGCGGGCAATTATGCGGTTTGCCGAGAAAGGCCATTTGCACTGGTAGGTAGCCGATTGAGCAATGGCGATCGTATCGTCGAAACACTTCAGCGGTTATGGGGCATTCATGTTCCGGCGGGTGAGACGGTCGAAGGCTTGTTCGATGCGGCTTATGTGCCTTCGCCTGAGCCGCCGCGCCACCGGCTCGCGGTGCGAGGCGCAACGACTGCGCGAGGTGGCGTGCTGCGCAACGCTACCTGTGCCTGGAACACCGGTGTCCGGCTTGGCAAGGCTGGTATCGTGGGTAATCAGGTCCACTATGCGGACGGTTCGACCGCGCGAATCGTAAGCGGTCTTGCCCTGGCGGATAACCGTGACTTCGAGCCGCTGGCTTTTGTCGGAAGCGAACTCGATAACGGCGACATCATTACGGACAGCCCGGAGCGCGAGGGTCTCGTATCCGCCTTTACCTTCACGCTGGTGAAGCGTTCGACTACGGCACGCCCAGGAGACGTCGCGTGATCCGCTATTTCCTTGCGAAGGGCGATCAGGGTGGCAGTGCGAGCATTACGGAAGGATTGGACCCCTCGAATGGGGCATTTTGGTGGGACGGCCTGGACTTCAAAACCAATTACGGAAACCATCCCAAGGTTCGTGATGGCTTCAAATGGGGTTCGCAATCGGACAACATTTTTGGCGTGCCGGAGAAGCGGCGCGAGGTCATCGTTCGATGGAAAATCCGCAATAAAAGGACCGGGAAGATCGTCGATGGGGGTGAGCGCGGGCGTTACGATTCGGTGTGGGTTTCGACAGCCGCGCACGGGGATACGGTATTTTGGAAGCACAATCCCGACTATCTGAAGGCGAGCGGAGGAAAAGCATACCGATGAAACCCGCAATGACCTTGGTGGCAATCCTGGTTGCCTTCGCAAGGAGCGCTCATGGCGCTACGATCTACGACAGCTATGACGAGTTCTATGCGGCCCAATCGAGTGCATTGTTTGGCAGTCCAGTCCAGCAACGCGCAAGCTTTCTATATTCCGATCGCGGCAATGGAGGCGTATACCAGGATTTTCAAATCGACTTGGACGGGAAGACGGTACACGTCACAGTAGCGGAGCGCCAGATATCGATTGGCGGCAGGATCTATCGCTTTTCGAACGCAACGACTTTCCCTGGTGAACATCCGGTGGATATCTACCCCGGAAGCGCGAGCATATTTTTTACTGGAGCCGCGGACCATCGTCCGTCGGCTCTCTGTGTGGAGGGAAACAGCAGCGGGTCTGGTGAATCTGGCCGCCATCGCCAAATCTACTTGCTGACCAACCCGTTCGAGTTTAGAAAAAGCGCGGCATTTCTTCATTTGCCGAGTCTGCTTTCGTCCTGTCGGGCCGTATTGGCAACAAAGGCCGGATTGCTTGCATTTCCGAAGAACAGCTATCTGTTCGATGATGCACAAGAGACCCGTCTCGGCCTATTAATTTCGTACTACACGTTTGAAAAGCGGCGCTTTGTTCCGGCCCTGAACGAGGTGCGGCTTCGATTTACGCGTCCCGAGATTCCATTTCAATTTTCGGTTCAGGGCGAGCAATAAGACAGCCGAACGATTCGCCGACGAATCTGCCTTACGCCGTTTCCTCCCGCGCATCCGGCATCTTGCCGTCGCCGACGCGGTTGATCGTGCCTTGCGCGATTGCGACGAGCCGTTCGTGATCGCCGTCGATGACGAACACATGACACTGGCAGGTCGCCTGGTGCCGGCCCGCGTAGACGACCTTCGCGCGCGCAACGAGCGTGCCGTTCACGGCCGGCCGCAGGTAGTTGATCTTGTATTCGGCGGTGATGACGCGCGGGCCGAGCACCAGCGCGCCGGCGAACGTCAGCGCGTTGTCGGCGAGATAGCCGATCACGCCGCCGTGCACGAAGCCGTGCTGCTGCCGCAGTTCTTCCCGCACGGGCAGGCACAGCGACACTTCGTTGTCGCCGATATGCATCAGCTCCGTGCCCAGCAGCATGCTGAACGGTTGCGCGCGCAATGCGCCGCGCGCGTGGTCCGTGATGTCCGTCATCGACTTCCCCAATGCGTGTCCGCTTGCGCTGAACTCTAGGAAGGGGGCCGCGGATAAGCAAGGAAATTCGTCCGCATTTCGCGCAGATGCCGGCGCGATGCGACGTGATGATTGCGTCGAACGCGCGCGTTGTCCTCGTTTGCCGGCGATTCGACGGGAATGGCGGGCACTGGCCGGGCGCCTCTCGCCGGATGTTCCTAAAGTCCGACGAAGAAATGCCGCTAATGCCGGGGCATTGCTCCATCGTCGGCTCTCCAGGAATCTCCCCCATGTTCGGAAAAATCAAGCTCGCGTCGGGTCTGCTCGGCGTGTTGACCGTGTTTTGCCTCTTTCTGTTCGCGATCGAGGCGCTCGGCTTCTGGGCGCTCGCGTCGACGCGCAGCGGCGTCGACGATCTGTCGAACGTCGCGATCGCGCAGGTCGACGCGGCCAGCCAGGCGACCGAGCGCCTGCTCGACGCCCGCGTGAACCTGTCGCGCGCCGGCACGCGGATGGTGCGCGGCGGCCCGAAGCCCGACGAGATCATCCGTCATGCCAGCGCTTCGCTCGGCGAAGCGGACAAGGCGTTCGCCGCGCTGACGGCCGCACAGGCCGTCGACGCGACGAACCGCGCGCGCGTCGCCGCGCTCGCCGAGCGCTATCGCGCGCTGCGCGGCGCGCTGGGCGAACTCGTGCAGTTCCTCGATGCCGACAACATCCAGGCGTTCCTCGACCAGCCGACCCAAGGCTTCCAGGACGCGTACCTCGCCGAACTGCACCGCTTCGCCGACTACGGCGGCGCGTCGAGCCGCGACGCGCTCGCCACGATCGACAGCGGGATGCAGTGGTTCAAGTGGGTCGGCATCGTGCTGCTCGTGGCGATGCTCGCGGCGAGCGCGGCCATTTACGCGGCCGCGCGGCGCGCGGTGGTCGCGCCGCTGGACGAAGCCGGCCGCCATTTCGAGCGGATCGCGCAGGGCCGGCTCGACGAAGCCGTGCGGGCGGGTGGCGTGTTCGAGATCGACCGGATGCTGCGCGGCCTCGCCGCGATGCAGGCGAGCATCGCGGACACCGTGCGCACCGTGCGTCACGCGTCCGACGCGATCCACCTCGGCGCGGGCGAGATCGCCGGCGGCAACGCGGACCTGTCCGCGCGCACGGGCACGCAGGCTGCGTCGCTCGAGGAAACCGCCGCGAGCATGGAGGAACTGACCGCGACGGTGCGCCAGAACACCGACAGCGCACGTGCGGCCAGCGCGCTGGCCGACGCGGCGCTCGACGCGACGCGCCACGGCGGCGGCGTGGTCGACAGCGTGATCGACCGGATGCGCGGCATCGCCCAGAGCTCCGGGCGGATCGCGGAGATCATTTCGGTGATCGACGGCATCGCCTTCCAGACCAACATCCTCGCGCTGAACGCGGCGGTCGAAGCCGCGCGGGCCGGCGAGCAGGGCCGCGGCTTCGCGGTGGTCGCGGGCGAAGTGCGCTCGCTCGCGCAGCGCAGCGCGCAATCGGCGAAGGAGATCAAGGCGCTGATCGAGGAGTCGGTCGCGCAGATCGACGGCGGCTCGGAACTCGTCGAACGGGCCGGCGACGCGATGCGGACGGTTTCGGCGTCGATCACGCGGGTCGTGCAGACGATGTCGGAGATCACGGCCGCGTCGGTCGAGCAGACCGTCGGCATCGAGCAGGTCAACCAGGCCGTCACGCAAATGGACCAGCTGACACAGCAGAACGCGGCACTGGTGGAGGAAGTCGCGGCGGCGGCCGCGTCGCTGAACGACCAGACCGCGCACCTGATGCAGGCGGTGTCGGTGTTCGAACTGGGCGACGCGCGCGCGGCTCGCGGGGTTCGCCACGAGCGCGGGTCGCCGTCGCCGGCCGACGCCGGTTACGAAACGGCGGGCAGCGCCGCGTAAGCGGTCGCGAGGTGGTAGGGCGTCGTCGACGGCATGTCGGCGCGCGACACCTGCCCGTCGGCCGTCTTGCACTCGAACCAGCCGCGCGGATGCAGGAAGCGCGCGGCGAAGCACTCGATCTGCCGCGCGAGCGGCGCGGACGCCGGCGTGCCGCCGTGCGTCGCGAGTGCGCGCAGGTATTCGGTCTGCGCCCAGATCCGCTGCGTGCCGTCGAGGCATGCGCCTCGTGCGTCGACCGCCGCGCACACGGCGCCCGTCTGCGGATCGACCCCGTGCTGCTCGGCGAACGCGAACGCGCGCGCGAGTGCGCCGGGCAGCCCGGTTTGCGCGAGGCGCGCGCCGGCCGCGTCGACCAGATAGAACCACTCGAACTGATGGCCGGGCTCGAAGCGGTTGTCGGCCGCCCCGAGCGGCAGCTCGGCGACGCAGCCGGTCGCGGTATCGACGAACGTGCGTTCGACGGCCTGCGCGGTGCGCGCGAGCGCATCGTCGAACGCCGCGTCGCCGAACGCATCGGCGGCCGCGAGCCACGCTTCGGTCAGGTGCATCAGCGGGTTTTGCAGCGCGCCGCTGCCCGACGACGAGAAATCGGCGTGACGCGCGGCGTCGAGCAGCGCGTCGCCCGGCTGCGGCGCGAAGCGGTCCTGGATCAGCGCGGCGGTGTCCTCGGCGGCCGCGCGTGCCGCGGCGTCGCCCGACGCCGCATGCCACGCGGCACACGCGAACACGACGAACGCGTGCGTATAGAGGTCCTTGGTCGTGTCGAGCGGCGCGCCTTGCGCGTCGACGCTGTAGAACCAGCCGCCGTGGCGCGGGTCGCGGAAGCGGCCGCACAGCGAATCGAACAGCGTGGCCGCGTGCGCGATGTTGCCGGCCTGCGCGAACACGAACAGCTGCCGCGCGCAGGCCATGGCGCGATAACGGGTGACGGGCAGCGGTGCATGGCTGGCCGGGTCGACGGCCTCGAACGGTAGCCGCAGCGTGTGGTCGAACCCTGAACCCTGCCAGATCGGCAAGACGACGTGCGCGAAATGACGGCGCAGCTGGGCGGCCTGGGCGGAAGCGGAGTCGGAAACGGACATGACGGGGTTATGCGCTTGGATCGAAACGTGTCGGCGCGGCCCGGAGGATCGGCGCGGCCGGGGCCAAGGATAAAACATTCCGCGCGGCCGACGCCAAAAAAGGAGAGAAATCGGATGCTCGGCAACCTGGAACTCGTGATGCGGCTGGTTCTCGCGGCTGCGCTCGGCAGCGTCATCGGCATCGAGCGCGAGCGCCTTTCCTGGGCGGCCGGCCTGCGCACGCACATGCTGGTCTGTGTCGGCTCGACGCTCATCATGATCGTATCGGCATTCGGTTTCGCCGATGTGCTGGGCAGCAGCGACCACGTCGTGCTCGATCCGTCGCGGATCGCCGCGCAGGTGGTATCGGGGATCGGTTTTCTCGGCGCGGGCTCGATCCTGCTGCGCGGCGAGATCGTGCGCGGGCTGACGACGGCCGCGAGCCTGTGGTCGGTCGCCGCGATCGGCCTCGCGGTGGGCGGTGGCCTGTACGTCGCGGCGATTGCCGCGACGCTCATCATCCTGATCATCCTGGCCGGCATCAAGCCGCTCGAGCGGCGCTACTTCACGGTGCGGCAGCGGCGCCAGCTCGCGCTGACGGTGGTGAGCGGCGCGCTGACGTTCGATTCGCTGCACGCGGCGCTCGGCCCCGACAGCGCGCGCGTGAAGCAATTCATCGTGCAGCGCGCCGACGACACGGGCGAGCACGATGAGGTGCGCATCGCGCTCGGGCGCGTGTCGGATCTCGAATACCGCGCGATCTGCGACAAGCTGCGCGGGCTGTCGTGCGTGACGCGATTCGAGCAAGGCGGCGGCGTGCCGGGCGACGAATAGACGGCATCCGATCGGCCGGATCGGCGATCGGTCATGCGACAATGGCCGGTCACTGATTCCGTTCGACCTTCGGTTCCGCGCTCGCGGGCCTGCAATCCGACTCCATGACCGAATCCGTTTCCGTGCCTCGCTCCCGTTCCCATTCCCGCTCCGACCGTTCATCGGCCCGTTCGCGCCCGCGTTCCGTCGCGGCCGCGGCAGACACCGCCGCCAAGGCAACCGCGCGGTCCGGCAACGCGGGCGGCGATGCGCCGCGGGACGAACACACGCTCGACCTGTTCGGCGATCCGGTGCGCGAGCCGGCTGCGCGTGCGCCGGCCGTCTCGCGTGATGACGCGGTGGCGGACGCCGAGACGGTGGCCGCCGTTGTGGACGGCGAGGACGCCGCTCGGCAGGCGACGCTGGATGGATTCGCCACGTCGGGCGCCGCTGCCGATGCGGTCGATCCGGCTCCCGACGTCGCGACGACGACGGAGCCTGCTTCGACGCGTGGAAACGGCGATGCGGTCGGTGCCGATGTCGTGCCCGCGCCCGCTGCCGACACGACGAAGCCCGGCGGGGCGCGGCTGTCCGATGGTGGCGGCGCGCGCGCAGCTGGTGAGCCGGCAACGGGCGGCGGCCAGATGAAGGCCGGCAGCGTGTCGGAAGCCGGCGGCGCGGCCGGGACGAGCGCCGATCGTTCGACCGCGAATGCCGATGCGGTGGGTGGTGCGGTCGATGCGGCCATCGCCGATCGTCTCGTGAAAGCGGGCGGGGAGGCCGAAGGTGCCGCCGTGCCGGTCACACGCGATGACGCGGCGCGGGCGCCCGGTGAGACCACGAAGGGGCGTCGCGCATCCTCCGGCGGCAAGCGACGTGCGACTGCCGGCACGCGCGAAGCGGCAGCGCCAGCGGTGCGTAGTGTGCCGGAAGCAGCGGCTGTCGGCGCCGGGGCGGAGGTGCCTCCGGCGCAGCACACTCCGCCGTCCGCCGAACCGCAAGCGACCGCCGAACCGGCCGGGCCGGTCGCTGCCGCGATTGCCGCGAGTACCCGTGATGCTGCGCGAGCAGCCGCAGCGCCGGCCTCGCCGGTCGTGCAGCCGGTGGCGTCCGCGGCGTCGTTCGTGACGAAGCCGTCGGCGGATCGCGCGCAACCGGCCGCGTCGAGCGGGCCAGCCTTCGATCCCGACACGCATCTGCGCCCGCTGTCGGATCGGCTCGCCACCCTGCAGGCCGACACGGCCGGCATGAAGCAGGCGGCCGATCGCGAGATGCGTCGCGTCAACCGGCTGCTGCTGGCACTGGCGATCGTCGTGTTCGCGGGGCTCACCGCGCTGGTGCTGCAAACACGGCAGATTGCGCACCTGAAGCAGGAACTGGATGCCCGGCAACAGCGGATCGACCGGCTGGCTGCCGATCTGTCGACGCAGCAGGCAACGCTGATGACGCTCGCGGAACACCACGAAGCGATGCTGTCACAGGTCGACCGGCTGCAACGCAATGCGAACCGCGAGGCGGCGGCCGCGAAGCGCGTGCGTCGAACGCACTAAATCGTCCGACCCTACCTGCAAACCCCGGCCTGGCAAGGCGCGTCGCGGGAGACCGACCGTTGGCGGTTGCACGGGTGCGGCAAACTGATGCGGCGCGCTGGCAGAGTTCAGGGAAAACCCTTAGAATGAAGTCGATCTAAGGGAAAACCCTAGAGCCATCTGTCAGGAGTCTCACATGAGCTTCATTCTTGCCCTGCTGCAAAAGATCGACGACCTGTTCGTCTCCCCGCACCTGCCGCTCGACGCGGAATATTCGTACGCTGCGCGTCGCGCCGAAGCCGAGCGCGTGCGTCGTGCGAATCTCGTGCCGATCGTCCTGTATCGTCGCTGATTCGCTGATTCGCTGATTCGCTGATCCGGCGCAGCGCTCGCTGCAACTGCCTGCCCGCTTTCCGCCGTCGCATCGCGCGCCGGTGTGACCGTCCCGCTACACTGGAAGTCCGACTTCCCTCGCGACACCCGGGCCATGCTGCAGATGCGGCCGATGACGGCCGGTGAATTCCACGCATACCGCACGCGCGCCATCGACGGCTACGCGCGCGATCTCGTGTCGTCCGGGCAGAATGCGGCCGACGACGCGGCGAGCCGCGCCCGCGCCTGCTTCGATACGCTGCTGCCCGACGGCCTGCTCACTTCCGGCCAGACACTCGTCCAACTGATCGACGCTGCCAGCGGCGACACGGTCGGCGATCTCTGGTACGCGATCGTGCCCGAAGGGCCGAACCGCACGCTGTTCATCTACGACCTCGACATCGTCCCGTCACGGCGCCGCCAGGGCTGGGCCACACGCGCGCTCGATGCGCTGGAGGCCGAGGCACGCCGCCATGGCGTCACCGAGATCGGGCTGTCGGTGTTCAATCACAACACGGCTGCCCGTGCGCTGTATCGGGCGTGCGGCTTCGCGCCGATCACGACGACGCTGATCAAGCCGGTCGTCTCTGGCTAACGACGAAGATTCGACACCGCAGGCGCAACGTTTTCGTTTCGACACGATTTGACGTAAGCACACGCGTGGGCCGTGGCGCGCTCTGGACGGGCCCGCGAGCCCGATTTGGTCTTTTGAACGCGGGGCGCCCAACCTGCATGGCAACCGAAATCCAGTGTGGATCCTATGATGAGCGGGCCAACAGTTTGGCGTACTCATACGCAGCATGGGGCGATCACCGACTGACCATTCATGTCATGCCCGGAACCCGAGCGTTCGGTCGCGGTGGATTCTTCATCCATGGCGGCACGAACGCGGGATCCGCCGGATGCATCAATCTTCATTCCGGAATGGAAAATGTCGTTCGAGACATCGAGACATCGAGACATCGAGGCGGCGACGAAGGACGCGCCCGAGTGCTACGTTCCACTGACGATTCAATACTGACATGCGAAAACGCCCGTTGCATATCTTGATTGGTGTGGCGCTGCTGATTTCGATCCTGCTCGTTTTTGCGTTCAACGCGATCAATCTCGAAGAGGCATACGGCGACGGACCACCCTACTACGCGCGGACGACCAATATGGACAAGTGGACGAATCCGCTCCCGTTGCTGGGTATTGTCGATGGCGCAATGCTGGTCGCGATCGGCGCGTATTGTTTCTGGATTCGTCGAAGCCGTTGAATCCTGCGCGCGGCGGCGAGCGTGCGGGTTGCAGTCCCGCCCGTTTTCGCGCCGCGCCGGCTCATCGCGCCCGCCCTTTCCATCTCCTCAGCAGCAACGCATTCGTCACGACGCTGACGCTGGAAAACGCCATCGCTGCCCCCGCGATCACCGGATTCAACCAGCCGAGCGCCGCGAGCGGCACGCCGATCAGGTTGTAGACGAACGCCCAGAACAGGTTCTGCTGGATCTTCCGGTACGTCCGCTTCGAGATGTCGATCGCATCGGCGACGAGCGCCGGGTCGCCGCGCATCAGCGTGATGCCGGCCGTGTGCATCGCGACGTCGGTGCCGGTGGCCATCGCGATGCCGACATCGGCCGCGGCGAGCGCGGGCGCGTCGTTGATCCCGTCGCCGACCATCGCGACGATTCCGCCGTGCGTCCGCTTCAGTTCGGCCACCACGCGTGCCTTGTCGTCGGGCAGCACCTGCGCATGCACTTCGCCGATCCCGAGCGTCGCCGCGACGGCCGTGGCGCTGCCGCGGTTGTCGCCCGTCACGAGCACGCTCGCGACGCCCCGTGCCGACAGGGCCGCGACCGCGTCGCGCGCGCCGGGCTTCACGGTGTCGCCGAACGCGATCAGCGCGAGCAGCGCACGCGGCGCATCGGCGCGCATCAGCCACGAAATCGTGTTGCCCGCGCGTTCGAGTTCCGCGGCACGCGCGTCGAGTTCGGGCGGCACGACGATGCCGAGTTCGTCGCGCCAGCGGGTGCTGCCGAGTGCGAGAAGCTGCCCGTCGACACGCGCTTCGACGCCGCGTCCGGCCACCGCGCGCGCATCGGCCGCGACGATCTCGGCCGAGCCCGCGCCGCCGCCGCGGGCCAAGACGTCCGCATCGTGTGCGGCGACTACCGCGCGCGCGAGCGGGTGATCGCTTTGCCGCTGGACCGCGGCCGCGAGCGCGAGCGCCTGCTCACGCGGGATGCCGACGGCGTCGAACGCCGTCACGGATGGCTTGCCTTCGGTCAGCGTGCCGGTCTTGTCGAACGCGATCACGGTGGTACGCTGCGCGAGTTCGAGCGCCTGGGCGTCCTTGATCAGCACGCCGTGGCGGGCCGCGACGCCGGTGCCGGCCATGATCGCCGCGGGCGTCGCGAGGCCGAGCGCGCACGGGCACGCGATGACGAGCACCGCGACCGCGTTGAGGATCGCCGTTTCGGTGCCGGCGCCGGCGATCAGCCAGCCGATCAGCGTCAGCACGGCGATGCCGAGGATCGCCGGCACGAACACTTCGCTGACGCGATCGACGAGCCGCTGGATCGGCGCTTTCTCCGCCTGGGCGGATTCGACGAGGCGGATGATGCGTGCGAGCGTCGTTTCCGCGCCGATCGCGGTGGTTTCGACGACGAGCGCGCCTTCGCCGTTGATCGACCCGGCCGTGACCGAGTCGCCGTCGTCCTTCGGCACCGGCAGGCTTTCACCGGTGATCAGCGATTCGTCGACGTGCGAGCGGCCCGACACGATCCGGCCGTCGACGGGCACGCGCTCGCCGGGACGGATGCTGACGGTCGTGCCGACGCGCACCTGCGCGAGCGGCACGTCGCGTTCGACACCGTGCTCGACGACGCGCGCACGGTCCGGACGCAGCGCGTTCAGCGCGCGGATCGCCTCCGTCGTCTGGCGTTTCGCGCGCGCTTCGAGCCATTTGCCGAAGCGCACCAGCGTGACGATGACGGCCGATGCCTCGAAATACAGGTGGCCGGGGTGCGCGGGGTCGCGCAGCAGCATCCACAGGCTCAGGCCGAACGCGGCCGACGTGCCGAGTGCGACGAGCAGGTCCATGTTGCCCGTGCGTGCCTTCACCGCATGCCAGGCGGCGCGGTAGAAGCGCGCGCCGAAGCCGAACTGGACGATCGACGCGAGCACGAGCTGCAGCCAGCCGGGCAGCATCGCGTCGAAACCGAACGGCGCGACGAGCATCGGCACGACGAGCGGCGCGCTCAGCACGGCCGAGCCGATCACGAGATTGCGCTCGCGGATCGCTTCGCGTTGCTTGCGGGCGTCGGGGGCTTGCGCGGCGGCGCCGGTGCCGGCGCGGGCGGTGGCGTCGGTCGAGGCGCCCGCGTCCGGCGAGGCGGCGAGCGACGCCCGATAGCCGGCCGTCGTGACCGCCGCGATCAGCGTGGCGGCGTCGAGCGCGCCGGTGCCATGCACCGATGCGCGTTCGGTCGCGAGATTGACCGACGCATGCGTGACGCCCGGCACCTTCTCCAGCGCCTTTTCGACGCGCGACACGCATGACGCGCAGGTCATCCCGTCGATGGCGAGTTCGAGGCTGGCGGATGCCGGAGACGCGGACGGGGCAGGGAGGGCGGCGGTATCCGGCGCGAGCGGCGTCGCACCATAGCCGGCCTGCCTGACGGCATCCGCCAGTTGCGACGCGGAAACGTCCGCTGCGGCGTCGACCGTCGCGCGTTCGGTCGCGAGGTTGACCGTTGCGCGCGTGACGCCCGGCACTTTCGCGAGCGTTTTCTCCACGCGCGACACGCACGACGCGCAGGTCATGCCGTCGATATCGAGTTCGATCGTGGTGGCGGTGGCGGTGGCGGTGGCGGTGGCGGTGGCGGGCGATGCCGTTGCCGTTACCGGCGGTGCTGCGACGCGCGTCGCGTGCCCCGCGGGCGAGGCCGCCGGGGCTGCGCTCGTCGCTTCGCGCACGGCAGCGCGATAGCCGGCGGCGCCGACCGCGTCGACGAGCTGCGCCGGCGTGACCGCATCATGCGCGGTGACCGTGGCCGCATGCGCGTCGAGATCGACCGCGGCCTCGACGACGCCCGGCACCGCAGCCAGCGCACGTTGCACACGGCCGGTGCAGCCGCCGCAATGCATGCCGTCGACGGTCAGTTCGACCGTTTGCAGGGCTGCGGAGGCGAGTGGTTCAGTCATGTCGGATTCCCCAGGAGCGCGGATCGAGCCGCGAGTGATGTCAGTATCAACATTCCCATGATGGGAAGGTCAAGGGGGGATGCAATACAGGATCGTGTCGACGGCCAACGCATTCTCGCCTGTCATGCCCGGCCAGCGCAGGCGGCGGACCGCTTCGTACAAGGGGCCGGATCAGCGGAGATTCAGGCTGACGACAGGCCGGCTACTGCTGCGCCCGTTATTCGGCATATTGGGGGATGCCCTCAGGCGCTATGATACCGGCCTGACATCAGCGTCCGCCCGGCGAAGCGGCGACCGGGCAGGCTGGGGTGCCTTGCCTTCGTCGATCGTGAGTCGAACAAGGCGTTGACTGACAAGAACGATATTCGGCCAGTACTCAATGATTGAAAACCTACGAGAATCAATTTCTCTGCGGCGCGCGGCAGGCGCGTCGCTGGCCCTGGCGATGCTGCTGGCAGGATGCGCGTCGCAACCGGATGCGATCCAGCGGAAAACCGGCTGGATGCGCGCCGAAGTGGCCGACTCTTATGTATACGCGTATCCGCTCGTGCTGATGGACGTCGCGAAGGAAGCCGCGACGGGCGGCGACGGCGCTCAGCCGGGCCAGGCGCCGCTCAACACGCTGCGTCACGCGCAGGCGCTGCCGCCCGTCGGCGCGCTGAACCCGCCGCTGCCGGGCGTCGACACGCTCGACTCGACCGGCTGGCTCGACGTCGGCGCCGAGCCGGTGATCGTGACGCTGCCGGACACCCGCGGCCGTTACTGGGATGCCCGCGCGCTCGACATGTGGACGAACGTGCTGTGGTCGGCGTCGAGCGTGGCGGCGCGTGGCGCTCGCGGCGCCGTGCGAGCGCAAACGATTGCCTTCGCCGCGAAGGACTGGCAGGGCACGCTGCCGAAGGGCGCATTGCGGATCGACGTGCCGTCGGCCAACGCGTGGCTCGAAGTGCGGCTGCAGACGAGTGGCGGGCGCGACCTCACGAACGTGAAGAAACTGCAGCGGACGATCCGCGTGGTGCCGCTGTCCGTCTATACGGGCAGTGCGCGCGGCGCGTCGGTCGCGGTCCATGCGGGCAGCGCGCCGTCGGAAGCGGCGAGCGGCGGCACGCCGGCCGAGCAGGTGGCCGCGCTCGACCCGAAGGCGTTCTTCACGCGCTTTGCGCGGGCGCTGCAGGACAACCCGGCGCCGGCCGACGATGCGCACGCGCAAGAGCAGCTGAACGACATCGGCGTGACGGCCGGCTACCCGGTGCTGTGGACGGGCGATCGCCTGAACGCCGCGACGGCCGGCGTCGCCGAGGCGCGCGCGCGGCTCGCGACACCGCCGTCGAACCTGCTCAACGCGAACGGCTGGAGCTGGATCGGCGACACGGCCGGCAAGTACGGTCAGGATTACACGCTGCGCGCGTACGCGGCCTACACGCAGTTCGGCACCGCGACGCGCGACGACGAAACGCTCGCGTTCGTGCGCGTCGACAGCGACGGCCATGCGCTGAACGGCGCGAACCGCTACGTGCTGCACTTCGCGCCGGGCGCGCTGCCGCCGGTGCGCGGGTTCTGGACGCTCACGCCGTACGCGACGAACGGTGCGCTGCCCGACGTCGGCTCGGCGCGCCGCTCGCTCGGCGACCGCGACCGGCTGCGTCGCAACCACGACGGCTCGATCGACGTGGTCGTGTCGGCATCGCCGGGCGGCACGCATGCGGCCAACTGGCTGCCGGCGCCGCGCACCGATTTCGCGCTCGCGCTGCGGCTGTACGCGCCGAAGCCGCAAGCGAGCGACGGCTCGTGGATGCCGCCCGTCGTCGTCCGGAAATGAACCGACGGGCGCCGCCGCTGTCCGATCCGCGGGCGCGGCGGCCGCGCCCGAACGTCGTTCCGTTACCACCTGAGCCTATACTTTCGGGATAGCGTGCACGGCCGTGCCGGTTTTCCGGCGCGGCCAGGCATCCATTCCCGAGGCATCCAAGCATGGCAAGCGCAGACAAAGAAACCGTACCCTCGACCCTCCATGCCCTCGGCGGCGTTGCACGCTCGCGCCGGACCCGGCGTATCGGCCTTGGCGTGTTGATCTTCCTCGTTTTATTCGGACTGCTCGGGTTCTTCGCGGCGCCGCCGCTGATCCGCCACATCGCCGAACAGCAACTGAGCCAGCAGCTCGGCCGGCCGTCCACGGTCCAGCGCGTCGCGCTGAACCCGTACACGCTGAACCTCGAAGCCGACGGCGTGCACGTCGGCGAGCGCGGCGGCCAGGGCGACTTCATCGACATCGGCAAGCTCGTCGTCAGGCCGTCGTGGTCGTCGCTGTTCCGCGGCGCGCCGATCGTCAACGAAGTGCGCGTCGACTCGCCGCGCTTCCATATCGTCCGTTACGACGCGCAGCGCTTCAACTTCACCGACCTGATCGAGAAGTTCTCGACGCCGTCCAAACCCGAAAGCAAGCCGACACTTTTCTCGGTGTCGAACATCCAGGTCAACGACGGCCGGATCGACTTCGACGACCGCCTGCTGAACGAAAAGCACGTGGTCGACAACTGGATGCTCGGCATCCCGTTCATCGCGACGCTGCCGTCGAAGACCGACATCTTCGTGCAGCCGAAGCTGCGCGCGCGGTTCGACGGCAGCCCGATCGCGATCGACGGCAGGACGAAGCCGTTTGCGCAGTCGCGCGAGTCGGAAGTCGCGCTGACGTTCGACCGGCTCGACGTGCCGAAGCTGATTTCGTACGCGCCGGCGAAGCTGCCGGTGATCGTCACGAGCGGCCTCCTGAGCAGCGACCTGAAGCTGCACTTCGTGATGAGCGGCGACACACCCGCGCTGCGCGTGTCGGGCACCGTCGATCTCAACGACGCGAAGGTGACCGACCGCGCGTCCGCGCCGCTGTTCGCCGCGCGCGGCGTGCACGTCGCGGCCGCCGGCCTCGAGCCGCTGCGCAACGTGCTGCATTTCGACGAGATCCGGCTCGACCAGCCGGTCGTCGACCTGGCGCGCGACAAGCAGGGCGTGCTGAACGTCGAGAAGCTCGCCGGCCAGCCGTCTGCCGCGCCGAAGGCGGCCGCCGGCAAGCCGGCCGCCGGCAAGCCGGCCGCTGCCGCATCGGGTGCCGCCGCATCGAGCGAAGCCGCCGCCGTCGCCGCCGCGAGCGGCGCGAAGGCCGAAGCCGTCGCGAAGGAAGCGCCGCCGCTCGATCTGACGATCCGTCATTTCGCGATCGACGGCGGCACGATCAACGTCGACGACCGCGTGCCGGCGACGCCGACCGCGCTGTCGCTGACGAAGCTGGCCGCGACGCTCGACGGCTTCACGCTGCAGGGCAAGACGCCCGCGAAATACACGTTGTCGACGTCGTTGTCGCGCGGCGGCGACCTGAAGGCCGAAGGCGCGTTCAGCCTGGCGGCGAAGCAGGCCGACACGAAGCTGACGGTCGATGCGCTCGCGCTGCCGGCGCTGCAGCCGTATCTCGGCGAGGCGACCCGCGCGCGCGTGCTCGACGGCACGCTCGGCGCGAGCGTCAACGCGAAGGCCGACTGGGGCAAGACGCCGCTCGACGCGCAGGTCGCCGACAGCACGGTGAGCCTGAAGTCGCTGAAGCTCGCGACGCCGGACGCGAAGGCGCCCGCGATCGTGCTGCCCGACGCGAGCGCGAAGATCACGAAGGTCGACGTCGCCGCGCGCAGCGCGGAAATCGCGAGCGTCGACGCGACCGGGCTCGCGCTCGACGTGAAGCGCCTGAAGGACGGCAAGATCGACCTGGCGGCGCTGGCCGAACCCGCGCAGGCGGCGGTGCCCAGGCGCACGGTCGCGCGCAAGGCCGCGGCGGCCGCGCCGTCGTGGCATTACCGGATCGACGCGCTGAACGTGAAGGAATCGTCCGCGAACTTCACGGACCTGTCGACGCCGCGCCCGGTGAAGCTCGCGATCAAGCCGCTCGACCTGTCGGTGCAGAAGATCAGCGACGACCTGACGAAGCCGCTGCCGGTGCAGCTGAAGGCGACGCTGAACCGCAAGGGCTCGGTGAACGTGTCGGGCGACGTGACCGCGCAGCCGCTGAAGCTCGGCCTGAAGATCAACGGCAACCGCCTCGACGCGGCCGCGTTCGAGCCGTACTTCGGCAGCGCGCTGAACGCGACCATCGCGAGCGCGCTGCTCAACGCGCAGGGCAACCTGACGTTCGCGCAGGTGAAGGACACGCCGCGCGCGACCTATCGCGGCGATGTCGCGCTGGTCGACGTGCGGATGCTCGACAAGGCGACGTCCGACCCGTTCGCCGGCTGGCGCTCGCTCGCGCTGTCGAACCTGAAGGTGAACCACGACGAGAAGGGCACCGACGTCGACGCCGCGCGCGTGACGTTCTCGAACTTCTACGGCCGCGTGCTGCTCGATGCGCAGGGTCGGCTGAACCTGAAGGACGTCGTCGCGAAGGAGACGGGCCCCGCGCAGTCGCTGACGCGCGACGCGAGCAAGCCCGAACCGGTGCCGCTGTCGCCGGGCATGACGCCGCCGGCCGCCGCCGCGCAGGCCTCGTCGGCCGCGGCCGCGCAGCAGGCGTCGGCGCCGGCCGCCGCATCGGCGACGGTCGTCGTGAAGGCCGCGCCGCCGCCGCAGAATCCGGTGCGCATGCATTTCGGCGAGCTCCTGCTGCAGGACGGCCGCGTGACCTACACCGACAACTTCATCAAGCCGAACTACACGGCGAACCTGGTCGCGATCAAGGGGACGGTCGGCGCGTTCGGCACTGACTCGACGACGTCCGCGCCGGTCGACGTCGCCGCGAACCTCGCGGGCAACGGACCGATCTCGATCAAGGGCTCGGTGAACCCGCTGATCGACAAGCCCGCGCTGGATCTCACGGCGACCGCGCACGACATCGAACTGACCAACCTGACGCCGTATTCGGCGAAGTACGCCGGCTACCCGATCACGAAGGGCAAGCTCAACGTCGACCTGCACTACCAGCTCGCGAACGACCAGCTTCAGGCGAACAACCACATCTTCATCGATCAGCTCACGTTCGGCGATCACGTCGAAAACGACACGGCGACCAAGTTGCCGGTGAAGCTCGCGATCTCGCTCCTGAAGAACACGCGCGGCCAGATCGACGTGAACCTGCCGGTGTCGGGCTCGCTGTCGAATCCGGAGTTCAGCGTCGGCGGGCTGATCTGGCGCGCGGTGCTGAACCTGATCGCGAAGGCCGTCACGTCGCCGTTCACGCTGCTCGCGAATGCGTTCGGCGGCAGCGGCGGCGAGGATCTCGGCTACGTCGAGTTCGCGCCGGGCGCGTACGAGCTGACCGACGCGCAGCAGAAGAAGCTCGATACCGTCGTGAAGATGCTGACCGAGAAGCCGTCGATCCGGCTGGACCTGATCGGCCGCGTCGATCCGGCGAAGGATACGCCGGGGCTGCGCGACGCGTACGTCGAACGGCTGGTCCGCCAGCAGAAGCTGAAGGACGTGGTCGGCCAGGGCGAGAGCATCGATCCGATGTCGGTGAAGGTCGAGCCGGCCGAGTACACCAAGTACCTGACGCGCGCCTACAAGGACGCCGACTTCAAGAAGCCGCGCAACCTGATCGGCCTGCAGAAGACGCTGCCCGATGCGGACATGAAGCAGGCGCTCGCCGATCACGCGCCGGCCGACGACAACGCGCTGCGCGCGCTCGCGCAGCAGCGCGCGCAGGCCGTGCGCCAGTACCTCGACGGCAAGATCGATGCGAGCCGCATGTTCGTCGTGGCGCCGAAGCTCGATGCGAAGGGCATCGAGGACAAGGGCGCGACGACGCGCGTCGACTTCGGCCTGCAGTAAGCGTTACGCCCTCATCCGCCGCCGCCGCGTCCGATCGGCAATCGGGCGCGGCGGCGCGCTTCCCGTCAGCGCACCTCGATCGCCGGTTCGCGCTTGTCCAGTTCCTTCCTCGCGGCCAGCGGCAGGCGCGCATCGTCCCAATGCGTGAGCCATTCGACTTCCTTCGCGGTGAACACCTGGCCGTAGTTGCGCAACGCGTACTGCAGCGCGTCGACGACGTGGTGGCGAATGATTTCGGGGGTGCGTGCATCGTCCAGCACGAACCGGAGAGCTTCCAGGGTCGACATACTCGTGCTCCGGGTCAGGGAAAACCCTTTATCACACGCCAATAGTCATACGCCAAGCGTGAAAAAAATTCGCGCGGCGGGCGACGGCGCGCCCGATGCACCGACCCGGTGCGAACCTCGCGCGCACACGTCGCGGCGTGCGCCGGGTCGCCTCGTTTTGCGACCGCGTCGTGTCACTTGCGATTGGTTACGTTTGACAGAAAACAGAAAGCCCCGCTTCACGCGAGCGCCCCACGGCGCGGCGATATTTTGCGCGCCTGATGGCAGGTCACGCAGTTCAACGTCAATCGATGAGGTGGGGTGATGATTTCCAGGTTCGCTAAGCAACGAAAAATGGCGGTGATGGTGGCGGGCGCGCTGGCGCTCGCAAGCGCCGGCGCCTACGCGGCGCAGCAGGACGGCAACAGCCAGGGCGATGACGCCGGCCACGGCCGGCGTGTCGTGAAGCACGTGCTGCTGATCAGCGTCGACGGGCTGCACGAGCAGGATCTCGCACGCTGCATCGGCGCGAACACGTGTCCGAACCTCGCCGTGCTCGCACAAAGCGGCGTCACGTACACGAACGCCTACACGCCCGGCCTGTCGGACTCGTTCCCGGGGCTCGCCGCGCTCGTGACGGGCGGCTCGCCGAAGACGGCCGGCCTGTTCTACGACGTGTCGTACGACCGCAACCTGTACGCGCCGAGCGACACGACCTGCTCGGGCAAGCAGGGCTGGAACGTCGTGTTCGACGAGACGACCGGCATCGATGCGTTCAACGGCGGCGCGCTCGTGCACCTCGACGGCGGCGGCGCATTCAATCCGCAGGCGATTCCGCATGCGAAGGTCGACGGCCAGTGCGTGCCGGTCTATCCGCACAACTACGTGAAGACCAACACGGTGTTCGAGGCCGTCAAGGCCGGCGTGCCGAACGCCTACACCGCGTGGGCGGACAAGCACGCGTGGGGCTACGACTGGCTGAACGGCCCGTCGGGCACCGGCGTCGACGATCTGATGCGCACCGAGATCAACTCGATCGACCCGGCGACGAACACCGCCTATACCGACGTCTATTCGCACACGGCGCGCTTCGACAACCTGCACGTGCAGGCGCTGGTCAACCAGATCGACGGCCGCGATTCGACGGGCACGAAGAACGCGCCGGTGCCGACGCTGTTCGGCGCCAACTTCCAGACGCTGAGCGTCGCGCAGAAGGCGCCGGTCGCGAAGGGCGGCGGCTACCTCGACGCGAACTTCACGCCGAACGGCCAGGTCGCGAACGCGATCACGTACGTCGACAACTCGATCGGCCGCATCGTCGCCGAGCTGAAGCAGCGCAACCTGTACACGTCGACGGCCGTGATCGTCACGGCGAAGCACGGCCAGTCGCCGACCGATCACACGAAGCTCGTGAAGAACGGCGACACGCTGACGAAGCTGCTCGAAGCGAACAACTACGTCGACCCGAACGGCAACTTCGGCCAGAACAACACGACGACGGGCAACCTGAACGACGGTTCGGGCCTGGTCGGCACGGGCTTCGTGCAGACCGACGACGTCGGCCTGATCTGGCTGCGCGACCGCAGCCAGCGCGCGGCCGTGGTGCAGACGCTGAAGTCGAACCTCGGCTGCAACGCGCCGGGGATCTGCGCCGACGGCCCGCAGGCATCCATCCTGTACGGCGCGGCGCTGGCCGACCGGTTCGGCGATCCGGCCAACGGCCGCACGCCGGACATCATCGTCCAGCCGAATCCGGGCGTGATCTACACGTCGAGCACGAAGAAGGACGAGGAACACGGCGGCAACGCGCCTGACGACAGCCACCTCGGCCTGCTCGTGTCGTACCCGGGCCTCCATCGTGCGCGTACCGTGAGCGATGTGGTCGGCACGAAGCAGGTCGCGCCGACGATCCTCGGGCTGCTCGGCGCCGAACCGAAGCTGCTGCACGCGGTCGTGGCCGAGAACACGCACGTGCTGCCGGGGCTCGGCATCGACCACTGACGCAACGGCACGGGCGGCACGGCGCCGTGTTACCGGCGCCGCCGTGCCGTCCGGGCGTGCCCGGCCATGCCGGGCACGCTCAGCGCTCCGCGCATGCGCCGAGGATCCATTCCCTGAAGCGCCGCAACGCGGCACTCGTCTCCAGGCGCTCCGGCGCATAGCACAGGTAGTGCCCCTGCGCATCGACGTCGACGGGCGCGTCGAACGGTTCGACGAGCGCGCCGCTCGCGAGCGTGTCGACGATCAGGAAGCGCGGCACGAGCGCGAGCCCGAGCCCGGCTTGCGCGGCCTGGATCAGCACCGAATACTGTTCGAAGCGCGGCCCGGCCAGCGCGTTCATCCGGGCGACGCGGTGGCGCTCCGCCCAGAGCGACCACGCGATTTCCGCCTGCTCATGCACGAGCCGCGGCGCGGCGGCCGTGTCGGCGGGCGTGCGCAGCGCATGTCGCGCCGCGAATTCGCGGGAACAGACCGGCACGAACGTGCGGCCGTCCAGGTAATCGCAGCGGACGCCTTCCCATGCGCCGTCGCCATAGCGTATCGCCGCGTCGAGTCCGAACGGAAACACGTCGCCGTGCGCGAGATGGCGGCGAAAACTCAGCGTGACGTCCGGCGCGCCGGCCAGAAAGCGCGCGAGGCGCGGCACCAGCCACTTCGTCGTGAAGGTCGGCACGCTTGCGATCGTCAGCAGGTCGCTGTCCTCGCGCGCGCTCAGCAATTCGATCGACGCGTTGCCGATCTCGCGCAGCGGGCCGATCACGCGTGCGTGATAAACCTGCCCGGCCCGCGTGAGCGCGAGATTGCGCCCCTCGCGCACGAACAGCTTCACCCCGAACAGCGTCTCGAGATTCGCGATCTGCCGGCTGACCGCGCTCGGCGTCAGGCCGAGCTCGCGCGCCGCATACGAGAAGTTCAGGTACTTCACGGAAGTCGCGAACGCGTGCAGCTCCGCGACGTTGGGAAACAGGTGCTTCACGGCGAACTATTCCTTGCGC
Source organism: Burkholderia sp. Bp8994 (assembly GCF_003853805.1). Taxonomy (NCBI): domain Bacteria; kingdom Pseudomonadati; phylum Pseudomonadota; class Betaproteobacteria; order Burkholderiales; family Burkholderiaceae; genus Burkholderia; species Burkholderia sp. Bp8994. The sequence continues at coordinate 189,947 of NZ_QTQH01000003.1, forward strand.
GCACAGATCGATGCGGGCGTTGTACGTTTTTTTCATGACGATGCCATGTCGGATCCGCACACTGCGGCCTTCATGACAACGCGTGCCGGCCCTGCCCGGCGGGCGTTGCGTGACTCGTTCCGTGTCCGTCAGCGAGATTCGCCATGCATCCGCCAGCCGCTCCGGCCCTTGCCGAAGCTATTCCGATTCGTCGTAACAAACGGCCGCGCGCGATCGCGGGACGCCTGCTGCTGCAGGCGCTCGTCGCGGTCTTCGGGCTGTACCTCGCGTTGCCGATCGTGCTGCTGCTGATCGGCTCGGTCGGCCAGTCGTGGACGAACACGCTGCTGCCGACCGGCATCACGTCGCACTGGTTCGCGGACCTGGCCGCGAATCGCAGCTTCACCCGCGCATTCGGCACGAGCCTCGTCGTCGCGCTCACCTGCTGCGCGATCAATGCCGTGCTGGCGCTGCCGCTCGCCTATGCGCTGCATCACCGCGCACTGGCCGGCCGCGGCTTCGCGGCGCGCATCGTGATGCTGATGCCGATCGCGGTGCCGGCGCTGACACTCGGGTTCGGCTACATCGCGATCTTCAGCGGCGATGCGCTGCCGTGGCTCGGCACGCTGCCGCTGATGATCGCCGCGCACGCGGTGCTGACGCTGCCGTACCTGCTGCAGACGCTGCTGAGCGACTTGCGCCACCTGGGGCTCGCGCATCTCGAGGCGTGCGCGGCGACGCTCGGCGCGACGCCGCTGCGCCAGTTCTTCACGGTCGTGCTGCCGAACCTGCGGCACAGCCTGTTTTCCGGTCTCGTGATGGTCGCCGCGCTGTCGATCGGCGAATTCCAGATCTCGAACCTGATCGCGGGCTTCCGTTACCGCAACTATCCGATCGTGCTGCTGCAGGCGTTCTACGGCGCGTCCGGGATGGCCTGCGCGGCCACCGTCGTGCTGCTCGTCCTTGCCGTGCTCGCGACGCTCGCCTCCGTCCTCACCGTGCCACGCCTGAAGTGAAACCGTCATGAGTCTCGATTTCGAAAACGTCAGCTTCCAGTATCCGGGCGCCCGTCACGGCGTCGACGCGGTCACGCTGTCCGCGGCCCAGGGCGAACTGCTCGCCGTGATGGGCCGCAGCGGCTCCGGCAAATCGACGCTGCTGCGCCTCGCCGCCGGCCTGCTCGACGGGTACGACGGCCGTATCGCGATCGGCGGCCGCGACATGGCCGGCGTGCCGGTGTGGCAGCGCGAGGTCGGAATGGTGTTCCAGCACTACGCGCTGTTTCCGAACCTGTCGGTCGTCGACAACGTCGCCTACGGCCTGAAGATGCGCGGCATGGCCGCGGCGCCGCGCCGTCGCCGCGCGCTCGAGATGCTCGAACGCGTCGGCCTCGCCGCGCAGGCCGGGCGCAGCACGGCGCTGCTGTCCGGGGGGCAGCAGCAGCGCGTCGCGCTGGCTCGCGCGCTCGTGATCGAACCGAAGCTGCTGCTGCTCGACGAGCCGCTCGCGGCGCTCGACGCCGGCATTCGCCACCAGCTGCGCGACGAGATCCGCGCGCTGCAGCGCGCATGCGGCGCGACGACGCTGCTCGTCACGCACGACCAGGACGAAGCGCTCAGCATGGCCGATCGCGTGGCGATCGTCGACGGCGGACGCATGCTGCAGGCCGGCACCCCGCGCGACCTGTACGAGCGTCCGGCGACCGCGCAGGTCGCGCGGTTCGTCGGCCATTCGACGCTGCTGCGCGGCCGCGTGCTCGCGCATGGCGCGGTCGACGTGCGGTTCACGACGCTGCGCGCGGATACGGGTGCGCACCGGCCGGGCGACCCGGTCGAGGTGCTGATCCGGCCGGAACACCTGCAGCCCGATCCGCCCGAGTCCGTCGCGAACCGCATCGACGGCCGGGTCGGCGAGGTGCGCTACTTCGGCGCGACCCAGCGCTTCGACTTCGTACCGGCCGGCGCGACCGACGCACTGCTCGGCGAAGGGCGCGAGCTGCCCGCGCGCTGCGTGTCGATCGAGCCGCGCCATCTGCTCGTGCTGCCCGCCGCGTGAGCGCGGGCGACCCATTCATTCAACGGAGAATCACGATGTCTGCACGCCGCCATTTCCTTCATGCGACGCGCCGCCGCCTGCTGGCGCTCTGCGCGTTCGCGACCCTCGCGCCGGCGCTGGCCCATGCCGCGCCGCTGTATCCCGGCGAAGACGCGCTGTACGAGAAGGCCGCCGACGAAGGGCTCGTCGTGTCGTTCGACACGGGCCCGGAATGGGCGAACTGGAAGTCGCTGTTCGCCGAATTCCGCAAGCGCTACCCGAAGGTCGAGATCACGTACAACGACATCGGCTCGGCGGCCACGGTCGTCGCGCTCGACAAGTCGCGCCGCCGCCCGCAGGCCGACACGGCGTACTACTTCGCGGCGTCGGCGCTCGATGCGACGGCCAAGGACGTCGTCGCGCCGTTCAAGCCGGTCAATTTCGACAAGCTGCCCACGGTGTTCCGCGCGGCCGACGGCCGCTGGTTCGCGGTGCATTCGCTGAACATCGCGCTGCTCGTCAACAAGAAGCTCGTGAAGAACGTGCCGCAGCGCTGGTCGGACCTGCTGAAGCCCGAATATCGCAATGCGGTCGTCTATCTCGATCCGCGCTCGACCGGGCAGGGGCAGGTCGCCGTGTTCGCCGCCGCCTATGCGAACGGCGGCAGCGTCGACAACCCGAAGCCGGGCGCGGATTTCTTCGGCAAGCTCAAGCAGGCGGGCAACGTGCTGCGCGTCGAGGGGACGACGCCGTACGCGAAATTCGTCAAGGGCGAGATTCCGGTCCTGATCGGCTACGAGAACGACGGGCTCAAGGCCAAGTACGCGGACGGCATGGGTGACGCGGCCGAAGTCGTGATTCCGCAGGACGGCAGCGTGTCGGCGCCGTACGCGATGAGTCTCGTGAAGAACGGCCCGAATCCGGCCGCCGCGCAGCTGTGGCTCAACCTCGTGATGAGCGACGTCGGGCAGGGGCTGTTCGCGCAGGGCTTCGTGCGTCCGGCCGTACCCGGCACGCCGGTGGCGCAGGATGTCGCCGCGAAGCTGCCGAACGCGCCGCAGGTGCGTCCGCTCGACGTCGCGAAGGCCGCGGCGCACAAGGCCGAAGTCGACCAGCTCTGGTCGCAGGCCACGCTCGGCAAGTAAGGGGCGCGCGATGCGGGTTTCGTCCATGCAGCGCGGCGTCCTGCGCCGCTACGGCGCGGTGCCGGCGGCCGGGCTGTTCGCGGTGTGCTTCGTGCTGCCGCTCGCCGCGCTCGTCGGCGCCGCGTTCGACGGCGGCGGCCGTGCGTTCGCCGCGGTGTTCGGCGATCCGCTCGTCGCCGACGCGATCGTGCGCTCGCTGGCGCTCGCGATCGGCGCCGGCACGCTGTCGGTCGCCGTCGGCGTGCCGGTCGCGTTCGTGCTGGCCGGGCAGTCGCCGGCGCGGCGCCGCTGGTCGCTCGCGCTGCTCGGCGTGCCGCTTGCCTTCTCCGGCCTCGTGATCGCGTACGGCTTCATCCTCGTGTTCGGCCGCGCCGGCTTCGTGACGATGCTGCTGGCGTCGCTCGGCGCGGACCCGACCGTGGTCGGCGGCGCGATCTACACGATGCCGGGGCTCGCGTTCGCCTACGCGTACTACCTGATCCCGCGCGTCGCGCTGATGCTCTACCCGGCGCTCGCGAATCTCGACCGGCGGCCGCTCGAGGCGGCGCTGACGCTCGGCGCCCGGCCGTGGCGCGCGTGGTTCGACGTCGCGTGGCGCGAGCTGTGGCCGTCGATCGCGTCGGCGTGGTGCCTCGTCGGTGCGATCGCGCTCGGCACGTACGGCACGGCGCTCGCGCTGGCCGGCACGCAGGTCAACATCCTGCCGCTGCTGATGTACCTGAAGCTGTCCGACGGACAGACCGATTTCTCGCAGGCCGCCGTACTGTCGATCGTGCTGACGGCGCTTTGCACCTGCGTTCTTGCACTGGGGGAAGGACTTGCACGGCAACGACGTCATTGAATGGTCGGACGACACGCGCGGCGCGCTGGCGCAGCTCGCACAGCGACAGCGCGGCGCACGCCGGCACCGGATGCCGGTCGGCGTGATCGGGCCGCGCGACGCGACCGACGCGCAGCTCGCCGTCGCCGAGCGGATCGCGCACGCGATCGCGGCGACGGGCATCGCGATCGTCGGCGGCGGCAAGCAGGGCGTGATGGAGGCGGCCGCGCGCGGCGCGCGGGCCGCAGGCGGATGCGCGATCGGGCTGCTGCCCGAGGACGATGCGCGGGACGCGAATCCGTACCTGTCGGTCGTGCTGCCGACCGGGCTCGGCATCACGCGCAACGCGCTGATCGCTCGCGCGTCGCTGTGCCTGATCGCGGTCGGCGGCGGCCTCGGCACGCTGTCCGAAATCGCGCTGGGGCTGCAATGGGGCAAGCCGGTGTTCGCGATCTGCGACGCGCCGCAGGTGGCGGGTGTCGAGCGTTTCGACGAAGCGGATCCGCTCGTCGCGCAGGTTGCGCGATGGCTGTCCGGTTCGGCGTAGGTCGGCATCCCGGCTGACGGGAACACGCGGACGCGCGTGCGGATCGGCATGCGGCACATGTTCCGGGCGCGGCGCAGTACCTTCTCCAGCGATTCCGATACGGCTCTCGCGCGATGCGAGGGCCGTTTTTTTTTGCGGCCGGCGGGTGAAGAAGGCGGGGCGGTGCGGACGTTCCGGCGCGGGGCGTCGGCTGCGTGCCGGGCGCGCGCCGGCTTGAAATGGGGTGCGTGACGCGCCATATTGGCCGCGTACGCTGTTCTTCAACGATGCGAAAAAGGAAATCCGATGCGTCTGCTGCTTGCCCTCTTGCTGCCGTGGTTCCAGTTTTTCACGATCGGCCGCCCGATCGCCGGCGTGATCTGCCTGATCCTGCAGCTCACGATCATCGGCTGGCTGCCGGCCGCGATCTGGTCGGTGTATGCGCTGAGCCAGTACAAGACCGATCGCAAGATCGAGGCGGCGCTGCGCGAGCGGCGGTAAGCGGCGGCAGTTTCCCTCGACCGCTGCTTCCGGAGTTCAAGGGGCTCGATTCCTATTTCGGTAGAAATTTATATAATTCAGCTACGATGAACAGCATGATTTGTATAGATTTCTGCTGAAATGAACGCTTCCTGCACGATCCAGCTCCACGCCGATGGTATTTGGCACGACATCGGCGTCGTCACCCTTTTCGGCGAGCCTGACGAGGGCTGGCGCAGTCGTGCCTGTACGGGTTACGACGTCGAATGGATCGTTCGACATCAATTCGCCCGCGATGCGCACGCGATGGCATGCGGTTTTCCGGTCGATCTCGAGCCACTGGTGACGCCCCATTGGCCGACTTTCCTGATCGATTTGCTGCCGCAAGGCTTCGGCCGTCAGGAGTTGTTGCGCCGCCTCGATCTGCCGGAAACAGCCGAGGAGCGTGCCGACTGGCCGTTGCTGCTCGCGGGAGCCGGTAACTCGATCGGCAATCTGCGGATCAAGGAAGCCGCGCAGTGGCTCGCCGAGCGCCAGGGGCCGCGGCAAGGATTTACCGACGATGACGTTGTCGCACGCGGAGACGCATTCAGCGAATACCTTGCCGAACATGGATTCTTCGTCGCGGGCTCCTCGGGTGTGCAGGGCGAGTGGCCGAAGCTGCTGCTGACCCGTGCCGACGACGGACTGCTCTATCTCGATCACACGCTGCCCGATGCGCGCGCGGTCGCGCACTACATCGTCAAGTTCGGACGTGGCACGAACGAGCGTCTTGCACAAATCCTTCGTCACGAAGCGCCCTACATGGCATTGGCCCAGCGTCTTGGATTGCGCGTGCATGCGCCGCTGACGCTGCGCGATCGGTCGCTATTCATTCCGCGGTTCGATCGCGCGCGCGTTGGTGGCAGCGTTGTCCGGTTCGCTCAGGAAAGTATTGCGTCGCTGACCGGAAAAGCCGGCTTCGGCGTCGTGCCGAGTCACGACGAGGTGTGCGGGCATCTCGTGCGCCGATGCACGGATCCTCAAGCCGAGGTGGCCGAGTATCTGTGCCGCGACGTCGCGAATCTCGCGTTGGGGAACAAAGACAATCATGCACGGAACTCGGCATTGCAACGCGACTTCGATGGACGCGTTGCGTTGACGCCGCTTTACGACTTCGCACCGATGTATCTGCACCCCGACGGCATCGCACGGCGCATCCGCTGGGAAGGAAATGACGGTGGTCAGCCAGACTGGGCGCGGGTACTCGATGCGGTCGTCCGGTCGAGCGAGCCGCAGGCGGGGGAGGCGCATGCCGCGCTGGATCGCGACGCATTGCGGGCACGGCTGCACGCAATGGCGCCGCGCTTGCAGGAGATCGCCGATCGGGGTGTCGATCTCGGACTGGAGCACGATGTGCATGCTTTCCTGAAACCGGGCATCGAGCGGCTCGCCCGCGAACTGGATGCACTGCGCTAGGCGAGGGCGACACGATGGACAAACGCTATAACGCGATGTCGCTTCCCGATCAGCTCGCGTTGCGCCGGCAAGCGATCGAGGACGTTCTCGCGCATCCCGAGTGGTCGCTGCGCGAATCCGTGCGTCATCTGAAGCAGACGATGCGGCTGACGAGCGCCGAAATGGCGAAGCTCGCCGGTGTGTCGACAAAGACGATTCAGGATATCGAGCAGGGCCGCAGCGACGGGACGGTTCAGACGATGAACCGCATATTCGGCATGCTGGGATTGAAGCTCGGCGTCGTGCGGCGGGCGCCGCAATAACGCACGCGGAGGAAGAGGCAGCGGATCACGCATCCATCGGGCGATCGATGCGCGCCGCGCCCGGGCCGCGCGCGTGACGCGATCGCCCGGCCGGCGCGCTGCCTTTTACTTCACCGCGAACAGCGTCAGGTTCATGAAGATCTTGAACGCATAGCCGAGCGTGACGGCGCCGAGCACGCCGCCCGCCCACAGGACGACGAACCACATCCAGCCGCGCATCCGCGGCCGCGGCGCGTCGGGCCGGCGGGCGGCGGGATCAGTGGTGGTAGTAATGCTGGTCTTCATGGCGCACCTTGCCTCGGAATACCCAGTAACCCATCGTCGTGTAGGCGATGATGATCGGGAGGATAACCGCTGCGCCGACCAGCGTGAAGGTCTGGCTCGACCGCGGCGCCGCCGCTTCCCAGATCGTCATCGTCTGAGGAATCGCATACGGGAACATCGTGACGAGCAGGCCGACGTAGCCGAGCAGCACGAGTGCCAGCGCGAGCACGAACGGCGTCATGTCGTGCCGGTTGCGTACCGCGCGACGCATCCACACCGCGCACCCGGCGACCAGGAACGGCACCGGCAGCAGGCGCCAGAACAGCCCCGAATCGAACCAGCGCTGCGCGACCGCCGGATCCTGCAGCGGCGTCCACAGGCTGACGACCGCGATGAAGCCGAGCAGCACGACGGTCAGCGGCCACACGACGCGATGCAGGCGCCGCTGCAGGTCGCCTTCCGTCTTCGCGACGAGCCAGCAGCAGCCGAGCAGCGCGTACGTGACGATCAACCCGAGGCCCGTCAGCAGGCTGAACGGCGTGAGCCAGTCGAACGCGCCGCCGGCGTACACGCCGTCCTTCACGTCGATGCCCTGCAGGAACGCGCCGAGCGCGATCCCCTGGAACAGCGTCGCGCCGGCCGAGCCGCCGATGAACGCGAGATCCCACAGCTGCTTCGTGCGCCGCGCCTTCGCGCGGATCTCGAACGACACGCCGCGGAAGATCAGACACACCAGCATGAAGATCAGCGGCAGGTACAGCGCCGACAGCACCGTCGAATAGACGATCGGGAACACCGCGAACAGCCCGGCGCCGCCGAGCACGAGCCACGTCTCGTTGCCGTCCCACACGGGCGCGACGGTGTTCATCATCAGGTCGCGTTCCTTCTCGTCCGGGAAGAACGGGAAGACGATGCCGATGCCGAGGTCGAAGCCGTCGAGCACGACGTACATGAAGAGCCCCAATGCGATGATCGCGGCCCAGATTACGGTGACGTCCATAGGTTTTCTCGTTTGCGAAAGTGGGGGGCTCAGACGGTCTCGATCAGCTCGTCGACGGCCGACATCGGGCGGCGCGCGGTGTGATCGGGGCGCGTGTCGGGCTCGCCGTGCCGCGCGTCGTGCTTGACGTCGGGCAGCGCGGGGCCGGCCTTCATCAGCTTCAGCATGTAGTACACGCCGGTGCCGAACACGAGGAAGTAGACGATCACGAACGTCATCATCGACAGGCTGACCTGCTGCACCGACAGCGGCGACACGGCCTGCGCGGTGCGCATCACGCCATACACGACCCACGGCTGGCGGCCCGCTTCGGTCGTCACCCAGCCCGCGAGCAGCGACACGAAGCCGGTCGGGCCCATCACGAGCGCGAGGCGCTGGAACCACTTCGATTCATACAGGCTGCCGCGGCGGCGCAGCAGCCACGCGAGCGCGGCGAGGCCGATCATCGCGAAGCCGAGGCCGACCATGATCCGGAAGCTCCAGAACACGACCGTCGAGTTCGGACGATCCTCGGGGCGGAATTCCTTCAGTCCGCGGATCTCGCCGTCCCAGCTGTGCGTGAGGATCAGGCTGCCGAGGTGCGGCACCTGGACCGCGTAGCGGGTCGTTTCGGCCTTCATGTCCGGAATGCCGAACAGGTTGAGCGCCGTGCCGCCCTTTTCGGTTTCCCACAGCCCTTCGATCGCGGCGATCTTCGCGGGCTGGTGCTTCAGCGTGTTGATGCCGTGCTGGTCGCCGATCACGGCCTGCAGCGGCGCGAGCACCAGCAGCAGCCACAGCGCCATCGAGAACATCTTCTTCACGCCCTTGTCGCGGCGGCCCTTCAGCAGGTGCCACGCGCCCGTCGCCGCCACCACCAGCGCGGCGACGATGAACGCGGCGATCGCCATGTGGAACAGGCGGTACGGGAACGACGGGTTGAAGACGATCGCGAACCAGTCGGTCGGCACGATGCGGCCGTCGACGATCTCGAAACCCTGCGGCGTCTGCATCCAGCTGTTCGACGCGAGGATCCAGAACGTCGAGATCAGCGTGCCGATCGCGACCATCAGCGTCGCGCCGAAGTGCGCGCGCGGGCTGACGCGGTTCCAGCCGAACAGCATGATGCCGAGGAAGCCGGCTTCGAGGAAGAACGCCGTCATCACCTCGTACATCAGCAGCGGGCCGGTGACCGAGCCGGCGAAGCTCGAGAAGCCCGACCAGTTGGTGCCGAACTGATAGCTCATCACGACGCCGGAAACCACGCCCATCCCGAACGCGACCGCGAAGATCTTCGACCAGAACAGGCAGAGTGTCTTGTAGTACGGCTTGCCGGTCTTCAGCCAGCGATATTCGAGCACGGCGATGAAGCTGGCGAGGCCGATGCTCAGCGCCGGGAAGACGATGTGAAAGGAGACGGTGAACGCGAATTGCAGGCGGGCCAGATCGAGGGCCGAAAATGCGGTGTCCATACCAGTTGACCGAGGCTTGACGATACCCGCCGGCGGGGTGCCGGCGGACCCCGGCCGGAGGGGGCATCGGGGTTGGCTGGAGTATGTGCCGCGATGTTGCGCCGCGAAATGCGCCAACTCGTCGCAGATGTCCAGCCCGGCGCGCGCGGTTTCGAGATAAATCGTTGATTCGTATCAAGATCGCGGCGCGCGCCGCAGGCGGTCGTGGCGTGGCGGTCTGCCGCACGTGCGGCAATATGGCGCGTCGCATCACGGGAACGATGCGGCGTGCGCGAAGGTGCCGCGCGTTGGCACGCGCGGCCTATGCCGATGCCGATGCCTATGCCGGGTGTCCGGCCGCCGCCGCGTTGTTGACGATGCCGCGCCGGCGTGGACTGCGTCGCGTCGTGCCGGTTGTATCCGGATCGTGCACCGGCGGCGCCCGGTCACGTGGCTTTCGCCCGGCGCGAAGCATCGGCAAGCGCTGCGCGAATTGCGTACACTCTGAGTCTCGTTTCGGCAGGGCCGGGCGCATCGGTACCGGTCCGCGTTCACTCAGGGCACGAAGATGATCGATTTACGCAGCGATACCGTGACACGTCCGAGCCAGGCGATGCTGGCCGCGATGACTGCCGCCGAAGTCGGCGACGATGTATGGGGCGACGACCCGACCGTGCTGCGCCTGCAGGCGGTCGCGGCCGAGCGGGCCGGCAAGGAAGCCGGCCTGTTCTTCCCGAGCGGCACGCAGAGCAACCTCGCCGCGCTGATGGCCCATTGCGAACGCGGCGACGAATACATCGTCGGCCAGCTCGCGCACACCTACAAGTACGAAGGCGGCGGCGCGGCCGTGCTCGGCAGCATCCAGCCGCAGCCGATCGAGAACGCGCCCGACGGCACGCTGCCGCTCGCGAAGATCGCCGCGGCGATCAAGCCGCTCGACAATCACTTCGCCCGCACGCGCCTGCTCGCGCTCGAAAACACGATCGGCGGCCAGGTGTTGCCGGACGGCTATGTGCAGGAAGCCGTCGCGCTCGCGCGCAGCCGCGGGCTGGCCACGCACCTCGACGGCGCGCGCGCGTGCAATGCGGCCGTCGCGTCGGGCCGTCCGATCGCGGAACTGTGCGCGCCGTTCGATACCGTGTCGATCTGCTTCTCGAAAGGGCTCGGCGCGCCGGTCGGTTCGGTGCTGGTCGGCAATCGTGCGCTCGTCGAGCGCGCGCAGCGCTGGCGCAAGGTGCTGGGCGGCGGAATGCGGCAGTCGGGCATTCTCGCGGCGGCCTGCCTGTATGCGCTCGACCACAATGTCGAGCGGCTGGCCGACGATCACGCGAACGCCGCGCATCTCGCGGCAGGCCTCGCGCGCATCGAGCCGGTGAAGGTGCTGTCGCATGCGACGAACATGGTGTTCGCGCAATTCCCCGAAGCCGATTGCGCGCCGCTCGAGGCATGGCTCAAGGCGCGCGGGATCCTCACGCAGATGCTGTACGCGTCGCGCTTCGTCACGCACTGCGACGTGTCGCGCGCGGACATCGATACCTTCATCGATGCGGTCGGCGCGTATTTCGCGCAGCGGCGTACGTAAAGCCGAGTGCGCCGGCCGGCGGGGGCGCCGGCGCGTCGTGGCGCGAAGCAGGAGCAAGGAAGCGACGGGGGCGGCGATGCAGCCCGTCTGTCGATATCTGGCGTGCCGGCGGTTACGCTTGCCGGAGCATGTCGGCGGGCGGCGTGCCGTCGCGGAACAGTGTTTTCAGTTGCGTGCGCAGTTCGGCGCTGTCGGTGTGCTGGTGCACCGAGACCGCGTGTTGCACGGCGGCCTCCAGCAGTTCGTCGTCGGAGTCGGCGGAAATTGCGACCGAGCAATTCATCGCGCTGGGAAACTCGCGGCAATCGATATAGCGGCGGGGCATGATGTTCTCCTCACGGAAAAGGGAACGGCCGGATGTGCGTGATCGGCCGCGCGGCGCGTTCGCGGGGCCGATGGAAAAAGTATAGGCGGCGCGGCGGCGTTTCTCTTGGCCACGCATGCCGCGCGACGTGCCGCGCCGGCGGTGTCGATCACCCGTTCGTCACGGCAGCGGCGCGAGCAACCGGCGCGCCGCTTCGACCACCCGTGCGGACAGCGACGCCATCGTCGGCGATTGCACGGTCCATGCGTGCCAGTACAGCGTGATGTCGGTCGGATGCAGCGGCGCGAGATCGACGAGCCCCTGCGCGTCGAGCGGTGTGCCGCCGAGCAGCGGCTCCGGCACCATCGCGTAGCCGAGCCCGTGCCGCACCGCCGCGAAATGCGCGTGCGTGCCCGGCACGTAGTGGCACGGATACGCGCCTTCGGGCAACCCGAACTTCTCCTTCAGGAACGAGGACTGCAGCGTGTCGCGCCGCGAATACGCGACGACCGGCGCATGGCGCGCGCCCGTGCGGTTCAGGCCGCGCGGAAACCAGCGCAGCGCGAACGCGGCGGCCGCGAGCAGCCGGTAGCGCATCGTGCCGAGCGGCGTCGCGACGCAGCCGCGCATCGGCTTCGGCTCGGTCGTCACGCAGCCGACGGCCATCCCGCTTTCGAGCAGCGCGAACGTGTGGTCCTGGTCCTCGACGATCAGCTCGAACAGGATGCGCTCGCCCGCGAGCACCGACGTCAATGCGGGCAGGAACCAGGTGCCGAGGCTGTCGGAGTTCAGCGCGATCGTGACCGAGATCGGCGATTCGCGCTCGGTCGCGAGCGTGCTTTGCAGGTCGGCCTGCAGCAGCGCGACGCGGCGCAGGTGCTGCAGCACGCGCTGCCCGGCCGCCGTCGGCCGGCACGGCCGCGTGCGCAGCACGAGCGGCGCGCCGAGGCTCGCCTCCAGCGCGCGGACCCGCTGCGTGACGGCGGACGCGGTCACGTGCAGGCGCACGGCGGCCTGCTCGAAGCTGCCGGTATCGGCGACGGCCAGCAGCGCGGCGGCTTGCTTCGGATCGATCGTCAGAGACATGTCGACGCAATTCTTGTGAACGTAAGACGAGAACAGGCGGTAGTGTAAGGCAGCACGCGCGACGGACCGGATGCGGCGTGACGTCTCGCCGCGTGCAACGACGCCGGTGGCGCGCGTGTTTTGAACTACGCTGTATGAACGTGTGCGTCGCGAGCCGGCGCCACACGCGGTGCGGGTTGCACGACCCGCACCCTTCACCCGACCGACACGCCCAGCCGACGGAGCGACTTCGCGATGATCTTCCGGCAACTCTTCGACCCGCAATCGTCGACCTACACGTACCTGCTCGCCGACCGCCCATCGCGCGAAGCGTTGCTGATCGACCCGGTGTTCGAGCAGGTGCGCCGCGATGCGGCGCTGCTCGACGAGCTCGGGCTGCGGCTCGTCGCGACCGTCGATACGCACGTGCACGCCGATCACGTGACGGGTGCGTGGCTGCTGAAGCAGCGCACCGGCAGCGCGATCGCGATTTCGGCCGCGAGCGGCGCGCAGGGCGCCGACCGCTACCTGAACGACGGCGATCGCTGCGCATTCGGCCCGCGCTACCTGACCGTGCGCGCGACGCCGGGCCACACGAGCGGCTGCATCAGCCTCGTGCTCGACGATGAATCGATGGCGTTTACCGGCGACTGCCTGCTGATTCGCGGCACCGGCCGTACCGACTTCCAGCAGGGTGACCCGCGCGCGCTGTATCGCGCGGTGCACGGCCGGCTTTTCACGCTGCCGGCCGCATGCCTGCTGTATCCCGCGCACGACTATCGCGGGCTCACGGTCACGAGCGTCGGCGAGGAGCGGCGTTTCAATCCGCGCCTCGGCGGCGATCTCAGCGAGGACGATTTCGCGGGCTACATGCGCAACCTCGGGCTCGCGCATCCGCGCCAGATCGACGTCGCGGTGCCCGCGAACCTGCAGTGCGGACTCGCCGCGAATGCGCCCGACGTGCAGGCGGCGCCCGACTGGGCGCCGCTCGTCTATACGTTCGCCGGATTCTGGGAAATCGATCCGCAGTGGCTCGAGGATCACCTGCCGGCGGTGCAGGTCGTCGACGTGCGCGAGCCGGACGAATTCACCGGCCCGCTCGGCCACCTGCCGGGCGCGACGCCGATTCCGCTCGGCGAACTGGCCGCGCGCACCGGCGAACTCGCGCGCGACCGGCCGATCGTGACCGTGTGCCGCGCGGGCGGCCGCTCCGCGCAGGCGACCGTGATCCTGCTGAAGGCCGGCTTCGATGCCGTCGCGAACCTCGGCGGCGGGATGCTGCGCTGGCGCGGCGAAGGCCGCGTCGTGATGGATGGCCGGTCGTAGCGGCGCGATGCCGCGCAACGGAAAAAAAATGTTCGGCCCGGTGTCGATTCGGCCCGGCGCCGTTCGTCGTCAAGGTATCCGATCACGTGGCGCCGCATGACGCGGCGCCGAAACCCCGAGAGACCCGCGATGACGCCGACGCTTTACGCCCATCCCTTTTCGTCCTATTGCCAGAAGGTGCTGACCGCGCTGTACGAGAACGGCACGCCGTTCGACTATCGCGTGCTCGCGCACGACGATCCGAAGCCGATGCAGGAACTGGCCGCGCTGTGGCCGCTGAAGCGCTTCCCGGTGCTCGTCGACGCGGGCCGTACCGTGATCGAGGCGACGATCATCGTCGAGTATCTCGATCTCTACCACCCGGGCCCCGCGCGGCTGGTGCCCGACGACCGGCGCGCGGCGCTGGAAGTGCGGATGATGGATCGTTTCTTCGACAACTATGTCGCGACCCCGCAGCAGAAGGTCGTGTTCGATGCGTTGCGGCCGGAACACGAGCGCGATGCGCGGGGTGTCGCCGATGCGCGCGCGATGCTCGAAACGTCGTACGCATGGCTGGATCGCACGATGGCCGATCGCGAATGGGCGGCCGGCGACCGCTTCAGCCTCGCCGACTGCGGCGCGGCACCGTTCCTGTTCTACGCGGACTGGACGCACCGGATCGATCCGTCGTTCGCGAACGTGATCGCATATCGCCGGCGGCTGCTTGCGCGGCCGTCGTTCGCGCGTGCGGTCGACGAAGCGCGGCCGTATCGCTCGTTCTTCCCGCTCGGGGCGCCCGACCGCGACTGACGTGCGCGGCCGCCGTCGCCGCGGCGGCGACGATCCGGACGGCGGCGCGCGCCGGGCGCGATGCCGCCGCGCAGGGCCGGCAGCGTGTGCCCGGGCGTCGTGTCGACAGCAGCGGATGCATGGCGGCGCCGTCCCGTTACATCGCCGTATGCTTGACCGACTGCGCAAGCGTCAGCAGTTCGTCGAACTGCGTGATCAGCTCGAAGCACAGCAGGAACGCGAGCGTATAGGCCGGCGCGGGGAAGCGCCGGATCGCCTCCAGCACCTGCGGCGCGAAGCGCGATCGAATCGCATCGCGCGTCAGCAGCCACGCGAGCGCGATGCCGATCGCGGCACCGGCGATCAGGTCGGTGGGGTAGTGATAGCCGAGATACGCGCGCGGCACGCAGATGAACACGACCGCGTACAGCAGCGAGAACACGCCGGCGCGTCGCGCGATGATGAAGATGCCCGTCGCGATCGCCATCCACAGCATCGCGTGATCGCTCGGAAACGAACTCCAGGCCTGCAGCGTGGCCGCACGCAATTCCTCGGACGGGAAGTGCAGGTGCAGGTCGGGGTTGTAGATCGGCCGCACGCGGAACGGCAGGACTTTCGCGAGCAACCGGCCGAACGCGAGCGCGACGAGCCCGCTCGCGACCGTCGCGATGACCAGCTCGCGTTGCCGTTCGCGCTGCGGTCCCGGCTGGAACCACAGCCAGCACAGCACGGGGATCAGGACGAAGCCCTTGAACGTATAGAGGCCGGCGATCACGCGGATCGCATGATTCATCAGCGGTCCGAACGTAATGTGGGTGAGGAAGATCTGGATCGTGGTGTCGAAATTGTTCATGTTCTGCGACCCCGGCGGACACGCAGCACAGGACATGCGACCGGCAGGGATCAGGAAGCGCGCTCGCACCGGAGCGCAATGGGGGGCAAGTATGTCACCGGTAATTTCGAAGAAAATGGGAAAAAATACCGGGAATCCCCTGAGAAAACCTACTTTGCCGATGGGGCCGGATTCGGGAGGGCCGTGCGGTGCGGCCGTGAGAAATGATCCGATGATTGCGCGCGTGCGCCGGGCGCGGGCGAAAAAATAATCGGTTGAACTGCGCAATCCGGCGACGCGTTCCGAGTATTGCATCGGATGAACGAATGCCGGCTGTCTCTCGCACGAATCGGCCGTGCCGCGCGGGGCCGCACAGCACCGATCGAAAATAAAAGAAAAGGCGGGCAAGCCCTGCGGACCCGCCTGCCGTGCAATCGCACTGCCGAAAATCGACGGCGCCACGTGCGCACGGCCAGTGCCGGTGGCGACGTTGTCGGCGCCGGCGCGATCACCGCATGCCGGTCAAGTTGCGCGAGCAACGAACCGCCGAGCGCGGCGCCGCTCGTCATCCCGATGAACATGCCGAGAACAGCACCGCGTCGAGGCGGCTGCGCGTCGAACGACGCGACACGTGAGCCGCCAGCGCCGAGGC
The DNA here is from genome assembly GCF_003853805.1 of Burkholderia sp. Bp8994. Taxonomy (NCBI): domain Bacteria; kingdom Pseudomonadati; phylum Pseudomonadota; class Betaproteobacteria; order Burkholderiales; family Burkholderiaceae; genus Burkholderia; species Burkholderia sp. Bp8994. Next base: position 205,914 of record NZ_QTQH01000003.1, read on the forward strand.
GCGCCGTCAGCCGCGCCGGATGCCTTCGGGCAGCGCGCTGATGCGGCGCACTTCGGGCGAGTCGAGCCACGCGCGGGACGTCGCGCAATCGACGAACATGTCGGTCGCATCGTCGCCCCAGAACAGGTCGCCATCGAGTTCGAAGGTCGGCACGCCGAACACGCTATGCGCGATCGCCTGATCGGTGTTCGCGCGCAGCGCGTCCTTCACCGCTTGCGCGTCGACGGCCGTCACGCCTTCCGGAAAGCCCACCGCCTCGCACAGCGCGGCGAAACCCTCTGGCGTCGATACGTCCTGGCCGTCGCGCCAGATGTGCCGGAAGATCCGCCGGATCGCATCGGGCGTGTTGCCCATCGCGATCGCGAGACGCAGCGGCCGGATCGGGTTGAACGGATGCGCGGGCGGCATCCGGAATGGAATGCCGAGCTTGTCCGCGCGGTACTGCGCGTGGCGATAGGTGAAGATGCGCTTTGCCGCGATCTCGGCCGGCGCTTTCTGGCCCCAGTGCGTGAGCACGGCGCCGAGCACGATCGGTTTCGGCTCGTAGGCGGCAGCCGGCGGCAACTCGTCGAACCGTTCCTGCTGCAGGTAGGCGAACGGCGAGACGAAATCGAAATACCAGGTGGCGGTGCGCGGGGCGTTCATCGTGGGGTTCCCTTGTGCGTGTCCGGACGGCAGTGGCATGTGCCGCGCCGGCGGGCGGCGCGCTGCATGCGGCAGCGGCCAGTGTCGCATGCGGCCGGCGTTTGCGCTGCCGCGTCGCCGGACGCGCGTGCCGGCTAGGGCTGCGCGGGTTCGTCCGCGGCCGCGGTGAAGCGCGCGAGACTGTCGCGCACGGCCTGCGCGTCGTAGCGCGCGCCGGCGCCACCGAGCGCGACGGTCGCCTTCTGCGCGAGCGGCAACAGCAGCGCGAGCGCCGCGGCCATCGCCGGCGCGGCGGCCAGCCGCGATTTCGGCCCGGACACCGTGAGCGCGCCGACGCAATCGCCGGCCGCGCCGAACACCGGCACGGACGCCGAAGCCGTCTCCGGGTCGCGCTCGCCGTACGACGCGGCCCACAACTGTTCGCGTATGTCGTTCCAGCGCGCATCGTGCGGGTCGGTGAACGCGAGCAGCACCTTCCCGGACGCTCCCTGGTGAACCGGAAACTCCTCGCCGACCCGGATCGACACGCGCACCGTGCGCGTGGGTTCGACACGATAGAGCACCGAGCGCATCTCGCCGTGGCGCACGTAGAACGACGCCGTTTCGCCGAGTTCGCGGCTCAGCGTCTCGAGCAGCGGCTCGACGACCGGGCCGACCCGGAACGAACGCTGGTACAGCGCGGCGAGCCGCAGCGGCTCGTGTCCGACCGCGTACTGGCCGTCGTCGAGCTTGCGCATGAAGCCGCCGTGCTCGAGCGCGGCGAGCAGGCGCAGGATCGTGCTCTTGTACAGCCCGGTGCGGCGCGACAGTTCCGCGAGCGACAGCCGGTCGTCGGTTTGCCCGAAGGCATGGAGGATCGCGAACGCGCGATCGAGGACGGCGACGCCGCTGGAGGCGTCGGCCGACGAGTCGGGGGCGGTGCCGGTGGGTTCTGCGGGGAGCGAGGTCGGAGGCACGGCTTGCAGGTCCTTGGGTGACGGTCGATCCACTATATCGTTCTGCCTGATAGAACACAAGTTCCAGAAAATCGCAATTTCACGGGTATACCCCGCTTACAGCCGATTCGACGTGCCTCTAAAGTTCCGTCAAACAGAACGATGTTCTTTTAGATAGAACTATGAGGTGTCGAATGAGCGTTTCCGGGTATCCAGAGGTGCTGGTCAGCGAGGTCGGGCCGCGAGACGGCCTGCAGAGCATCAAGGCCGTGATGCAGACGGCCGACAAGCGGCGCTGGATCACCGCACTCGCCGCGGCCGGCCTGCGCGAGATCGAGGTCGGGTCGTTCGTGCCCGCGCGGCTGTTGCCGCAGATGGCCGACGTGCGGGAAGTCGTCGCGCATGCGCTGGCGATTCCCGGGCTGCACGTCGCCGCGCTCGCGCCGAACCTGCGCGGCGCCGAAAGCGCGTTCGAGGCGGGCGTCCACAAGCTGACGTTGCCGGTCTCGGTGACCGAGGCGCACTCGCTGGCGAACATCCGCAAGACGCCGGCGCAGATGATCGACGAGGTGCGCGCGATCGTCGCGCTGCGCGACGCGCGGTTTCCGTCGGTGCAGATCGAGGCCGGCGTGTCGGTCGCGTTCGGCTGCACGATCGCCGGCGCTGTCTCCGACGACGAGACGATCGCGATGGCGGTCGCGATGGCCGAATGCGGGGTCGACGAGATCGGTCTGTCCGATACGAGCGGCTATGCGAATCCGGTGCAGGTGCGCCGGCTGTTCACGCGCCTGCAACGCGAAGTCGGCGACAAGGCGGGCGGCGCGCACTTCCACAACACCCGGGGGCAGGGGCTCGCCAACGTCGTCGCGGCGCTCGACGCTGGCGTGACGACGATCGACGCGAGCCAGGGCGGTCTTGGCGGCTGCCCGTATGCACCGGGCGCGACCGGCAACATCGTCACGGAGGATCTCGTGTTCCTGCTGGAGTCGATGGGGATCGACACGGGCATCGACGCCGATGCGCTGCTCGCCGCGCGCGCAATCCTGCACGCGGCGCTGCCTGCCGAGCCGCTGTACGGCCACGTGCCGGACGCGGGGCTGCCGAAGGGATTCCGTTACGCGGACGGCCGTGCGCCGTCGGCGGCCCAGCCGGAAGGTTGCCTGACGGGAGTCGCGCAATGAACGATCGCCAACCGGCTGCGGCGCTGCCGTACGAAGGCGTGCGCGTGATCGAGATGACGCACATGGTGATGGGCCCGACCTGCGGCATGCTGCTCGCCGATCTCGGCGCGGAAGTCATCAAGATCGAACCGATCGCGGGCGACAGCACGCGTGCGCTGCGCGGTTCCGGCGCGGGCTTCTTCGGGATGTTCAACCGCAACAAGAAGAGCCTCGCGGTCGACGTGAAGGATCCGCGCGGGCTCGAGATCGTGCGGCGGCTCGTCGCGACGGCGGACGTGTTCAGCGAGAACTTCAAGAGCGGCACGATGGATCGGCTCGGGCTCGGCCATGCCGCGTTGTCCGCGCTGAATCCGCGCCTGGTGTACGTGTCGCACAAGGGTTTCCTGCCGGGGCCGTACGAACATCGCACCGCGCTCGACGAAGTGGTGCAGATGATGGGCGGTCTCGCGTACATGACGGGCCCCGAAGGCCGGCCGTTGCGTGCGGGCTCGAGCGTGAACGACATCATGGGCGGGATGTTCGGCGCGATCGGCGCGATGGCCGCGCTCGCGCAGCGCGAACGCACCGGCCGCGGCCAGCAGGTGCAGAGTTCGCTGTTCGAGAACAACGTGTTCCTCGTCGCGCAGCACATGATGCAGTTCGCGGTGACGGGGCAGGCCGCGTCGCCGATGCCGAGCCGCATTTCCGCGTGGGCGGTCTATGACGTGTTTTCGGTGAAGGATGGCGAGCAGATCTTTCTCGCGGTCGTATCGGACACGCAATGGGCGCTGTTCTGCGATGCATTCGGCCTTGCCGCGCTGAAGGACGATGCGCGTCTTGCAACCAACAACTTGCGCGTGCAGGCCCGCGAGTGGCTGCTGCCCGAACTGCGTGCGCGGCTCGCCGCGCATTCGGCCGCGGAGATCGGCGCGATCTTCGAATCGATCGGCCTGCCGTATGCGCCGATCACGAAGCCGCAGGACCTGTTCGACGATCCGCATCTGCTCGCGACGGGCGGGCTCGAAGCCGTGACGCTGCCGGCCGACGCGAGCAGCGCCGGCCGGCCGGTCGACACGCGCACCGCGCTGCTGCCGCTCACGCTCGCGGGCGAGCGCCTGCGGCTGCGCGCAGCGCCGCCCGCGCTCGGTCAGGACACGTGCGCGTTGCTCGGCGAGCTCGGCTATACGCCGGACGAGGCCCGGGCGCTGATCGCTGCCGGCGTCGTCGCCGGGTCGCACGGACATGGTGCGGACGTCCAACCGCCGGGCGTGGCGGCCGATGTGCCTTCGGCGAACGAAGTGGCGAGCGCGTAGCGCCGCCGCGATCCATCGAACGAACAACAGGCGTCGTGCCCGTGCGATCGCGCGGGCGAGGAGCGCCGTATCCACGGAGACAACCATGACATCCGCTTCCCCGGCGCTGGCCGCCGATCGCGAAACCGACGCGTCGATCGAGCAACGGGCCGTGCGCAAGGCCGCGTGGCGTTTCATTCCGCTGCTCGCGCTCGCGTACTTCTTCAACTACCTCGACCGCACGAGCGTCGGGTTCGCGGCGCTGACCATGAACCGCGATCTCGGCTTGACCGCGACGCAGTTCGGCTGGGGCGCGGGGATCATGTTCGCGGGCTACTGCGTGTTCGAGGTGCCGAGCAATCTCGCGCTGTACCGCTTCGGCGCGCGGCGCTGGCTCGCGCGCATCATGATCACGTGGGGGCTGATGGCGGCGGCGACCGCGCTCGCGACCGGGCCGACGAGTTTCTATGCGATCCGGCTGCTGCTCGGCATCGGCGAAGCGGGCTTCTTTCCGGGCGTGATCTTTTTCCTCGCGGTGTGGTTTCCGGCGAGTTACCGCACGCGGGTGCTGGCGTGGTTCACCGTGTCGACACCGCTGTCGTCGCTGATCGGCGGCCCGTTGTCGACGTGGCTGCTGCAGCTCGACGGCGTGCTCGGCCTTGCGGGCTGGAAGTGGATGTTCATCGTCGAAGGGCTGCCCGCGTGCGCGCTCGGCTTTCTCGTGCTGAAGCTGCTGTCCGATTCGCCCGCGGATGCCGCGTGGCTGTCGAGCGACGAGCGTGCCGCGCTGCAGCGCGCGTTCGAGCGCGAAGGCGCGGCCGCCGGCCGCAAGAAGCACTTCGGCGTCGCGCTGCGCGACGTGCGCGTGTACGTGCTCGCGCTGATCTCGTTCGGCTTCACGATGGGTTCTTACGGGATCGGCATCTGGTTGCCGCAGATGCTCAAGGCACACGGCATGTCGACGATGCAGACGGGCTGGCTTTCCGCTGTGCCGTACTTCTTCGCGACCATCGCGCTGCTGTGGTGGGCGAAGCGGGTGGACCGGCGCGGCGGCCCGGTCGCGAACCTGGCGATCGGGCTGGCCATCGGCGCGGTGGCGCTCGGCGTGTCGACCCACTTCCTGACGCTCGGGCCCGCACTCGTCGGCATCACGCTCGCGCTGATCGGCACGATTGCCGGTCGCACGATCTTCTATACGCTGCCTTCACGCTTCCTGTCCGGCCAGGCGGCGGCCGGCGGGCTCGCGCTGATCAATTCGATCGGCGCGCTCGGCGGATTCGCGGGCCCTTATCTCGTCGGCTACCTGAAGGACGGCTTCGGCACCTTCACGGCCGGGATGCTCGGCCTCGCGATCGTGCTGGCGATCACGACGCTGCTCACGCTGTCGCTGTACGCATTCGACCGGAGCGAATGACATGGACGCGACCATTTCGATCAAACGACGCCGGTTGCTCGGTGCGGCCGCCGCATCGCTCGCGCTCCCTGCATGGGCCGATACGCGCGCGCCGGCTGAAAACGGACCCTCCCGCATGACGACCCAAGGCAACTATCTCGCGGTGCGAAGCGACTGGCTCGCATCTGCGCTCGAACCCGCACTCGATCCGGATCTGCCGATCGTCGATGCGCATCATCACTTCTACGAGCGGCCGGGCTGGATCTACATGCTCGACGACTATCTGCAGGACGCGCGATCCGGCCACAACGTCCAGGCATCCGTCTACATGCAGGCGCTGACGCGCTATCGCGACGCGGGCCCGGCCGAACTGAAGCCGGTCGGCGAGACGGCCTACGTCGCCGGCGTGACGGAGCCGCTGCAACGCAGCGGCCCGGCCGTCGCGAAAGGCATCGTCGGGCACGCGGACCTGCGGCTCGGCGAGCGCGTGCGCGACGTGCTCGAAGCGCATGTCGACGCGGGGCGCGGACGCTTTCGCGGCGTTCGACACCTGAGTACCTGGGATGCCGATCCGACGCTCGCCAATCCGCTGTCGGCGGTGCCGCGCGGGCTGTTGCTCGACCCCGCGTACCGGGCTGGCGTCGCGCAGCTCGCGCCGCTCGGACTGTCGTACGACGCGTGGCTGTTCTTTCCTCAATTGCCCGAGCTGTTCGATCTGGCGAAGGCGAACCCCGACACGCGGATCGTCGTCAATCACTGCGGCGGCGTCGTGCGGATCGCGAGCTACGTGGACCAGCGGCCGGAAGTCTTCCAGCGCTGGTCGGCATCGATGCGCGAACTCGCGCGGCTGCCGAACGTATTCGTGAAGGTCGGTGGCCTCGGCATGCGGATCAACGGGTTCGATTTCGAGAAGGGCGCGCGGCCGCCGTCGTCCGAACAGCTCGCCGCCGCGTGGAAGCCGTGGATGCTCACGTGCATCGAGGCGTTCGGCGCGAAGCGCTGCATGTTCGAGAGCAATTTTCCGGTCGACAAGGGCTCGTATTCGTACGTGAACGGCTGGAACGCGTTCAAGCGGCTGACCGCACACGCGAGCCCGGACGAGCGCGATGCGCTGTTCCGCGGGACCGTCTCGCACGCGTACCGGCTCGGTTGACGCATACCGAGCACGTCGCGTCGCGCTGCTAGCCCGTCTCGACCAGCGCCGCCAGCCGGGCGAGCGCCATGCGCCAGCCGGTCTCGTTGTCGGCTGCCGGCACGCCGGGCGGCACACCGTCGTGCACCGCGTCGACGCGTGTGCCGCCAGCTTCGTCGGACAGCGTGATCGTGATCGTCATCGCGCCGCGCAGCATCGGATCGTCGGTTTCGAACACGTCGATTTCGACGATCCGTTCGTCGGGCACGAGCGTCACGAAGCGGCCGTGATAGGTGTCGGTGTGCGCGGTGGTCTTGCCGGTGCCGTCCGACGGTTCGTCGTAGCTCAGCGACACGCGCAGCGCGCCGCCTTCGCGCGCGTCGTAGGCGAGCACGCGGCACGTCATCCCGTCCGGCACCTTCCATTGTTCGACGGCGTGCGGATCGAGCAGCGCGCGGTAGACGCGCCCGCGCGGTGCGTTCAGGTGCCGGCTGACCCGGGTCGAATGCGTGTGCATCTGCAGCATGTGGCCTCCCGCGGAGCGCGCGCGACGGTGCACGCCGGATGCCGGCGTGTCGTCACGCTTCATTCAGGAATCCTAGGCGCGCGCGCGGCGGCATGCAATGGCCCGCGCATGTGCGTATTCAGCGCAATGCGGACGCAAATTCGTCGAGCTGCGTGATGCAGGTGTTCCAGCCCTCGAAGAAGCCCAGGGCCTCGTGGCGCTCGCGCGTCGCGGCGTCGGGATGCATCACGCGTGCCTCGTAGCGGCAACCGGCGGCGTCATCCGCCATCGTGATGATCGCCGTGAAGCCCAGCCACGGCACCTGCGGCCGCCAGCCGCCCGCGAGCATCGACGTGAACGCGATGCGCGCTTCCGGCACGATGTCGAGGAAGCACCCGGGGTTGTCGCTCGTGCCGCCGTCGGGGCCGCGCATGAACGTGTGGAAGGCGCCGCCCGGGCGCAGGTCGAACGCACGGACTTCGGTGGTCCACGGTTTCGGGCACCACCATTCCTTCAGCAGTTCGGGATCGGTCCACGCGCGCCAGAGCGCCTGGCGCGGCGCATGCAGCGTGCGTGTGATGACGAGGTCATGAGCTTCGGCGGGGTCGACGTGGCGGGTTGACATGCGCGTGCTCCTCCTGGTGGCGGCGTTCGACGAATTCCACCAGGCGATCGGCGCGCGCTTCCCACAGTGCGCGCTGCGCGGCGAGCCACTGCTCGGCTTCGGCCAGCCTGCCGCCGACCAGCTCGCAGGTGCGCGTGCGGCCGGTTTTCCGGGTCGTGACGAGGCCGCTGCGCTCGAGCACCGCGACATGCTTCATCAGCGACGGCAGCGCCATGTCGAACGGCGCGGCCAGTTCCGAAACGGTCCGCACGCCGTTGCCGAGCGCGCTGACGATCGCGCAGCGCGTCGGATCGGCGAGCGCCTGGAATACGTCGGTGATGCCGGGTTGAAAGTTAGCCATGCGGCTAAGTATAGGCAATGCAACGGGAATTTTCGTCGCTTAGGATGATGGGGTGGTAACACGCGCCGACCGGGCCGGGCGTCGTGTTGCCGGGCATCCGCCGATGTTGCGCGGGGTGCGACCGCACGGCGGCATTCCATTCGATCCGGGCGCACGCCGGCCGAGCGCGTGCCCCGCCTGATATACCGGAGAGGGTATGACAGAACCTGTGACCGTCCGCCGCGTCGACGCGAGCGAAGCCCGCGCCTGCATCGACGCGCTGGCCGACGTGCTGATCGATTGCGTCGAAGGCGGCGCGTCCGTCAGCTTCATGTTGCCGATCGAACGCTCGACGGCCGTCGCGTTCTGGACGCGAGTTGCCGACGGCGTCGCGCGCGGCGAGCGCATCCTGCTGATCGCCGAGGACGCGGCCGGCCGGATCGTCGGCACCGTGCAACTCGTGACCGCGCAGCCGGAGAACCAGCCGCATCGAGCGGACCTCGCGAAGATGCTCGTGTCGCGTCATGCGCGCCGGCAGGGCGTCGCCGCGCGGCTGATGGCGGCCGCCGACGACGCCGCGCGCGCCGCCGGCAAGACCGTGCTCGTGCTCGACACCGTGACGGGTGGCGATGCCGAGCGCCTGTACGAGCGGGCCGGCTGGCAGCGCGTCGGCGTCGTGCCGAACTATGCGCTGATGCCCGACGGCGCGTTGTGCGCGACGACTTATTTTCACAAGCAGCTCGCGTAACGGGGCCGGATGCGGTCGCGATCCGGGTCGCGACCGGCGCGCATGCGCGGCGGCGCAGCGGCGCGGCAGTACCGCCGCCGGAAGCCGGGCGAACCGGAAAAACCGGCCGGCGCCGCCGCGGCTCCGATATATTCGTGCTGGAACACCTCACCGCCACGCCAACGGAATTGCCGCCTCGATGAAACGCTCCCGTATCGCCTTCGCCCTCACGGGCCTGCTCGTCGCGGTGCCGATCGCCGCCTACGCGCTCGTCAAGCCGCTGCGCGTCGTCGCGCCCGCGCTGCTGCCCGGCGTGTCATGCCCGAGCGCGGACATCTGCACCGACGATGCCGCGAAGCTCGGCATCGCGCAGCAGCTCTATCGCGACGGCTACGCGCGCGCGGCCGCGGCCGTCGGCCCGTTTCGCGACGCGCCGCGCGTCGTGTTCTGCTCGACGCGCGCGTGCGCCGACCAGTTCGGTCTCGGCGAACGGGCGGCACTGACGCTCGGGGATTTCGGCGTGGTCGTCGCGCCGCGCGGCTGGCAGACCTACTTTCTTGCCCACGAGCTGATCCACCACCGGCAGGCCGAAGTGCTCGGCAACCTCGCGGTCGCCACCAAGCCGCGCTGGCTGATCGAGGGGATGGCGTATGCGTTGAGCGACGATCCGCGTCATCCGCTGACGGAGCCGTTCGAGTCGTGGCGCACGCAATTCGCGGCGTGGCATGCGGCGCTCGGCCAGCGGCCGTTGTGGGATGCCGCCAGGGCCGTGCAATAGCGATCGCGCGCGACCGGCGCCCGTCGTGCCGCTACGCCGGCACGGCCGGATCGTCGGGCTGCGCGCCGAGCGTGCGCCGACCCGCGTCGAGGATCTCGTCGGCCAGCGCCGGATCGGTGCCGGCGATCGCGCGCGACAGCACGAGCGCCCCGACCATCTGGCTGAAGACGGCGATCGCGTCGCGGCGCGTGTCCGCCGCGGCCGGGCCTTCGGCGGCCACCATCCGTTCCAGCCGGTCGAGATACGCGGCGACGCCGTGCGCGTAGCACGCGCGCGCCGCGTCGGTCAGCCGGGGCGCATCGCCCGCGAAACCCGACAGCGGGCAACCGGCTTCGACGTTGTCGCGATGCGCGGCCGACAGGTACGCCGTCGCCTGCTTCGCGACGCTGCCGGCGTTCGGTGAATCCGCGCGGTCCTGGATCGCTTTCTCCATCACCGCGGCGACCAGCGCATCCTTCGATTTGAAGTGGTTGTAGAAGCCGCCCTGCGTGAAGCCGGCTTCCTTCATCAGCTCCGTCAACCCCACCGCGTCGACACCGCGCACCCGGAACAGCCGCTCGGCGGCCGCGACGATCGCGTTGCGGTTTTCGGCGGCCTGTTGTCTCGAGACGCCCATCGATCCCTCCCTCATTCCGGCAATTGCGTCGATTGAAAAACACAATGGTGATCGCCATTGACGTGTCGAAATCGCGCTGACACAATGCACCGCAAAGACAATGGTGATCGACATTGACATCGAGTGTAGCCGACTTCGCGAATGAAGCGAAGCGACCGACGCGGCACGGATGGATATCGGTCCCGGTGCGGCGTGGCGTGGGCGGCGGACTGCCCGGCTTCCGGCACGGCACCGGCGGAGCAACGGTTCGGTCCGCGATGGCGGCGTGGTTTATCACCGGATCCCGGGCGCGCGGCGAACCGACGCGAGCGGGATCCTTTCTCCGAAAGGAACGAGCATGAAGATCGAAGGTGCAGTGGTGTTCGTCACGGGCGCGAACCGCGGGCTCGGCCGCGAGTTCGCGAAGCAGGCGCTCGAACGCGGGGCGCGCAAGGTCTATGCGGGCGCGCGCGATCCGGCCAGCGTGACGCTGCCGGGCGTGGTGCCCGTGAGGCTCGACGTGACCGATCCGGCGACGGTTGCCGCGGCCGCCGATATCGCGCGCGACGTCACGCTGCTGATCAACAACGCGGGCATCGCACGACTCGGCAGCCTGACCGACGACGGCGCGCTCGACGCGTTGCGCGATCACTTCGAAACCAACGTGTTCGGGATGCTGGCGATGTCGCGCGCCTTCGCGGGAACGCTGGCCGGCCACGGCGGCGGCGCGATCCTGAACGTGCTGTCGGTCGCGAGCTGGGTGAACCGGCCGATCCTGTCGGGCTACGGCGTGTCGAAGTCGGCCGCGTGGGCGCTGACCAACGGGCTGCGGCATTCGCTGCGCGAACAGCATACGCAGGTCGTCGGGCTGCATGCGGGGTTCATCGATACCGACCTGACGGCCGGCCTCGACGTGCCGAAGGCCACGCCGGCCGACGTCGTGCGCCAGGCCTACGAGGCAATCGAAGCAGGGGAGGAGGAAGTGTCGACCGACGAGTTCACGCGGCAAGTGAAGGCCACGCTGTCGTCGGGCGTCTATCTGGAGGAGCCGGCGCCGCGTTGACGCGGCCGGCAGCGCGACCCCGCCGCCCGCTCGGTGAGCGCGGCGGCGGGCGTTTCGTCAGACCGTCGTGTCGATGATGCCCGGGATCTTCACGTCCGGGTTCACGTCCGCGTCGTAGTCGACGCCCGCGATCTCGAAGCCGAACAGGCGCAGGAATTCCGTCTTGTAGCCCGCGAAGTCGGTCATCTCGTACAGGTTCTCGTTCGTGACCTTGTCCCACATCGCGACGACCTTGTCCTGCACTTGCGGGTCGAGCTCCTTGTAGTCCGCGCGCAGGCGGCCTTCCTCGTCGATGTGCGGCGTCGCGCCGTACAGGCTGTCCTTCAGGAGCCCGTACACCTGCTCGATGCAGCCTTCGTGCGTGCCCTTTTCCTTCATCACCCTGAACAGCAGCGACAGGTAGAGCGGCATCATCGGGATCGCCGAGCTCGCCTGCGTGACGACAGCCTTCAGCACCGACACGCGCGCGTCGCCGCCATGCGCGGCCAGCTTGTCGCGGATCGACAGCACCTTCTTGTCGAGATCCTTCTTCGCTTCGCCGATCGAGCCGTTCCAGTAGATGTCGTGCGTGATCTGCTCGCCGAGATACGTGAATGCGGTCGTCTTCGCGCCGTCGGCCAGCACGCCGGCTTCATCGAGCGCGTCGATCCACATCTGCCAGTCCTCGCCGCCCATCACGGCGACGGTGCCGTCGATCTCTTCCTGCGTCGCCGGCTCGAGCGACACTTCGCGGATCACTTCCTTGTCGGTGTCGAGGCCGCGGAACGTGACCGACTTGCCGACCGGCTTCAGCGTCGAGCTGATCGTTTCGCCCGTCTTCGGGTGCGTGCGGCGCGGTGCCGCGAGGCTGTAGACGACCAGGTCGACCTTGCCGAGATCCTGCTTGATGGTGTCGATCGTGATCTGCTTGACCTTGTCGGAGAAGGCGTCGCCGTTGATGCTGCGCGCATAGAGCCCCTTTTCGGCGGCGAATTTCTCGAACGCGGCGCTGTTGTACCAGCCGGCGGTGCCCGGCTTCGTCTCGCTGCCGGCGCGCTCGAAGAACACGCCCAGCGTGTCCGCGCCCGAGCCGAATGCGGCCGAGATCCGGGCGGCGAGGCCGTAGCCCGTCGACGCGCCGATCACGAGCACCTTCTTCGGACCGTTGGCGATCGGGCCGTGCGAAGTCACGTAGTCGATCTGTTCCTTGACGTTGGCTTCGCAGCCGACCGGATGAGTCGTCACGCAGATGAAGCCACGCACGCGCGGTTTGATGATCATGGGAGAACCTCTAGTCAGAAAGGCGCGGACGGCCTGAAATCGGAAAAATCCCGCGCATTGTAATGGAAGCGGGCGCAACGGCGGGAAAGGCGAGCCGTGGCCGCGGTCGCAGTTGCCCGCGGGCGGGACGGTCGAGGCAGCCATTCGCGTCGCCGCCCGTTATTTCTCTCTTGACAGAAATAACTGAAAAAACTAAATTCCCCGACATGGAACTCACACCGATTGCCGAACGATTCATCCTCCACTGGGGCGAAATGGGCTCGCGCTGGGGCGTCAACCGCACCGTCTCGCAGATTCACGCGCTGCTGTACCTGGCCGGCCGGCCGGTTGCGGCCGACGAGATCGCCGAGACGCTCAACGTCGCGCGTTCCAACGTCAGCACGAGCCTGAAGGAACTGCAGGCATGGCGGCTCGCGAAGGTCGTGCACGTGCTGGGCGACCGGCGCGACCACTTCGAGACGTCGACCGACATCTGGGAACTGTTCAAGCTGATCGTCGAAGGGCGGCGGCAGCGCGAGATCGAACCGACGCTCACGGTGCTGCGCGATTGCCTGACGAGCCCGGAGATCGCCGACGAGAGCCGCGAAACCGAACAGCGCATCCGCGACACGCTGCAGTTCGTCGAGACGCTCACGACCTGGTCGGACGAGATGCTGCGGCTCAAGCCCGACACGCTGATGAAGGCGCTCGGCATCGGCGCGAAGATCAGCCAGACGGTCAGGCGCAAGTCGTCGAAGTAAGCGGTACCGGACGTGCGGGCACGCAGCCCGCTTTTTTTGAAATTGAAATTTCTGTCTTTACAGAAATAACTGTAGGTAAAGGACGAAAATGAACAGGGCATCGCGATCGATCCGCCGGCATGCCGCACCGCGGAGTGCGACATGAACATCCTCCTCTGCGGCGCGAACGGCTTCATCGGGCGGGCGCTGGGCGCGCGGCTCGAAGCCGGCGGCCATCGCGTGCTGCGCGGCGTGCGGCATGCGGTCGGTCCGCACGACGTCGCGATCGACTTCACGAAGGACGTCGATCCCGATGCGTGGCTCGCCCGGCTCGACGGCGTCGACGTGGTGATCAATGCGGTCGGGATCCTTGCGGACCGGCGTGACGCGACCTTCGACGCCGTGCATCGCGCGGCGCCCTGCGCGCTCTTCACCGCGTGCTGTCGTGCCCGCGTGCGACGCGTGATCCAGATCTCGGCGCTGGGCGTCGAGCGCGGCGACACGTCGTATTTCGCCAGCAAATACGCAGCCGACACCTTCCTGCGGACGCTGCCGCTCGATTACCGGATCGTGCGCCCGGCGCTCGTCTACGGCGCTTCCGGCACGTCGGCACGGTTCTTCCGGATGCTCGCGAGCCTGCCCGTGCAGGCATTGCCGACGGGCGGCCATCAGCGGCTGCGCCCCGTGCACATCGACGATCTCGCCGAACTCGTCGCGCGGCTCGTCGATGCGCCGGCGGCCGGCAACCCGGTCATCGACGCGGTCGGCGGCGACGAAGTCGAGTATCGCGAGATGCTGAGCGTCTATCGCGCCGCGCTGGGCTTCCCGCCGGCGGCGCGCATCGCGCTGCCGGGCCCGCTGGTCGGGGCGGCGGCCGCGCTGCTCGGCGCGCTGCCGGGCGCGATGCTGACCCGCGACACGTGGACGATGCTGCGCGGCGGCAACACCGGCGACCCCGCGGCGCTCGCGGCCGTGCTCGGCCGGCCGCCGCGCGGGCTGCGGCATTTCATCGGCGCGGACGCGCCCGCGCTGCGCCGCGACGCGCTCGCGATGTGGCGGCGGCCGCTGCTGCTGGGCGCGCTCGCGATCGTCTGGATCTGGACGGCCATCGTCAGCGCGTTCATCCATCCGCGGCACGACAGCCTCGCGATGCTCGCCCGCGCGCACCTGACTGGCTTGCCCGCGCTGATCGCGCTCTACGCGGCCTGCGCGCTTGACTTCGCGTTCGGCGTGGCGACCGTCGTCGCGCCGTCCCGCCGGCTGTGGGCCGCGCAAGGCGCGCTGATCGTCGCGTATTCGGCCGTCATCGCGGTCACGATGCCCGGCCTGCTCGCCGAGCCGTTCGGCCCCGTGCTCAAGAACGTGCCGATTCTGGCGATCCTGTTGATCCTCTTTTCAGAAGAAGAACACGCATGAACACCTATCTCGTGATCAAGACGCTGCATATCCTGTCCTCGGTGCTGATGGTCGGCACGGGTTTCGGCACCGCGTTCTACCTGTTCTTCGCGAACCGCACGCGCTCGGTGCCGGCGATCGCCGCCGTGTCGCGCCTCGTCGTGCGCGCGGACTGGTGGTTCACGACGCCGGCCGTGCTGTTCCAGCCCGCATCCGGGCTGTGGCTCGCGCATACGGCCGGCTGGCCGTGGACGACGCCGTGGCTGGTCGCGTCGATCGTGCTGTATGCGGTCGCGGGCGCGTGCTGGCTGCCGGTCGTATGGCTGCAGATCGAACTGGCCGCGATGGCGAAGCTCGCGCATGCGAACGGCGCTGCCGCGCTGCCGGAACGGTACTGGCGCTATGCGAAGCGCTGGGAGCTGCTCGGCTATCCGGCGTTCTTCGCGATGCTGAGCGTTTATTTCCTGATGGTGCTCAAGCCGATGTGAGCGAGGCAGTGGGGCCTGCAACGGCGATTTCGCCTGACGCGCTGTCGATTCTCGCGGGCTCGTGTATAACTTCGACGGGAGCGCGTCCGGGCCGTGTCGCGCCTCCCGAACGCTTCGCATTCGACCTCACAAGGAGCCTGCATGCTGCACATCCTCGGCAAGATCCCGTCCATCAACGTCCGCAAGGTGCTGTGGCTGTGCACCGAACTGAACCTGCCGTTCGAACAGGAAGACTGGGGCGCGGGCTTTCGCACGACCAACGACCCGGCCTACCTCGCGCTGAATCCGAACGGCCTCGTGCCGGTCATCAAGGACGACGACTTCGTGTTGTGGGAGTCGAACACGATCATCCGCTATCTCGCGAACCGCTATGGCGGCGACGCGCTCTATCCGGCCGAGCCGCAGGCGCGCGCGCGGGTCGATCAGTGGATCGACTGGCAGGGCACGGACCTGAACCGCTCGTGGGTCGGCGCGTTCCTCGGCCTCGTGCGCAAGTCGCCGGATCACCAGGACCCGGCGGCGATCGCGCAGTCGATCGCGGGCTGGACGAAGCACATGCAGATACTGAACGCGCAGCTCGAAGCGACCGGCGCGTTCGTGGCTGGCGACCGCTTCACGCTCGCGGACATTCCGATCGGCCTGTCGGTGAACCGCTGGTTCGGCACGCCGTTCGAGCATCCGGATTTCCCGGCAGTGAAGCGCTACATCGAGCGCCTGGCGACGCGCGAAGGTTTCCAGCAGTACGCGGGCAGCGCGAACCCGTAACGCATCGCATGTCGTGCGCGGCGCGGCGGCGTGATGTGCCGCCGCATCGCCGCCGCGCCGCGGCCGTCACGAGCCCGATGCCGGTACGGCCTCGAGCACGCGCGCGAGAAATGCCTCGTGATTCCATGCGGATTCCGGCCGCGACAGCCCGAGCCGCACGACCACCAGCTCGCGGCTCGGCACCACGCTCACGAACTGGCCTTCATGGCCGACCGCATGAAACGCGTCGACGGGCAGCGGGCTCGCGTGCGCATCGCGATCGTTGAACGGCTCCGGCACCTTCACCCACAGATGCGCGCCGAATTCCTGGCGCGTCGACAGCGGCGTCGCGCGCGTCAGGTAGCGCACCCAGCCTTGCGGCAGCAGCCGCTGCCCGTCCCACACCCCGTCCTGCCGCAGAAGCTCCCCGAAGCGCGCCCAGTCGCGCGCGCTTGCATACATGAACGACGCGCTGCCGAGCGTGCCGGCCGCATCGGGCTCGAACACCGCGCTGCGCATGCCGAGCGGCGCGAACAGCGCGCAGCGCGGAAACGCGAGGTAGTCGCCTTCGGTGCCGCCCATCGCCTCGCGCATCACGCGCGCGACGATCGCGCTCGTGCCGCTCGAGTAGTACCACTGCGTGCCGGGCTGCGCGGCGAGCGGCATGGCCGACGCGAAACGCGCGGTGTCCGGCTGCGTGAACAGCATCACGGCGACGTCGGACAGCGGGTCGTCGTAGTCCTCGTTGAATTGCAGGCCGCTCGTCATCCGCAGCAGCTCGTCGAGCGTGATCGCCGCGCGCGGATCGCCGCTGTCGCGCCATTCGGGCAGCAGCGCCGACGCGTCCGGCGACAGCTTGTGCTGCGCGACGAGCATGCCGGCCAGCGCGGCCGTCACGGTCTTCGTCATCGACCAGCCGGGCAGCGGCGTGTCGGCCGCGAAGCCGGGCGCATAGCGTTCGGCGATCACCTGGCCGCGCCACATCACGACGACCGCGCGGGTGCGCCGCGGCCGCGCCGGATCGGGTTCGTCGAACGCGCGGTCGAGCGCGGCCTGCAGCTTGCGTGCGTCGATGCCGGCGGGCGGTGCGGCCGGCGCCGCTTCGTGCGCGGGCGGCGGATCGGGGACGGGCGGCAGCGCGGCCGGCAGCCCGCCGGGCGACGGTCCGAGCGCGAGCGTGCAGCCGAGCCCGGGCCGGAAGTCCGCCTCGCGTTGCGCGAATCCGGCGAAGGTCGCGACGGCGCGATGATGCTCGGGATCGATCGACGGACGCACCAGCTTCAGCAGCGGATGCACGCCGGCCATGATGTCGACGTCGATCACCGACGCGGCCGGACGGCCCGACACGAACACGCCCGAACACAGCGCCTTCGCGGCATAGCCCGTCGCGATGGGCGCGAGCCGCGACAGCATGTAGCCGGTGTAGCCGGCCGCGGCGACGAGCGCGACGGCGGCACCGCGCAGGATCAGCGATTTGAAGGGGATCGTCATGCGCGAGCGTCCTCGGTGGCGTGCCGGCCGGCAACGATGGCAACGATCCGGCAGTGTCGCAGGTTCGCGCGAGCGGTGGCAATCGTGGGGGCGGGTGACGCCGGGCGGCGTCGGTCAGGCGGCATGGTGCCCGGCGTCTGCGAATCGCATGTGTCGATCGCGCAGGTTCGAACGGGCCGCACGCGGCCCGTTCGCGTGATGCGTCATTGTGCGTTGCCGTTGTCCGAACGCAGTGTCCAGACCGTCGCGGTATTCGTGTTGTCGTCGACGGCCGCGAATTCCGGCTGGCCTTTGCTGCCGCGCCCGAACGCGAGCCCGAATGCCGCGCCCGGCACGGTATCGACCTGCATCTGCGCGACGAAGCGCCCGTCCACCGTGAATTCGACGATCTCGCTCGGTTGCAGCGGGTCGGGGTTGACCGCGTCGCCGTTCGCGGTCACGAGATGGCCGTTCGGCGCGAGCGCCAGCGCGAGCGGGCCGTGCAGGTGCGCCGCATCGAAGTAGATCATCCGTCCGACGCCGCCGTTGCGATGCGTCGTCGCGGCATTCTGGATCGCGAACACCGCGTTGTCGCCGGTCGAGGCGACATACAGGACGTCGATGTCGGGATCGTACGCGAGGCCGGTCGGGCCGACGACGAGCGCAGCGGGATCGGTCCGGTTCACGTAGCCCGATGCGATGATTTGCGAGCCCGGCAGCATCCTGACGCCGTCGCTGCCGATCATCAGCTCGATCCGTGCGACCGTCCCGTTCAGCACGTTCGACACGAACGCGGTCACGCGCTGGCCGCGGTCGATCACGGTCATGTCCCACGGTCCGTCGAGCAGTGTGGTGCTCGACAGTTGCGTGACGAGATTGCCTTGCGGACCGATGACGAGCAGCGAGCCCGGGGGGACCACGGTCTTGCCGTCCGGTGCCGGCACGTTGCCGACCAGCACGAAGCCGCTGCGCAGCACCGCGAGCGCGGTCGTCAGGCCGACATTGCTGCCCTGGAAGAACGTTGCCGGCGTCTTGCCGGGCGACAGCTTGACGACCGTCGTGCCGGTGCCTTGCGTGTTCGATGCCGCGTTGAAGTTGGATACGACGACGTCGCCCGGTTTCAGCGTGCTCCAGCTCGGCACGCCGCGCGGCACGAACGCGATGCCGTACGGATTGACGTCGCCGTTGGCGGGCACGGTCGACGCCGTGACCGACGAGACCGGCAGGATCGAATTGCCGCCGCCGGCCCACGCGAAAGCCGACGACAACGCGATCAGTCCCGCGCCGCAAGCCGCGCGGCATAGCGTGCGCGCCATCGTGCGACAGGCGTGGGCGAGGATCGGCGGGTGATCGGCAAACGCGGCGTCAAACACGGGCGGGGCGGGCGAACGACAGGATGGGAGAGGGTCCATGGCATGACTCCGGTTGATGATCGCGAGCAGTCATCCCGGCTGCCGGCCTGCGCAGCGCGCGGATGTCCGGCGCGGATCCGCAGTCTTGCCGTGCGAGTCCGCACTCGAAATAAACGGATCGCGACGGCCGGATATTCCATCCGGCGACGGGCATTGCACGCGAGTCGGCGCGCATTGTTCGCCGCCATGGCGACACGGCCTGACAAGTTGAAATCCGGACCGCCGTCGGCCGATAATCGTCCGGCATCGTTCCCAGTCAAACCGCAATCGCAAACATCGGAAAACGCCCATGTCCTACGACAACAACAACCCGTTCGCCCGGATCCTGCGCGGCGAACTGCCGTGCGTGAAGGTCGCCGAAGACGACGCAACGCTCGCGATCATGGATCTCATGCCGCAGGCCGACGGTCACGTGCTCGTGATCCCGAAGGAGCCGGCCGCGCAGATCTTCGAGCTGTCCGGCGACGCGGCCGCGGCCGGCATCCGCATGACGCAGCGCGTCGCGGCGGCCGTGCGCGCGGCGCTCGGGCCGGACGGCGTGTTCATCGGCCAGTTCAACGGCGCGGCGGCGGGCCAGACGGTCCCGCACGTGCATTTCCACGTGATTCCGCGCTGGGAAGGCGTCGAGCTGCGGATGCACGCGCGCGACATCGCCGATTCGGCGACGCTCGAATCGGTCGCCGAGCGGATCCGCGCGCGTTTCGTGTAACGCGCAGACGGCGCGTGGTTCGGGCGGCGCCAGCCGGCGCGTGCCGCGACGCCGGGCGCGCCTGTTTCAGCGGTCACACCACGTAACACGTGTAACCGCTCGCGAAACGTGTCCCGGTGGCCCCGGCGCTAGACTCCGCGCATTGCCGCATCGAGCGACGGGAAGGGCCGGTTGTCTCTTCCGTGCCGGCCGTCGCAGGCTGCGACGGCGTGGTTTTCGCGAGATGCAACGTGCCCTCTTCGCCGGGAATCGAGTCATGTACAAAATCCTCATCACCTTTGCGCTGATCGGCGGCCTGTCCGGCTGCTATGTCGCGCCGCCTTACGGCTACTACGCACCCGCGCCGGCCTACTACGGCTATGCGCCCGCCTATTACGCACCGCCCGTCAGCGTCGGCATCGGCGGCAACTTCCGCATTCGCTGACCGGGCGGCGGGCGCGGGCGCCGCCCGCACGTCGAGCGGCCCCGTCGTTCGACGCTTGGCCGCCGCTTCCCGCACGGACGACTCGCGCGCCGCATGACGGCGCGCGTGCGCATGGCCCGCCCGGGTTCCTATACTTCACAGGAAAGCCCACTCCGGCGAGGCAGCCATGGCCGTTACGCGCAAGGTCGCAATCGTGGCGAGCGTCTCCACGCTCGTCTATCTCGGGCTCGCCGTGCTCGGCATCGGCGGGTTCGCCGCCTTCTTCTCGCATCCGCAACTGACCGTCATTGCCGTCGCGACGCTCGCGCTGGCCGTCGCCGCGTTGTTCACCGAAGGCAACCTGAGCGCCGGCGAACGCGAGAACCGCGACAACCGCTGGGTGCTCGCGGCGTTCGCGGCCAGCGGGTTCCTGCTCGCTTACCTGCCCGCGCTGACCGACCGGCTCGACGTATGGACCTTCGGCGGCGACACGGTGCGCTGGATCGGCGTCGTGCTGTACGTCGCGGGCGGCGTGCTGCGCATCTGGCCCGTGTTCGTGCTCGGCAAGCGCTTCAGCGGGCTCGTCGCGATCCAGCCGGGCCACACGCTGGTGACGGACGGTATCTATCGGAGAATTCGCAACCCGAGCTATCTCGGCCTGCTCGTCAATGCGGCCGGCTGGGCGTGCGCGTTCCGCTCGGGCATCGGGCTGCTGCTCGTCGCGTTGACGATGATCCCGCTGGTCGCCCGCATCCGTTCCGAGGAAGCGTTGCTGCGCGCGCAATTCGGTGCCGAATACGACGCGTACTGCGCGCACACGTGGCGGCTGCTGCCGGGCGTGTACTGACCCTCGTTCGTCCTGGATGGCCCGGTCGATCCCGGCCGCCTCGTGGCGCACCCGCGATGTGTTGCCACGTGTGTCCGAACCCGCGCGACGGGCGCTTCCGGCACCGCCTTCGAGTGCGGCCGGCCCACGGCCGGAGCCCGTGCCGGCGGGCTTTGCAGGCGGTTTTCGGCAACCTTTTCCGGTCCTGTTGCGGTAAACAACTTGTTACCAGAATGTCGACGGCAAGGGGACACGACCGGTGCTATTCTTCGCCGCAAGCTCATTGAAATGAATTGGTCCGGGATTCGGCACAATGCCGGCATCGACGTCGATCGATTCAGATCGTCGTAACGAGCAGACCTTTAATAACCAGATTGCGAACAAGGAAGAATACGGGAATGTGGAAGAAAATCGCCCCCACTCTCGTCGTCGCCGTGCTGACCGGCGCGACCGCACTGCCGGCAATGGCCGGTGACATGAACAACGCGCTTGGCGGCGCGCTCGGCGGGGTTGCCGGCGCAGCGGTCGGCGGCGCGGTCGGCGGCAGCACGGGCTCCGTGATCGGCGGCGCGATCGGCGGCGGCGCGGGTGGTGCCGTGACGTCGAACCGTCGCGAACGCACCGGCGCGATCATCGGCGGCGCACTCGGCGGCGGCGCGGGTACCGCGGCCGGCAACGCGATGGGCGGCCGCACGGGCGGCCTGCTGGGCGCAGCCGTCGGCGGCGGCGCCGGCGCGGCGCTCGGCGGCAACCTGTCGCGCAACTCGTACGACCGCGGCGACTATGGCGATCGCGGCCATCGTCACCGCAAGCATCGCCATCACCGCGACTGGGACTGATCCCCGCGGGCGCGGCACGGTGCGCGCTTTGCGCACCGGCGCGCCCGACGCGTCGGCACCCGATCCGACGGCCGGCCCGGCAGCTTCAGCCGGGCGGCCGTCGCCGGCAAGACCGGCGGCTTCTCCCCTTCGGCAGTTCATGCCCAGCCTCGTTCGACGGCTTGGCGCCTTCTCTCCCGCCTGACTTTTCCCGCTTGTAGACGGCATTCTCCCGTTGCATCGACATGCAGCCGGGCAGGTTCGGCCGACCCCGTTTCGATATTGCTGATCGACGCGTTGGCGTCCGGTCATCAGGATTTCCCTCATGCGCCGACGCATCCGCGGCACGCGTTCGCCGGCCGTCGCGCACCGCGGCGGGTAGTGGGAAATCGAATGGATGGCATCGCAACATTTAATTGGTCGATCAGGATCGACTTCGCTATCGTCAACGCTGCCCGCGTACGGACTCGAACCGTGCCGTCCCCCGTGCCCCGCCGCATCACCCCGAGTGTCCGCGGCCCGGCCGCCGGACCCGCAAGCATGGGGCGCCCCGCCCGCTGAACCGGGCGGACCCGTCGCGAAGCCTGGCCGACCGAACGAAGGCGCCCGCGCTTTCAAGCCACCCCGGCAACGATGTCCCGCCGCCGCATGCGTGCCCCACGCGCGTGCCGCGCCTGCCGTTGCGACCCGGGGCCGGACCAACCCATTGCCTGGATGCTTTATGTCTAAGACAACGTATTACGCGCCGCATGGCGGCCACCCGCCGCAGACCGATCTGCTGACCGATCGCGCGATGTTCACCGAGGCGTACGCGGTCATTCCGAAGGGAGTGATGCGCGACATCGTCACGAGCTGGCTGCCGTTCTGGACCAGCACGCGCCTGTGGGTGATCGCGCGTCCGCTGTCGGGTTTCGCCGAAACCTTCTCGCAGTACATCGTCGAAGTGAACCCGGGCGGCGGCAGCGACAAGCCCGAGCAGGACAAGAACGCCGAAGCCGTGCTGTTCGTCGTCGAGGGCGAGGCCGAGCTGACGCTGCAGGGCAAGCAGCACACGCTGAAGCCGGGCGGCTACGCGTTCATTCCGCCGGGCGCCGACTGGACGCTGCACAACGTCAGCGATGCCGCCGTGCGTTTCCACTGGATCCGCAAGCACTACCAGGTCGTCGACGGCATTCCGCTGCCGGAAGCGTTCGTGACCAACGAGCAGGACGTCGAGCCGATCCCGATGCCGGGCACCAACGGCGCGTGGGTGACGACGCGCTTCGTCGACATGAGCGACATGCGTCACGACATGCACGTGAACATCGTGACCTTCGAGCCGGGCGGCGTGATTCCGTTCGCCGAGACGCACGTGATGGAGCACGGCCTGTACGTGCTCGAAGGCAAGGCCGTCTATCGCCTGAACCAGGACTGGGTCGAGGTGGAAGCGGGCGACTTCATGTGGCTGCGCGCGTTCTGTCCGCAGGCTTGCTATTCGGGTGGCCCCGGCCGCTTCCGTTACCTGCTGTATAAAGACGTGAACCGTCACATGAACCTGACGCTGAATCCGGCGCGTTAACGCGCCACCGCGCAAGTCGGATACGAAAGCCCGCCGGTGCAAGCCGGCGGGCTTTTTTCATTGTGACCTGTGACCCGTCCGGAAACAGATTGACACGTTTTGCGGGCGCGAAGAAGCGCCGGATAGAACAAGGAATCGAGCGGAAGCAGAACCGGTCGCTAAACCGAAATCAGGCCCGCTACCGCGTGGCCTCTATTACATTGTCGACACACAGACTGGCGGGCGCTTGGGACGGCTCCATGATTTTGCGCGCACGGCGCAACGGTTCCGATTCCGGGCACCGCCATCAAGGCATATGGAATCGTCGAGGTCAGGTAATGAAAGCGGTCCGCTACAGCATCAATGTTCTTGCAACGGGAGCTCTCGGCGTGCTGCTCGCGCGCTGGTTCGTCCGACTTCCAATCGAGACGTCGATTCCGTCAACCATCGAATCGGTGATGGCGCTTTTCGGCGTCGACACGATCGCACATGCCGATGATGTTGAAGGAGTCGGGCTCCTTCTCGTTCTCGGTGTTTGCCTTGGTATCGCGGGTCTGATCGTATGGGGCGTGAATCGGTTGATTCAGCGGTCGACGCTCCACGGTTGACCGACCACCTTCGCACGAAGCACCCCGCATGCGATCCGGATCGCGGATACGACTCTCGGCGCCGGGAAATCGGACACCTTCCCCGACGATGCCGACTGTAAAGTCGGTCATACGACCGTGATGGCGAGTTCCTCCGCATACGCATTCAACCGGTCACCTACCCGCACCTTCAGCGTATCGATGAACCGTTTGATCTTCGCGTCGACGAACTGGCGGGACGAATACACCGCGTACACGTTGCGCTGAGCGGTGTGGAATTCAGGCAGGACGCGAACGAGCGACCCTTTACGCAAATCGTCGATTGCCGAGAAAGCGGCGATCAGCCCGATTCCCGCGCCCTCCTGCAGCACCGTGGACATCGCGTCCATGTCGTTGACACTGAAGTGCGATCCCGTTGGACGATACACCGCCTCGCCGGCCCTGCCTTGCAGATGCCACTCGTCCGGTGCGTAATCGACCGTGCTCAGGAGCACACATGTGTGATCGACAAGATCTTCCACACACTCGGGAGCCGGATGCCGTGCCAGATAATCGGGCGACGCCGCCAGAATGCAATGGCTGGCGCCGATCTTCTGGCTCACATACGCCGAGTCCGGCAGTGTGCGCGCAATCACGATCGCAACGTCGAGCTGCTCTTCGAGCAGATTCGGCATCCGCTGCGACAGCATAAGATCGACCGATACTTCCGGGTATGCGCTTCGATAGGCAAGCACGGCTTGCGAAACAAGCTGACGGCCTAATCCCGGAACCGTGTGCACGCGTAATACACCACGCGGCTCCAGCAGCGCATCGCGGGCTTCTGCTTCTGCCCGCTCGATGTCCGACAGGATCGCAACGCTGCGCTCGTAGAAACGTCGCCCCGCATCGGTGACTACGAGCCGTCGCGTCGAGCGCTGCAGCAACCGCGTGTTGAGATTGTCCTCAAGTACCGAGACCGCTCGGGAAATGTTGCCGACAGTCGTATCGAGGTGGTTTGCAACAGCCGTGAAACTGCCCATCTCGACCACTTTCGCAAACACCGACATGGTGTGAACCTTGTCCATTACGCATCCCTGGCTTTGAATTTTTCGTCGAATCGCTGCGTTTCGGCCCGCGCGAGCCTGTGATCATAGGGCCCGCGCCTGTTTCGTGCAGTCAGCGTGCGACCGCGTGTCGTTTTTGTGCATCCTTTCAATATGCCTTCATGTTCATCGGGGATTTTCTCTCCGGAGACAAGATTCATTCTTTCCGGCCCCCCTAAGTTGCCGTCCGCTTCACGTCTAGACTTGGTCCCGAAGTCAGGCAGTCGGAACACGGACGTTTCATACCCGAGCCCAGCCCGACACGGCGAATCATCCCGGCACGGCGTGGCGGCACGGTCCCCCAATCCGGCTCGCGGCGAACACATATTGAATCGCAATCCTAACCATAAAGGTTAATACCATGGACATCACTTACGACGCACTTCATCTTTTCATCAACGGCGAATGGATCGGCGCGAGCGAACGCGAAACGGCGCCGGTGATCAACCCCGCCACGCAAATCGAGATCGGCCGCGTCCCGCTGGCGACGGCAGCCGACCTGGATCGCGCCCTGCAGGTCACTGCACAGGCGTTCGACGTCTGGCGCAACACCGTGCCAGCCGAACGCGCGCGCATTCTGAAGCGCGGGGCGGAACTGATGCGCGAGCGCGCCGAGCACATCGCCACCGTCATGACGCTCGAGGAAGGCAAACCGCTGGCGGAAAGCCGTGACGAAGTCCTGCGTGCCGCGGACTACTTCGAATGGTTCGCCGAAGAGGCGCGCCGCATCGACGGCCGTGTGGTGCCGTCCAATCGCCCGGGTGTGCAACAGCTCGTGAAGAAACAGGCGATCGGGCCCGTCGCCGCATTCACGCCGTGGAATTTTCCCGCGATCACCCCGGCGCGCAAGCTCTCCGCCGCACTCGCCGCCGGATGCAGTGTCATCATCAAACCCGGCGAGGAAAGCCCCGCAACGGCGCTCGCGCTGGCACGCGCACTGGACGACGCCGGTTTGCCGAAGGGCGTGCTTCAGGTCGTATTCGGCGTGCCCGACCAGGTGTCGAAGCAGCTGATCGCTTCCCCGGTCATCCGGAAGGTGACGTTCACGGGCTCGGTGCCGATCGGCCGTCTGCTGTCGGCGCGCGCAGCCGAAGGCGTCAAACCCATCACGCTGGAGCTGGGCGGCCACGGGCCCGTCCTCGTATTCAACGATGCGGATGTCGAAAAGGCCGCGGTCGAAGGCGCGGCGAATCGCTTTCGCGGTACGGGCCAGATCTGCATCTCATCGACGCGCTTCCTGATCCAACGCGACGTCTACGACGAGTTTGTCGGGCACTTCGTGCGCGCAGCCAACGCGCTCAAGGTCGGCAACGGCTTGGATGCGGGCACGCAGGTCGGGCCGCTGGCAAATCCGCGCCAGCTTGCCAAGATGGAGGAACTCATCGCCGATGCGGTGGAGCGTGGCGCAAGGGTCCTCGCCGGCGGAAAGCGCATCGCGGGAGAAGGGTATTTCTTCGAGCCCACGGTCCTCGCCGACGTACCGAAGGACGCGCGTGTGATGCACGAAGAACCGTTCGGCCCGATCGCGGTGCTGATGCGCTTCGATGCCCTTGCCGACGGGCTCGCCGAAGCGAACCGGTTGCCATACGGGCTCTCCGCCTACGCATTCACGCGCAGTGCGCGCACGGCCATTGATGTAGCAGACGGTCTCGAAGCCGGCATGATCGGCATCAACCAGTACCGCATCGTTTCGACCGAACTGCCGTTTGGCGGCATGAAGGAAAGCGGCCACGGCTCGGAAGGCGGCGCCGAGGGCATCGAGTACTACCTCACGCGCAAGTTCATCAGCCAGGCCTGAAGGGGGATCGCCATGTCTCATACGCATTTCGACAGTCCGCGCGAGGCCGCGCGTGCCTTCACGCCGAAGCTCTCGGCATTCGTCGACGACACGCTCTATCCGCGGATCTGGAGCGATCCGGCGCTCTCGCCGCGGGACCGCAGCCTCGTGACCGTCGCCGCGCTGATCGCGGGGGGCCATCTCGACGAGTTGCCGGCGCACCTGCGCCGCGCGTTGGCAAACGGCGTAACCCGCGAAGAACTCGCCGCGACGATCACTCACCTCGCGTTCTATGCGGGGTTTCCTGCGGCAATCTCGGCATCGGCCGCGGCGCAGGCAACGCTCGGCGCGCAACCCCGGTCCGACGATTTCGCCGGCCATTCATCCACGACGCAGGACGGTTTGAAATGAAAGCCATCACATTCAACGAATTCGGCGAGGCCGAGGTTCTCCAGCTCGCCGACGTTCAGGCTCCCGAGGTTCGCCCCGACGATCTGCTGGTACGCGTCCATGCCGCAGGCGTGAATCGCGCGGATCTTACGCATCGGCGAGGAGGATACGGCCGTCCGAACTTCGGCGACTCGACGATCATGGGGCTCGAAATCGCCGGCGAGGTGATCGAGACGGGACCTTCCGTGCAGGGTTACAAGGTCGGTGATCGTGTAATGGGCGTCGTGGGCGGCGGGGCCTATGCAGAACTGGCGCGCATTGACTGGAGAATGGCGATGCCCATTCCGGCAACGATCGACTACGTGCACGCGGCTGCGATACCGGAAGTCTTCGTCACGGCGCACGAAGCGTTGTTGCATCTTGGCCGCTTGCAGCGTGGCGAATCGGTGCTTATTCACGCAGCGGCGGGCGGGGTGGGTTCCGCGGCGGTCCAACTGGCCTACGCAACCGGCGCGACGATATTCGCGACCGCCGAAGCCTCGAAGCTGGAACGGATCGTTCAACTGGGTGTGGACCATGCGATCGACTACAAGACGCAGGACTTTTCGGAAGTCGTCGCAAGCAGGACAGACAAACGCGGCGTCGACGTGGTTATCGACTTCGTGGGCGCGCCGTATTTTTCCCGGAATGTCGCGTCATTGGCAAACGGCGGCCGGCTGGTGCAGGTCGGCATACTCGGCGGCGGCGGTGACGTGAGCGTGAGTCTCGAACAGATCCTGTACCGTCATCTGCAAATCATCGGCACGGTGATGAAGTCGCGCGACCAGCGCGAGAAGCACGCGATGGTTCGGCGGTTTCGCGAACATTGGCTGGACCGCTTTGCGGGAGGAGCGGGCCTGGAGCCGGTCGTCGACAGCGTGTTTCCTCTCGCCAATGCCGCGGCTGCCCATCGACGGATGGAGTCGGCCCTGAACGTGGGAAAGATCATTCTGACGATGACCGAAAACATCTGAAGTGACGCTTGTTCACGTCGCATGCCTGTGCACGAAGCGGTTTGGCGGTTAAGCGGAGCGAAGCGGTCACTCGGCCAACTTGCGTGAGCGACCGCTTCTGGCCGGATACGGTGGTCTTCGCCGCTTTCCCTCGGAAATCCGCTACGGACCGAGCGCGATTGCCGCGAGTTGCGCAACCTGCAGCCGCGTATCGGGCGGCAGGCCGTCTTCCATCAACCACAGGGCCGACAGCCCCGACCACGCGAGAATCCATTGCAGCAACCACCGCCGGTCGAGCTGTGCGGCATCCGCAACGAGCACGACGCGACGCTCGAAGCGCGCGGGAGCCACAGCGATGTCGTGCGCGGGATTGCAGAACAGGTTCGCGTAGTCGAACGTGCGGTCGCCACGAAGCCCCTTCGGGTCGATCGCCAGCCAGCCGCGATCGCCGAAATACAGCAGGTTGCCGTGATGGATGTCGCCGTGCAGCACGACGTCATCGACGGGCGGCACGGCCAGCAGCCGGTGCGCCGTCTCGGCAGAACGCCGCAGCACGTCGTCGTCCGTGTCGTGCGACAGCAGCGCGTGGAACCAGTCGGGCAGCGGCACGGCCGCGGGCGGTGCCGGTGCGCGATTCGCATGCAGCCGCGCGACCACGCGACATGCGATCCGGATCGCGTCGTCATCGTGTCCCGCGGCGGACAAGCCGGCGAGCGTCGGCGCCGGCTGCGCGCGTTCGAGCAGTACCGCGTCGCTGTCGTGCAACCACACGCGCGCGGCGCCATCCCCGTTCCACCAGGTCATCAGCGCATTGCCGCGACGCTCTTCGTCGCAGGTCGCGACTTTCAGCATTGCCGGCCGTGTGCGCCAGACGACCGGCAACAGGCCGCCGCTCGCGGTCAGGATCGGGCCGCCGTCGGGAACGAGGCCCCACAGGTCGAGGTATCGATCGAACATCCGACGATGGTACAAGCGAACCGGCTCGCGCGCCCGGTGCGCTCGGCCGTGACGACATGCCATAGGCCTGCGTGCACCGCGCGAGCGGCCCCCGCCGGGCTTTCCTAAATAAAATTTAGCCAGCCAAACTTTGGCTGAAGAATGTTCCGGTTTCGCGCCATCCCTTCGACAATGCGCGCCTTTCGCGACGATCGGCGCCACTCGCGCGCCGGCCGTCGCGGCACTGAAGAAGGAGCCCGACATGACCGACCCCACCGCCAACCCATCGCCGCCCCCCGCGCCACCGTCCGCACCGTCACGCCGCCGCCGCGCATGGCGCATGCTCGCGGGCGCGCTGCTCGGCCTGACGCTCGCGTGCGCGGGCATCGGCGCATGGACGATTCACCGCATCTGGACGCAACTGCCGTCCGTCGAACATCTGGCCGCCTACCGTCCCGCGCTGCCGCTGCGGATTTTTTCGCGCGACGGCGACCTGTTGGCCGAGTACGGCGTCGAGCGCCGCGAGTTCGTGCCGCTCGAACGCATTCCGCCGCTGATGCGCCACGCGCTGCTCGCGGCCGAGGACGCGAAGTTCTACCAGCACGGCGCGATCGACGTCGGCGGCCTCGCGCGCGCGACCTTCGCGAACGTCGTGACCGGGCAGCCGGGGCAGGGCGGCAGCACGATCACGATGCAGGTCGCGCGCAATTTCTACCTGACACGCGACAAGGTGCTGAGCCGCAAGCTCGCCGAGATCCTGATGGCCATCAAGCTGGAGCGCGAATACGGCAAGGACAAGCTGCTCGAGCTGTACATGAACCAGATCTATCTCGGCGAGCGCGCGTACGGTTTCGCGGCGGCCGCGAACGTGTATTTCGGCAAGCCGCTCGACGCGCTGAGCGCGGGCGAGGCGGCCGTGCTCGCCGGATTGCCGAAGGCGCCGTCCGCGTTCAACCCGGTCGTCAATCCGGCGCGCGCGACCGCGCGGCGCAACTACGTGCTCGGCCGCATGCACGCGCTCGGCGAACTCGACGAGGCGACCTATCGCGAGGCGGTCGACCTGCCGATCGTGCTGGCGACCACGCCGCCGCCCGGCATCGTCGCGGCGCCGTACGTCGCGGAGCGCGCGCGCCGGATGATGGTCGAGCGCTTTCACGACGACGCCTATACGCTCGGCCTCGACGTGACGACGACGATCTCGATGCGCGACCAGCGCGCGGCCGAGGCCGCGCTCGGGCGTACGCTGCGCCGCCAGCCCGGCAAGCGCGATGTGCGCAACGGGCTCGAAGGCGCGCTCGTGTCGCTGGATGCGGCGACGGGCGACATGCTCGCGCTCGTCGGCGGCGCGGATTTCGGCCGCAACGTGTTCGACCATGCATTGCAGGCGTATCGCCAGCCGGGGTCGAGTTTCAAGCCGTTCGTCTATTCGGCGGCGCTGGAGAAGGGCTACTTCCCGGGCGTGCTGGTCGACGATACGCAGCGCACGCTCACGCATGCGGAAACCGGCGCGCGGCCGTGGCGTCCGCGCAATTTCGGCAACCGATACGAGGGCTTCATCCCGGTGCGGCGCGGGCTCGTGCGCTCGAAGAACCTCGTCGCGGTCAACCTGATGCAGGCGGCCGACGCGCGCTACGTGCAGCAGCATGCGGTGGGCTTCGGTTTCGACGCGCGGCGCAATCCGGCGTCGCTGCCGCTCGCGCTCGGCGCGGGCGCCGTGACGCCGCTCGAACTCGCGAGCGCGTACGGCGTGTTCGCGAACGGCGGGATACGGATGGTGCCGCGGCTGATCCTGTCGGTGAAGCAGCGTCATGGCAGCGCGATGTACGAGGCGACGACGCCTGAAGGCACGCGCGTCGTGTCGGTGCGCAATGCGTTCGTGATGGACAGCATGCTGCGCGACGTCGTGCGGGCCGGCACCGCGCGCGGCGCGCTCGCGCTGCGCCGCGACGACACGGCCGGCAAGACGGGCACGTCGAACGGCTCGAAGGACGCGTGGTTCGCCGGCTATTCGTCGGGCATCGTCGCGGTCGCGTGGCTCGGCTACGACACGCCGCGCCCGATGGGGCGCGCGACCGGCGCGACGCTCGCGCTGCCGGTCTGGCTCGACTACATGAAGACGGCCGTCGACGGACGTACGCCGGTCGATGCGACGCCGCCGCAGGACGTCGCGCTCGTCGACGGCGATTTCGTGTACGCCGAATACATGCGCGGCACTTGCACCGCCGACATGCCGCCGTTCATCCGCAGCCGTTTTGCCTGTGGCGGTGCGCCGGCGTCCGATGCGCCGGACGGGCGCGGCATGTCCGGCGAGCCGATGCCGGCCGCCGTCGACGCGGCCGAACGCGAACGCGTGCTCGACCTGTTCCGTACCGAAGACTGAGGCGCGCGATGCATACGCTTTATCTGATCGCGATCGTCGCGGAGGCGATGTCGGGCGCGCTGATGGGCATGCGGCGCGGGATGGACCGCTTCGGGCTCGCGCTCGTCGGCGCGGTCACGGCGCTTGGCGGCGGCACCGTGCGCGACGTGCTGCTCGGCCACTATCCGCTCGGCTGGATCGCGCATCCCGAGTACCTCGTGATCACGCTCGCCGCGGCGACCGTCGCGTCGTGGGCCGCGCGGCACGTCGCGCGCATGAAGACGCTGTTCGTCACCGTCGACGCGATCGGCCTCGCGGCGTTCACGATCATCGGCTGCGACATCGGCGCGTCGACGGGCACCGCGCCGATCATCGTCGTGCTGGCCGGTGCGATCACCGGCGTGTGCGGCGGGATGCTGCGCGATCTGCTGTGCAACGAGATGCCGCTGATCCTGCGCGACGAACTGTATGCGAGCGTCGCGTTCTTCACGGGCACGCTGTATGTCGGGATCCAGCATCTCGGCGTCGATGCCGGGTTCGCGACGGCGGTTGCGCTGGCGGCCGGCTTCACGATGCGGATGCTGGCCGTACGGCTCGGGTGGAAGATGCGCACGTTCGGTGTCGCGGACGTCGAGCGTTGAGCGAGGGTGCCGCACGGACGCGACGATACGCGTGTTCTACGCCGGCACCATGAGCGGCGGCGCCCCGTCGCCCGTTTCCACCATCCTCACGGCGAATCCGTAGCACTGCGCGATATGGCCGGGCGTCATCACGTCGCGCGGCGCACCCTGCGCGACGATCGTGCCGTCCGCGAGCATCGCGATCGTATCCGCGTGCCGCGCGGCGAGGTTCGGATCGTGGACGATCGCGAGCACGCCGAGCCGCCACTCGCGCGCTACCGTGCGCACGGTATCGAGCAGCCGGTGCTGGTGCGCGAGATCGAGCGCGGCGGTCGGCTCGTCGAGCAGCAGGTAGCGCGGGCTCGGCTGCGCGTCGTCGTCCGGCCACAACTGCGCGAGCACGCGCGCGAACTGCACGCGTGCGAGCTCGCCGCCCGACAGCGTCGTCACGTCGCGGCCGACGAGCGCGTCGGCGCCCGCGCGTTCGAGCGCCTGCCATGCGATGTCGCGATCGCAATGCGCGATCACGTGCCGCGGGCCGCCGCGCCGCGCATGCGGATAGCGGCCGAGCAGCACGATTTCGTCGACGCTGAACGGAAACGCCGGTTGCGCGGCCTGCGGCAGCACGGCGCGCAGGCACGCGAGCCGCGCCGCGTCGATGTGCGCGAGCGGTTCGCCGTTCAGCGTGATGTCGCCGGTCACGCGCACGCCGTTCGGCGCGACGCTGCCGGTCAGTTCACCCGCCAGGGTCTTCAGCAGCGTGCTCTTGCCCGCGCCGTTGCGACCGAGCAGCGCGGTCACGCGGCCGGGTTCGATCGACAGCGACAGGTCGTGCAGAACGGTGCGGTGCCGGCGGGCGACGCCGAGATGATGGGCAGTCAGCATGATGGGTGCATGAAGGATCAGCCGCCGAGCGCGCCGCGGCTTTTCCACAGCAGCGCGAGAAAGAACGGTGCGCCGAGCAATGCGGTGAGCACGCCGAGCGGAATCTCGGCGGGCGCGGCGACGGTGCGCGCGGCGAGATCGGCGGCGAGCGTCAGCAGCGCGCCGAGCAATGCGGCGCCGGGCAGCACGACGCGCTGGTCGGGGCCGCACGCGAGGCGCACGCAGTGCGGCGCGACGAGGCCGATGAAACCGATGATGCCCGCGCACGACACGAGCGCGCCGACCGCGAGCGCGACCGCGACGAGCACGCGCCGCTTGAGCCGCTGCACGGGCACGCCGAGGTGCAGCGCCTCGGTTTCGCCGAGCTGCAATGCGTTGAGCGCGTCACGGTCGCGCGCGAGCAGCACGCAGCCGATCGCGACGCACGGCGCGACGGCCGCCAGCGCGGACCATTGCGCGCCGCCGAGGCTGCCGAGGCTCCAGAACGTCAGCGAACGCAACTGCGCGTCGTCGGCGACGAACGTGAGCAGGCCGATCGCCGCGCCGACCAGCGCGTTGATCGCGATGCCGGCGAGCAGCAGCAGCGGCAGCGCGAGCCGGCCGCGCGACGCGGCGAGCCGGTAGACGAGCGCCGCGACCGCGAGCGCGCCGGCGAACGCGGCGACGGGCAGCACGGCCGCGCTCGCGTGCGCGGAGAACAACGCGGGGCCGAGCACGATCGTCGTCGTTGCGCCGAGCGCCGCGCCGCTCGACACGCCGACGAGCCCCGGGTCGGCGAGCGGATTGCGGAACAGTGCCTGCATCGCGGCGCCGGCCGCGCCGAAGCCGCCGCCGACCAGCAGCGCGAGCACGACGCGCGGCGCGCGGATGTCGAACAGCACCGCGCCTGCCTGCCGGGCGGCCGGGTCGCCGCTCAGCGCGGCCCAGGCCTCCGCCAACGGAATGCGGTACGCGCCCACGCACAGCGCGATGACGGACATGACACACACGAGCGCGGCCAGCGCGGCCAGCGCGAACGGTACGAGGCGGCGCGACGCGCCGACGCGCGCGGCGCTGGCATGCGATACGTGCGACCGCGCGGGGAAAGGCGAAGCATGAACAGGCATCGGGACGCTCCGGAATCAGGCGAGCGCATCCGACAGGCGCCGGTGCAGGGTCGTGACGGCGAGCGGCAGGCGCGGACCGAAGCCGAGCAGGAACAGCGCATCGAGCGACACGACGCGCCGTGCGCGGCCGGCCGGCGTCGCGCCGAAGCCGGGCGCGGCGAGCAGCGCGGCGCGCCCGCCGACCGCCGCGAGTCCTTCGTCGGAGATCAGCACGATGTCGGGGGCGGCGGCGGCCAGCGCCTCGGTCGTCAGCGGCTTGTAGTGATCGAAACCCTGCATCGCGTTGCGCGCGCCCGCGTAGCGGAGCATCGCGTCGGCGGCCGTGCGCTGGCCGGCGACGAGCGCCTGGTTGCCGGTATGGTTCAGCACGAACAGCACGCGCGGCGGCTGCGCGCCGCCGGGCACGCGCGCGGCGACCGCGTCGCGCGCGGCCTGCCAGTCGCGATCGAAGCGTTGCAGCAGCGCGGTGCCCGCGTCGCGTACGTCGAGCGCTTGCGCGACGCCGGTGATCTTCGCGCGCACCGAATCGACGTCGTGCCGCTCGTCGAACGTCGTGACCGCGACGCCCGCGCTTCTCACCTGCGCGATCGCGGCGGGCGGGCCGGCCTCCGCCGACGCGAGCACGAGATCGGGCCGTAGCGACAGCAGCCCCTCGGCCGACAGCGCGCGCTGGTAGCCGACCTTCGGCAGGCGCTTCGCGGCGTCCGGGTACGTGCAGGTCGTGTCGGTGCCGACGAGCCGGTAACCGCGCGCGTCGGCGCCGCCGAGCGCGAACGCGGTTTCCGCAAGCGCACCGCCGATCACGACCACGCGCTTCGGCGCGGCTTGCGCGAGCGCTCGGCCGGGCAGCGCGCCCGCGAGTGCGCTGGCGATCGCGCCCGCGAGCACGACGCGGCGTCGCGGCTGGAACGATCGCGCGCTCACCGCGCGTCTCCGCGCGCCGCCGACGGCAGCGTCGCGACGAGCGCGCGCCAGTCGTCGCGTTCGACGCGGCCGGGCTTGCGTTCGCCGAACAGCAGCGCGACATGGTCGCCCTGCCGGTCGAACAACTCCAGCGACGTGACGATGCCGTCGCTCGTCGGCTTCTTCACGACCCACGCGGCGGCGATCAGGTCCTCGCGCACGTGCAGGTTGAAGCCCGGGTCGAGCACGTTGATCCATGCGCCGACCTCGCGCACGTTCGCGACGGGGCCCGTGTGGATCTGGATCATCCCTGCATTGCCGACGAACACCATGATCGGCTGGCCGCTGCCCGCGGCCCGTTCGAGCACGTGACGCAGCGCGCGCGTCGCCTCGACCGGATACGCGTACCGCGGCTCGGCGAGGCGCAGCGCCTGCATGCGGCTCACGCCGAAGCGCTGCGTGATGCCGAAGAACTGATGCGTGTCGGTCATCGCGTCCCATGCGGCGCGAAAGCCTGCGACGTCGATCCCGGTATCGGCCCGCTCGGGCGTTTTCGGTGCGGCGGGCACGACGTCGAGCCCCGGCTCCTGCGACGCCGCGCGCCAGCGTTCGACGAACGCGTCGTACGCCGCGTGATCGCTGTGCGCGCGCAGGTAGACCTTGTGGATCGCATGACCCTGCGCGTCGAAGAACTGCAAACTCTTTAGCGGACCGTGTGAGGTTTCGTCGCGCACCGCGAACGCGGACGCCCAGTGACGGTAGAAGATGCGCAGGTCGATGTCGCCGAGCGCGAGGCCGACCGGGCCGTCGTGGCTCATCTGCGCATATTCGCCGTCCTTCTCGTGGACGGCCGTGTCGTTGCGCGTGAGCGCCATCACGCGGCCGAGGCGCGGCATTTCCTCGAACATCGCCGGAAAGCGCGCGTCGAGCCGCACCACGTGCTCGCCGACGAACGCGGCGAGCGCCTCGCCTTCGCTGACGCCGAGCGCCTGCGCGACGTCGCGGTTGCGCAGCTGGCGCTCGGCCTTGAGCTTGACGAATGCGTCGCGCAACGCGGCGGGCGCGCGGGCCGGCGTGGCCGGCTGGCCGGGAAGGGCGGAATGCATCATGTCGGACTCCTTCAAGTAACGGTTGGGCAGGAACGCGCGATCGCGCGCATCAGAAATCCACTTTCATGCTGACGGCGACGGTGCGTCCGGACGACGTATACGCGTCGAGCACCTGCGAATCGGCGGCGATGCCGCGCACGTCCGACCAGTTCCAGTATTTGCGGTCGAACAGGTTGCGGATGCCGATCGTCGCGCTCACATGCTTGTTGAAGCGGTAGCCGCCGCGCAGGTCGACGACGAACGACGACGGCGGCGCGAAGCACGCCTTGTTCGAGCAGTCGGACTTGTCGATGTCCTTGTCGCGTTTCGCGGCCTGGAACAGCAGGTCGGTCTGCACGAACCAGCGTTCGCCGGGTTCGTAGCGCACGCCGAACACCGCCGAGAACGGATTGATCGTGTTCAGCGGCTGGCTCGCCGCGCCGTCGTTCCGCGTCGAGCCCCTGGTGAACGCCATCGCGGTCTTCAGCGTGACGCCGTTCGGCATGATCCATTCGGCACGACCTTCGAGGCCGTGGATGCGCGCGTCGGCGAAGTTCACGTACTGGAACACGAACGGGTCGGTTGGCCGGCCGCCGCCCGCGATCGTCGTGCGCGCGATGAAGTTGCGGTAGCGGCCCGTGAACGCGGCCGCGCTGTAGCGCACCACGCCGTAGCCGGTGCCGGCCTTGCCGCGCAGGCCGGCTTCGAACGTGTCGCTGGTTTCGGGCTTCAGGTTCGGATTGCCGATCGACGTGTAGCCGTACACCGGGTTCGAGAAGCTGCTGTTCACCTGGTCGGGCGTCGGCGCGCGGAAGCCGTGCGCGTACTGTGCATACGGAATCAGCGCGGGCGTGATCTCGTAGAGCACCGCGACGCGCGGCGACACTTCGTTCGCGCTCGTCGACACCGCGGTGCCGGTGAACAGCGGATCGTTGCGCGTCGGGCTCAACCGGTACGTGTCGAAGCGCAGCCCCGGCGTGACGAGCAGGCGGCCATAGCCGACCTGGTCCTGCACGAACGCGCCGAACAGCGTGTAGTCGGTATCGGGAAACGCCTTGTTCGGGAACGCCTCGCCGACGCCCGGCACCGTGCCGTCGCGCAGGTTCGTCACGCGCGACAGGCTGCCGTCGACGCCATACAGCAGCTTGTGCGCGAGCGGGCCCGTCGAGAAGCCGCTTTCGGCGAACGCGGCGCCACCGAACGTGCGCTCCTTGTACTGGTTGTCGCGCGAGCGCGATTTCAGCGGCGCGCCGCGCGTCTCGAACGCGTATTGATCCTGCATCGCATCCTGGTAGTAGAACTGAACGTGTGCGTTCTGAAACCAGCGCAACGCATCGTCGCGGAAGTCGTAGTCGATGCTGAAGCGGTTGCGCTCGAGCCGGTCGTGCGTCGTGAGCCCGAGCGTGCCGGGCGGGTTGATCGCCGACAGCACGTCGGTGCTCACGCGGCGCTGCACGGTTTCCGCGGTGAATTTGATCGTGTCGCCCGCGGTGGGTGTCAGCACGAGCTTGCCGAGCAGCGATTCCGAATAGACGTCCTGCGGGTTCGACGTCGTGCGCAGCGTGCTCGCGGAATTGTCGCTGCCGCGCGTGTCGACCTCATGGCCGCGCCGGCCGTCGGCGATGATCATCCCCTGCACGCGGTCGTTGCCGCCCGCGGCCGACACCGTCGCGCCGACGCTGCGGTCGGCCGAGTCGTAACCCGGCCGGAGCGAGAAGTAGGTGGGTTTGCCGTAGATCGACAGCAGGTCGCGCGGATCCTTCGTGATGAAGTTCACCGCGCCGGTCAGCCCGTCGCTGCCGTACAGCGCCGATGCCGGCCCGCGCAGGATCTCGATGCGCTTGAGCATGTCGAGATCCGCGTAGTCGCCGCGGCCGGCTTCGAGCGGCCCGAACGAGAACGCGTTCGGCAGGCGG
Source organism: Burkholderia sp. Bp8994 (assembly GCF_003853805.1). NCBI lineage: Bacteria > Pseudomonadati > Pseudomonadota > Betaproteobacteria > Burkholderiales > Burkholderiaceae > Burkholderia > Burkholderia sp. Bp8994. Next base: position 243,505 of record NZ_QTQH01000003.1, read on the forward strand.
ATGCCGTCTTCCATCAGCAGCACGCGATTGCCTTCGAGGCCGCGGACGTTGATGCTCGAATCGCCGTCGCGGCCGCCGCCGAGCGCGGCGCTGCCGGGGCGGTACGCGGTGCGGCGCACCGTGACGCCCGGCTCGTAGCGCAGCGCGTCCTTGATGTTGGTCGCCTGCTGCTCGTCGAGATCGTCGTCGCTGATGACCGACACGGACGCGGCCGTGCGGCTCGCGGCGGTGGCGGTGCGGGTGGCCGTGACGGTGACGGGGTCGAGCAGCGCCGCATTGCCGCGCGTGGATGCGGCGGCGGTGGTCAGCACGGCAGATGAAGGGTTGGCGCCTTGCGGCGACGAATCGGCGTAAGCCGGGGCGGCGGACAGGCCGAACGCGCCGAACAGCGCGGCACAGATCGGCCGCCGCGCCAGCGGATAGCAATGCACAGGTGGTCTCCCATTGACGATGACTAGCCCGAAGGCTGGCTGGGTGACGCGTTCACCTGGCTGGCCCATTCGCGCGCGGCAGGCGGCGAACGGCGAATTGAAAGGGAATTGATGATTCGTTCAGTGTAAATGAGAACTATTATCAATACAAGAACGGAAAGCGGCGTCTGAGGACGTGCGCCGCCGGCGCGGACCGGACGCGCCGCGCAGGGGCAAATTCGGGAGAAGCGGGCCGGCGCGGGTCCGTTATCGGCGTGAGCAGAGGCCCTATGCGAGCGATTCGATGCGAATCAGCAGGTTGCGCGCATGCGCGATGAACGCGTCGTGTGTCGCGCGATCGCCGTGACCTTCGAAGCCGGCCTGTTCGGCGAACGCGAGCTGTTCGGCGTAGAGGTCGACGAGCGCGCTGCGTGCGTCGGGCGGAAGCGCGCGGATCATCGTGACGAGCAGCAGTTCCTGCGCGCGCAGCATGCCGGACAGCGATTGGGGGTTCATGCCGACCTCCTCGAACGACGCGGCGGCGTGCCGCTCATTTCATAGTAGGTGGTCGGCGCGCGCAGCGGAAATCAGCCGGCGGCCGTCGCCGTCCGTGCATCGCGCACGACCTGCGCGACGCGTTCGACGAATTCGGGGTCGACGCTCGACAGCGCTTCGCGCTTGCCGTCGGGCATCTCGACCATCAGCCGGTACGTGATGTCCTGCGTGGTCCAGGCGAGATAGCCGACGACGGCGAGCATCACGCCGACGACCAGCGCGGCGCTCGATCCGCCGATGCCGCCGGCAATGGCGGCGACCACGCCGATCAGCGAGATCAGCGACGGCACGAGGCGATTCTTCGGGATCTTGACGACGTCGACGTTGCGGATGTCACGCAGCGGGAAGACCTGCCCGGCGGCCGACAGGCCGTTGCGCGTGACCATCACGCCGCGTTCGTTGAATGCGTTTTCCATCGTATGGTGCGTGGACGAAAACGCGCAGCGTAGCAGACTTCGTTGCCGCGTCAAACGAGACCGAGTGCCGCACGATGCGTGCGGGCCGGCCGCGCTGCGGGCAGGGACGGGTAACGAGGCGTAACGAGGGGGAAGTCAGAACTGCAGCTGGCCGTCGCCGTACAGGCGGCCCGGCACGTGCGACGCGACGACCTCGGCGATCTCTTCGTCGGTCGATTCGGCCGGCACGATCTGGCGCCGCGCGGGCGCGTCGAGATGCATCGTCCATTCGACGAGCCGGTACGGGCGGCCCCATGGGCGCTGCATCGCCACCGACACGCGGCAGCTCTGGACCGGTAGCGAATGCTGACGCGTCAGAATCGCGTGCAGATGGCTGAAAACGGTATCTTCGATCATCTTGGCCTCCGATCCTGTCTTGCGGGCAGTTGATGGCGGTGCCGTAGTGGGTCTCAAAAAAAAGAAGCCGCCGATGCTCAGGCGGCCAACAGGGGGGGTGAGAGCATCCTCTCAGCCCAGAATTAAGCGAAACTTAAAAGCCCATAAAAAAGCGCCCCGCATGGAGCGGGGCGCTTCGTGCCGTCGTCATCCGCGCGATGAGCGGACGAGTTAAGCGGATGCTTTAGAACTTGTGGCGGATACCGACGCGCGCGGCGATCTGGTTCGTCGCACCGTTGCCCGACGTGCTGAAGTAGCTCGTGCTCGAGCCGATCTGCGCCTGCACGTTGTTGCCCGACGCCTTCTGGCCGATGACCAGCGCGTACACGTCCGTACGCTTGCTGAGTGCGTAGTCGAGGCCGATGTTGCCCTGGTTCCAGTGTGCCGAGTTGCCGCTTTGCGTGGCGTTCGTGTACGTGTAGCCGACTGCTGCCGACAGGGCCGGCGTGATCGCGTACTTCACGCCCGCTTCATACGCGTTGTAGAACGTGCCCGATGCGCCAGCCGCGATCGGGGTGAACTGCGTGCGCGTCCAGAGCAGCCATGCCGTTGCCGGCCCGAAGAGGTAGCGGCCACCGACGCCGTACGTGCGCAGGTCGCGGATGTTCGTCAGCGCGATGTTCGCGATCGACGTCGAGAATGCCGGCGTCGACTGGCTCGGGAAGCGGATGTCCGTGTAGGCGGCGCCGAGCGCGAACGGGCCGTTCGCGTAGTTCAGGCCGAAGCTGTATGCGCGCGACGAACCGGCCGTCGTCGTGGTGCCCGTCGTGGTCGACGGTGCGCCTGCGAAGTCGGTCGAGTTCGAGAAGCCGTACAACGCGCCGAACGTGAAGCCGGCGTAGTTCGCGCTCTGGAACTTCACCGAGTTGTTGATGCGGCTCGACGTGAGCTGGTCGACGTCGTTCACGTGGTACGCGTAGTTACCCGCGACCGTGTTGCCGCCCGTCGAGTAGTTCGAGCCGAGGATGTCGGTCGAGAACGAGTACTGACGGCCGAACGTGACCGTGCCGTATTGCGCCTGGCTCAGGCCGACGTATGCTTGACGGCCGAAGATCGCGCCGCCCTGGCCGATCGTGCCGTTGCCGCTGTTGAAGCCGTTTTCGAGCACGAAGATCGCCTTCAGGCCGCCACCGAGGTCTTCGGTGCCGCGCAGGCCCCAACGGCTGCCCTGGGCCACGCCGTCGTCGTACTTGAACAGCTTGCCGCTGCCGCCGTTCGCGGTCTTGCTGTGGTTCACGTAGCTGATACCGGCATCGATGACACCGTACAGGGTCACGCTGCTTTGTGCGTGCGCCGTGCCAGCCGTTGCTGCGAGGATGGCGATGGTCAACAGTTTCTTGTTCAAAGGATTCTCCGAGCGAGTAAATGGCGTGTCCAGTTGCGGTTCCGGCGCTCTCTATGGGCGCTTTCACGGACCGGTCGCAACTTTATCGGCGGGCCACGTAATGAATGTGACAGCCTTTGTCATATGACAAATCTGTGGTGCCGATGCGACATTGGATTCTGCCCGGTTGTACAGCAGGGAGTTATACCGATTCCGCCTGAGATTCGATCGGAGTGAGGAATATGCACATGAAATAAGCTTGGTTGGTGCCGGTCCGGCCCCGTGCCACGATGCGCGCTTCAACAACGACACGGGACAAGAGGACACCATGCGACGTTCGATCCTGACCGGCCTCGGCGCGCTTGCCGCGGCGCTGGCCTTTGCCGCGCCCGGCGCGCACGCCGATTCCCAGACGCTGAAGATCGGCACGATGAGCGGCCCCGACGCGCAGATCTGGACCGAGGTGACGAAAGTCGCCGCACGCGAAGGGCTCGCGATCAAGGTCATCGAATTCAACGACTACGTGCAGCCGAACGCGGCGCTCGATGCGGGCGACCTCGATGCGAACGGCTTCCAGCACCAGCCGTTCCTCGACAGCCAGATCAAGCAGCGCGGCTACAAGATCGTCAACGTCGGGCTGACCTACACGGCGCCGATGGGCTTCTATTCGAAGAAGCTCAAGTCGCTGAAGGACTTGCCGGCCGGCGCGAAGGTCGGGATCCAGAACGATCCGTCCAACGGCAACCGCGCGCTGCTGCTGCTGCAGAAGTACGGCGTGATCAAGCTGAAGCCGGGCGTCGGCAGCAACGGCGTGAACGCGACGCCGCTCGACATCGCCGAGAACCCGAAGAAGATCAAGATCGTCGAACTCGACTCCGCGCAGTTGCCGCGCGCGCTGCCCGATGTCGACGCCGCATCGATCAACACCGACTACGCGGTGAAGGCCGGGCTCACGCCGGTGAAGGATGCGATCGCGATCGAGGACCTGCGCGGGCCGTACGCGAACCTGATCGCGGTGCGCGCGCAGGACAAGGACAAGCCGTGGGTGAAGAAGCTCGTCGCGGCCTATGAATCGGACGACGTGCGCAAGTTCATCGACCAGAAGTTCGGCGGCGCGATCGTGCCGGCGTTCTGAACGCTGCGCCCGGCTGCCCCCCGGCCACGTCGCCGGGCATGCCGCCGGACCGAAAAGCAAATCGCCCGCGCAAGCGGGCGATTTCGTTGGTGCGCGTCGCGATGCGGCGCGCGGGCCGGCCGTTCAGGCGGCCCGGACCGGAGGCGACTCAGGCCGACAGCAGCGACCCGGTGCGGATCGGGTTCGCGCCGGCAATCCGCGCGACTTCCATCCCGGCGGTCGCGAAGCGCACGATCTGGCGCGCGTACAGCACGCCCGATACGCTGCTCTTCAGCGTGATCACGCGATCGGTCAGCGGATCGACGATGTCGGCCACATCCTGGCCGGCCTCGATCCATGCGCCGACCGGCGTGCGGAACACGATCACGCCGGACACCGGCGCGACGAGCGGATCGGTGCCCGCGAGCGGCGTGGCCGGATGCGCGAGCGGCGGCAGCGGCGCGGGCGTGCCGTCGATGACGCCGCGCTCGGTCAGGTATTCGACGATCGCTTGTGAGTCCTTCTCCGCGAGTTCGTACGACACGTCGCGCTCGCTGCGCAATTCGACCGTGACGGAAATCGCGCCGTTCGGGATCGGGAAGCGATCGCCGAACCGGCTGCGCAGATCCGACCAGCAGAAACTGTGGATCTCGTCGAACGGGTTGCCGACCGAATTCAGCGCGAGCAGCGACGCCTGCGCGTCCAGGTAGCGCGACAGCGGCTCGACGTCTTCCCACAGATCGGGGTTCGTATACAGGTGCATCACCGCGTCGCTGTCGCAATGCAGGTCGAGCACGATGTCGGCGTCGAACGACAGCTTCTGCAGCGCGAGGCGCTGCGATTCGAGCTCGGTGCGCGGCTTCTGTTCGTCGAGCGCCTCGCGCATCGCGGCGCGTACGGCGGCGAGGTTGCGCTGCGCGTCGTTCGTCAGGCGGCCTTCGATGCGCGGCAGCACGAGCGCCGCGAGATCGTAGAAATTGCGGTTGAAGTTCTGCATCGAGCCGAGCTCGAAGCGGCCGAGGTGATCGCCGAACACGTGCTGCGACAGGCCGATCGGGTTCGGCACGGGGACGATGACCACTTCGCCGCGCAGCTTGCCGGCCGTCTCGAGCGCGGCGATCTTGCGGCGCAGCAGCGCGGCGACCAGCATGCCGGGCAGTTCGTCCGCGTGCAGCGACGACTGGATGTAGACCTTCCTGCCGCCGCGCGGGCCGTAGTGGAAGCTCGTGATCTGGCGTTCGGTGCCGACGGCGGGGGAAATCAGCGGATGGGTCTGCGTTTGCATGATGAGGGGAGGGCGGCGCAGCCGCGAGTGATCCGGTATGCGTGGAAGATCGATTGTACGTTGCCTTCCGCGAACCTATCAAACCGCGCGCCGGCCATGTCGATTTCCTTTACGAATCATCGGGTTGGTGCGTAAAAAATAACTGCGCCGCAGCCCTTCGTCCACGCGTGTCGAGCGGCCTTTCGCCGAGCGCGAGCAAAAAAAACGGGCTCCTTGCGGAGCCCGTCTGCGCGGTCGCGAGGCGCGCGTTGCGCGGTGTTACTTGCCGTACACGTCGAAATCGAAGTACTTCTTCGCGATCTTGTCGTACGTGCCGTCCTTGCGCATGCCGGCGATCGCGCCGTCGATCTTCGCCTTCAGGTCGGTGTCTTCCTTGCGCAGGCCGATGCCGGCGCCGTTGCCGAGCGTCTTCGGATCGTCGATGTCCTTGCCGGCGAAATCGAAGTTCGCGCCGCGCGGCGTCTTCAGGAAGCCGATTTCAGCCTGCACCGCGTCCTGCAGCGCGCCGTCCAGACGGCCCGAGATCAGGTCGGCGTAGACCTGGTCCTGGTTCTGGTAAGGCACGACGTTCACGCCCTTCGAGGCCCAGTACGTCTTCGCGTAGGTTTCCTGGATCGTGCCCTGCTCGACGCCGACCGACTTGCCCTTCAGCGATTCGGCCGTCGGCATCAGGCCGGCGCCCTTCTTCGCGACGAGGCGCGTCGGCGTGTTGAACAGCTTCGACGAGAACGCGATCTGTTCCTCGCGTGCCGGCGTCATCGACATCGACGACAGGACGCCGTCGAACTTGCGAGCCTTCAGTGCGGGGATCATCCCGTCGAAGTCGTTCTCGATCCACACGCACTTCGCGTTGATGCGGCGGCAGATTTCGTTGCCGAGATCGACGTCGAAGCCGACCACCTTGCCGTCAGCCCCTTTCGATTCGAAAGGCGGGTAGCTTGCGTCGACGCCGAAGCGTACGGTCGTCCAGTCCTTCGCGTATGCAGTGCCGGCCGATACGGCGAGCAGGGCCACGGTCACAGCCGCAAGAATCTTTTTCACTCGGTGACTCCTCGTTTTGTTCGATGGGTGCGCGGTTGTGCCGCGCCGTAAGCCTTCGGCCCGGCGCGGCTTCGCGTCGGACTGTCCGTTTCGCTGCCCGATGCGGGCGCGCGACGTGCGCAAGATTATCAAGACAAAATACCGGCAGGGCGCCTAGGACAAGCCCCGATACCGGACCCGACGGCTGCGCATGCGGCGCGCGACCGTTTCAGAGGAAGGAACGATTCAACCTAGCGTTTCGTTGACCGCGCGCTGCAGGCAGGTGACGAATTGCGATACCGCCGGCGTCGGCAGCAGGTCGCGGCGCGCGATGATCGACAGGTCGAAGCGCGGCATGCTTTCGTCGAGATCGGCCGTGCGGATCCCGAGCGGCGCCACCATCGCGGCCAGCGGGCGCGTGAAGCAGCCGATCACGTCGGAGCGCGCGACGAGCCCGAGCGTCACCGCGAACGACATCGGCGAGCGCAGCAGGCGCTTCGGCAGCGGCAGCCCGCGCGCCTCGAACATCCCGACCATCACGCTGTGCGGAAACTGCTCGGCGCCGACCGTGACGATCCATTCCGCGTCGAGCAATTCCTCTAATCGGCGCGCGTGCGCGAGCGGGTGGCCTTCGCGCATCACGACGGTGAACTCGGTCGACAGCAGCGGGACCTGCGTGAAATCGCGGTCGAGCGCGGGCACATGGTGCATCGCAGCGATGTCGAGCGTGCCGTTGCGCAGCTGCGCGAGCGCGTCGGGCACCGTCACTTCCTCCAGATGCAGGTTCACGTTCGGCATCGACCGGCGGAAGGCGGTGACCGCGTGCGGCAGCGCGGTCAGCGCGATCGACGGCATCGTGCCGACCGCGACGCGCCCCGACATTTCCCCTTTCACCTGCTCGACGGCCTCGACGGTGCGGCGCATGTCGCCGAGCAGCTGCTCGGCGCGCGGCAGCAGCGCGTGGCCGCACGCGGTCAGCTCGACGCCGCGCACGCTGCGCACGAGCAGTTCCGCGTTCAGCGCCGTTTCGAGTTCGCGGATCGTGTGCGTGATCGCGGGCTGGGTGACGCCGAGCTCGCGCGCGGCGGCGCGCAGGCTCTTGTGATGCGCGGCGGAGACGAAGGCCTGGAGCTGCGCGATGTTCAGGTGGTTGCGGATGCGGGTCATCGATCGGTTCGGATCTGGCGGCGGGCCGGGGCGCCGGCGCGAAGATCGATAGGGTAGCGCGAGGTGACGGCGGGCGCGGGGCGGAACAAAAATCGCGCGGCGGTGCGCGGCACAGTTTCGCCGTGTCCGGCGGCAAACCGATCAGGATTGCAGATGATGTTGCGTGCGTGTTCGAGATGCCGTCGATGTATGCCGCGATACGACATCATCGCGTTTCCGTTCGACGGCGTCCCGGCGTGTCAGGCGAGCGCCAGTTCGACGGCCGCGAGCGTGCGGCGGCGGATCCAGCCGCTCCCGAGCCGGATCGCGAGCCAGTACGGCAGGAACAGCAGGCGCGTGCGCGCGCTCGGACAGTGCACGAAGGTTTCGGTGCGCAGCAGCCGCGCGCCTGACGACAGCCCGACGACCTCGAAGCGCAACACCAGCTTCGCGTCATCCGGATCGTCGTGCCGCACGAACGCCGCGGCGTCGTCGATCGTGCGCACGTCGGGCGTCGGACGCCAGAAGCGTCCGACGAGCCCGAGCGACAGCGACGTGTCGTCGCGATGCAGCAGCGTGAACGAATCGAAGCCGAAGCGCTCGCGGGCGGCGCCGGCCGGACGCTGGCCCAGCGCGCGGGCGATGGCCGCCGGCGCTTCGCGCACGGCAAGCAGCGCGTCGATGACGGGATCGGCGCGCATGTCGAGCGTGGCCACCGCATCGATGATGCGCGACGGCGGCGCGTCGATCGGCCGCGATTCATGAACTTCGACGAAACCGAACGACGGGATGAACGGTGGCTTGCGCGCCGCGGTCCGCGTGTCTGATTCGGAGACGATGCCGAACGGATTCATGAGCGTTCCGGAGGATAAAACGCGATCGTAGCACCGCGTGCGGATTCGCGATGCGCGGCACGCTGCCGCGGTTTCCCGTCCCGGCCGGAGGGCCCGCCGGAACCCCCGTCGCACCGACGAAAAAAAGCCCGGAAACGTACGTTCCCGAGCCTGGAGACCATCAACGACGATGGTGGAGGAGACGATGCCGTCCCGATGCGCGCCGCCCTTCGGCAGGCGACGTCGCGCATGATCCGCGGTCAGATCGCCCAGCCGCCGAGATAGAACGTGACGAGCACGGCCGCGATGAGCACGGTGCCGACGTTGAGCTTGCGGAATTCGCCGCTGGCGACGCGGCCGATCACGAGCGTCGAGAAGCCGAGCATGATGCCCGTCACGATGTTCGCGGTCAGCACGATGAACACCGCGCACACGAGGCCCGACATCGCGTCGACCATGTCGTCCATGTGCAGCTTGCTCACGCTGCCGAGCATCAGCAGGCCGACGTACATCAGCGCGGGGGCCGTGGCGTACGACGGCACGAGGCCCGCGAGCGGCGAGAAGAACATCACGACCAGGAACAGCACGCCGACCACCGCGGCCGCGAGGCCCGTCTTCGCACCGGCCGCCACGCCGACGCTCGACTCGATGTAGGCCGCCGCCGGCGCGCCGCCGAGGAAGCCGGAGAAGATCGAGCTGACCGAATCGGCGGTCAGCGCGCGGCCGCCGTTGATGATGCGGCCGTTCTCGTCGAGCTGGCCGGCCTGGCCCGCGACCGCGCGGATCGTGCCGGTCGCGTCGAACACGGCGGTCATCACGAGCGCCAGCACGCTCGGCAGCACGGCCATCGACAATGCGCCCTTGATGTCCATCGCGCCGATCAGCGACGCGTGGCCCGGTGCGCTCAGCGACGGCAGCGCGAAGATGCCGCGGTACTTCACGGCCGGATCGAACGCGAGGCCGATCAGCGAAATCGCGACCACGACGAGCAGGATGCCGCCCGGCACGCGACGCTTCTCGAGCCCGAAGATCGCGGCGAGGCCGACGACCGACATGATGACCGGGAACGCGGTGATCTGGCCGAGCGAGACCGGCAGGCCGGCGCCCGGATTCTTGATCACGAGGCCGACGTCGTTCGACGCGATCAGCAGCAGGAACAGGCCGATGCCGATCCCGGTGCCGTGCGCGACGCCCGCGGGCAGGTTGCGCAGGATCCACGAACGCACGCCGGTGACCGAGATGCCCGTGAACACGAGACCCATCAGGAACACGGCGCCGAGCGCGACGGCCGGCGGCAGGCCCTTGCCGAGCACGAGCCCGAACGCGGTGAACGCCGTCAGCGAAATCGCGCAGCCGATCGCGATCGGCAGCTTCGCCCACAGGCCCATCAGCAGCGAACCGAACGCGGTGGTGAGGCAGACCGCGACGAATACCGCGCTCGTGTCGAAGCCGGCCTTGCCGAACATGCCGGGCACGACGAACACGGAGTAGACCATCGCGAGGAAAGTGGTCACGCCCGCGACGATTTCGCGACGCTGCGTGCTGCCGCGCGACGAAATGCCGAAGTACCGGTCGATGACTCCCTTGGTGCCGAAGTCCGTTTCTTCCGCGCCGACGCCGACCGTCGGCTGCACCGGGGTATCACTCATGAGCTTGCTCCTTTATCAGCATGCTGAAACGGCCCGTGGCGGACCGTCGTCAGGGTGTCTCGAATCTGGTTGGAATGTTCGGCGGCGTCGTGGGGACGCTTCACGCGTGAGTCGTGTCGTCGTACGCGCGTCGAAGGGGGCGCGTATGCCGCGTCGTGCGACGCGTGGTGCGGTCGATCCTGTCACGTGTGCTTTGCCGTAGCGAAGGTTAGGCGAACGGCCCGTCACGTCCCATTGGGGGATGAGCATGCAGCGCATGTCGCAGCGCTTATATCGGCGTGCAACGGGGCTTCGTGGTCGCGGAACGCGTGTATACGCCTAGTTCGAATCCGTTAAGGCGACTATTTGAATGCAGGGTCGGCGGGCGGGGCGGGAGCGGGTGATGCATCGACTCTTACGAAGGACTTTCGGAGAGGCTGCGCGGGCGCGCGGAAACAGCCGCGCCGGATGTGAAAACGCGGCCGTGCGCAACCCGCATCCGGATGATGCCGGTGCCGCGCGCGGGCCGCGCCCGCGCTCGTCCTGGCCTGCCACTGCATCAGACACGCGCGAGATGCGCGAGGTACGTGCAGAACATGTCGGCCATCGCGGTCGCATATGCGTCGATTTCCGCAGGCGTGCGCGCGGTTTCGGAGAATGCCTTGCCGCCCGTCGTGAGCGTCGTCATGATCAATTCGCACGCGAGCGCATGCGTGGCGTCGGGCACGTCGGGCAGCGCTTCGCGCATGAACGCGCTGAAGATCCGGTTGCACGCGGCCTTCACTTCCTGCGCCTCGGGGGCGTCGCGATAGAGCGGCGCGGCATCATCGAGTGCGATGCGCATGGGCGCTTCGTCGCATTCAGAACGGATGAACGCGTGGACGGCGGTGCGCAGGCGCTCGGGCGGCGTCTGCTGCGGGTCCTGCAGAATCGCGCAGAGCATCCCGGACGTCTGCCGCCACTCGTCGTGCTGGAGCCGGAACAGCACGGCCGCCTTGTTCGGGAAGTACTGGTACAGCGAGCCGACGCTCACGCCGGCGCGCTCGGCGACGCGCGCCATCGTGAAGCGCTGCGCGCCTTCGGTCGCCAGAACCTGAATAGCGGCCTGCAGCACGGCGTCGACGAGCTGGGTCGAGCGGGCCTGCCGAGGCAGTCTGCGCGAGGCGATCGGGGTGTTGCGGCGGTCGGTCATGACGGGTCTGCCAATGCGAATAGTAAAACATGAATAGTTCGTCATATTCTAGTCGGGCGCCCTGACGCACTCAACCTGACACCGGAGATTCGCATGACCACCCTGATTCACGACCCGCTGGCGGCGCTGCTCGCGCGCCTGTTCGACGAAGCCGAGGCATCGTCGCCCGCGTCGAGCCCGGACTTCGCCGACCTGTCGCACGACGAGCACGCGCGGCTGATGCGCAGCAAGACCGGTTACGCCGATTTCTATGCACGCCTGAAGGACTATCCGCTCGCGGTGTCGCGCGAGACGGGCACGCTGCTGTACATGCTCGCGCGCGGCTGCGGTGCGCGCTCGATCGTCGAATTCGGCACGTCGTTCGGCATCTCGACGCTGCACCTCGCGGCCGCGCTGCGCGACAACGGCGGCGGCCGGGTGATCACGAGCGAGTTCGAAGCGTCGAAGGTCGAACGGGCGCGCGCGAATCTGACGGCGGCCGGGCTGGCCGATCTGGTGGAAATCCGCGTGGGCGATGCGCTGCGCACGCTGGCGGCCGATCTGCCGGAGACCGTCGATCTCGTGTTGCTCGACGGCGCGAAGGCGCTGTATCCGGAGATCCTCGCGCGGGTCGAGCCGCGGCTGCGGCCCGGCGCGTTCGTCGTCGCCGACAACGCGGAATACAGCCCCGACTACCTCGCCTACGTGCGTGCGCCGGAGAACGGCTACCTGTCGGTGCCGTTCGGCGGCGATGTCGAGCTGTCGATGCGGATCGGCTGAGCGGCGAGACGTTGCAAGCATGCTGGCCGCGCGGCGCGCGCCGCCTGGGCCGCCGTGAACGGCAGGCTCGCGGCGAGCGCGAGCCGGGCGAGCGTTGCTTTCATGCAGGATTCCTTCGGATCGTTTACGCCGCGGCTTGCGCGAGCGTCGGATAGTCGGTCAGGCCCTGTGCGCCGCCGCCGAACAGCGTATTGCGGTCGTGCGGCGTGAGCGCGGCGCCGGTGCGCAGGCGCTCGGGCAGGTCGGGGTTCGCGACGAACGGGCGGCCGAAGGCGACGAGGTCGGCCCAGCCGGCGGCGATCGCTTCGCGGGCGCGCTCTGCTGTGTACGCGCCGGCGTAGATCAGCACGCCCGGGTACGCGGCACGCAGCTGCTGCTTGAATTCGACCGGCATCAGCGGCGCATCGTCCCAGTCGGCTTCCGCGATGTGCAGGTAGCCGACGCCGAGTTCGCCGAGCAGCTTCGCGGCGGCGAGGTAGGTCGTTTCCGGATCGTCGTCGACGCAGCCGTTCAGCGTGGTCAACGGCGCGAGGCGGATGCCGACGCGCGATGCGTCGCCGGTGCCTTCGATCAGCGCCTGCGTGACTTCGCGCAGGAAGCGCAGCCGGTTTTCGAGCGAGCCGCCGTACGCGTCGGTGCGCGTGTTCGCGTTCGAGTCGATGAACTGGTTCACGAGATAGCCGTTCGCGCCATGCAGCTCGACGCCGTCGAAGCCTGCCTCGATCGCGTTGCGCGCGGCGGCGCGGTACTGATCGACGATCTCGCGGATTTCGTCGACGGACAGCGCGCGCGGCTCGGAGGCCTGCACGAAGCCCGGCGTGCTGCCGTCTTCACCGGCGATGAACACGTTCACGCCCTTCGCCTGGAGCGGCGACGACGACACGGGTTGCCGGCCGCCGAGCAGGCTCGTGTGGCTCAGCCGGCCGACGTGCCACAGCTGCGCGAAGATGCGGCCGTGCGTGGCGTGGACGGCGTCCGTCACCTTGCGCCAGCCGGCGACCTGCGACGGCGTGTGGATGCCGGGCGTCCATGCGTAGCCCTTGCCGAGCGGCGCGATGTAGGTGCCTTCGCTGACGATCAGGCCCGCACTCGCGCGCTGCGCGTAATACGCGGCCATCAGTTCGTTGGCTTCGTCGCCGGGCTGGCTCGCGCGCGAGCGCGTCATCGGCGGCATCACGATGCGGTTCGGCAGCGTCAGCGCGCCGAATTGCAGCGGTTGGAACAGCGGGTCCTGGGTCATGATGGATTCCTGTCGGTGCCGCGGCCGGCTGGCCGCGGACGGGTCGATTGAGGGTGCGGCGCGCTTAGTCCCACGTCGGCGCGAGGCCGGCCGGATCGACTTCGCGGCCGTTGCGCTCGAGCGCGGCGATCTGCGCCATGTCTTCGTCGGTGAGGCGCAGCGTCTGCGCGAGCAGGTTGCTCGCGAGGTTCTCGCGCTTGGTCGACGACGGGATCACCGAGTAGCCGAGTTGCAGTGCCCAGGCCAGCGCGACTTGCGCCGGCGTCGCGTCGTGACGCCGCGCGATCGCGCCGATCACCGGGTCGCCGAGCACCTTGCCGTACGCGAGCGTCATGTACGACGTCACGTGGATGCCTTCGGCGTTCAGGAACTCGACCAGCTTGCGGTTCTGCAGGTACGGGCTGAGTTCGATCTGGTTCGTCGCGATCGCATCCTTGCCGACCACCGCGATCGCTTGCTTCGTCAGTTCGATGTTGAAGTTCGAGATGCCGATCTGGCGCGTGAGGCCCTTCGCCTTGGCTTCGGCGAGCGCAGTCATGAATGCCTCGAGCGACACGCCGTTGTCCGGGGCCGGCCAGTGGATCAGCGTCAGGTCGACATAGTCGGTGCGCAGCTTGCGCAGGCTCTCCTCGAGGCTCGCCACCAGCTTTTCCGGTGCGTAGTTGTCGACCCAGATCTTCGTCGTGAGGAACACGTCTTCGCGGCGCACGCCCGACGCGGCGATCGCTTCGCCGACTTCGGCTTCGTTGCCGTAGATCTGCGCGGTGTCGATCGCGCGATAGCCGACTTCGAGGCCGTTACGGACCGAGTCGATCACAACCTGGCCTTGCAGGCGGAACGTACCGAGGCCGAATGCGGGAATGTTGCTCATCTTGTGCTCCTGGGATAGGTGGACCGATTGCGGTATGGAAGTCATTCTGGCGTTTGATACTGATGAGATAAACGCCTTTAGAGGTCAAAAATATTTGATTTAAAGTCAAATATCTGTCGTGGGTCGAGCCGGCTGCCGGCGTGCCTTCGTCAGGCCGTGGCCGTGTGCGCGCTCGTGTCGGCAGCGTCGTTCGCATTCGCATGGAATGCCGGCAGCACGTCCGACGCGATCTCGGCCATCGTCTCGTCGAGCGGACGGCGGTTGCGGCGGAAATGCAGGCCGATGTGCTGCACGCCCGCGTCGCGCATCGCCGCGAGTTCCTCCGTCAGCGCGATGCGCCCGGCGCGCGCGCCGAAGCGGTGCCGCTGCAGCGGCTCGTGCGGATCATCCGCGAGGTCGAGGTGGATGAAGCTCACGTACGGCTTGTTGCCGGCCACCGCGCGCCAGTTCGCGACCCGTTTCAGGTGATCGTCCGGCGTGCCCGGATACGCGAGGCAGCCGTCCATGTGTTCGCCGATCCAGGCGGGCGTCTGCTGCGCGAGACCCGCGACGAGCAGCGGCACCGGCGAGCGCGCGGCCGGCAGCACGTCGAGGCCCGGCGGCAGGTGAGCGCGCGCGCCGTCGCGCAGCAGCGCGATCTGGTCGCGGAAATTCGCGCCGCGCGATGCGAAGTCGCGGCCGAACAGCGGATATTCGACCGGCCGGTCGCCGCTCGCGACGCCGAGCAGCAGGCGTGAGCGGCTCAGTTCCTGGATCGTCGCGGCGGATTTCAGCGTCAGCAGCGGTTCGCGCAGCGGCAGCACGACGGCCGCCGTGCCGAGCAGGATGTCGCGCGTGATGCCGGCGAGGTAGCCGAGATACGAGAAGGTCTCGAACACCTGCGCGGCGTCGCCGAACGACGGGTCGTACACCGGCACGTCGCGCACCCAGAGCGCGCGGAAGCCGAGCGTGTCGGCCAGTTGCGCGAGTTCCGCGTGCATTTCCAGGTCGGGCACGCCGGGGCGGCGGCCGTCATGCTGGCGCTTCGCGTCGCCGGCCGGCGACCAGTCGTTGTCGAGCGGCAGTTCGATGCCGATGCTGAAGCCGCCGGCGGTGAGCTTGTCGAGTGAGGTGGACATGATCGGGCGTCTCCGTTCAGATCGCGCGCAGGCTGCCTTCGAGCCGGTAGAAATCGAGCGACGCCGCGGTGAAGAACGAGCGCGATGTGCCGGCCGCGAAGTCGTCGATGTGCACCACGGTGGCGCGGTCGGCTTCCTGCCACGAGATCGCATAGGTCTCGCCGGCGACGTGCTGCCACGTGCAGGCGACTTCGCCCTTCGCGCCGGCGTATGCGCCTTCGGTGATTTCGTAGCGCATGCGGAGGCCGTCTTCGTCATAGGCGTTGAGCGCGGTGAGGCCCTCGTAACGGACTTCGAACGTCTTGCCGGCGAACGGCGGGCGTTGGGTCGATGCGTTCATGCTGAGCAGCTCCTGCAAAAGGTTGACGTTCAATGGGCGAGTTCGACGGGTTCGGCCGTGCGTTCGGGCAGCCCCTGGCCGCGGTCGAGACGGCCGCTCAGCGCGGTCAGCGCGAATGCGCCGAGCGTGACGGCGGCGGCGATCCACGGCGTGTGGCCGAGGCCGACGTTCGCGACGATCAGGCCGCCGAGCGACGAGCCGCCCGCGACGCCGAGGTTGAACGCGGCGATGTTGAAGCCCGATGCGACGTCGGTGGCGTCCGGCGCGAAGTGGCGCGCCTGCTTGACGACGTACACCTGCAGGCCCGGCACGTTGCCGAACGCGACCGCGCCCCACGCGAGCATCGTCAGCACCGCGAGCCATTTCACGTGCACCGTGAAGGTCAGCGCGAGCAGCACGATCGCGAGCAGCAGGAAGATCCGCTTGAGCGCCTTGACCGGGCCGACGCTGTCGGCGAGCTTGCCGCCCCACACGTTGCCGACCGCGACCGACACGCCGTAGCCGACGAGCACGAGGCTGACCTGCGATGGCGTGAAGCCGGCGATCTGTTCGAGCAGCGGTGCCATGTAGGTGAACGCGATCAGCGAGCCGCCGTAGCCGACCGCCGTCATCGCGTAGACGAGCAGCAGGCGCGGCTGGGCGAGCACGCGGAACTGGCGGGCGAGCGGCGCCGGCGGCGTTTGCGGAAGACCGCGCGGCACGAACGCCACCGCGCCGAGGAACGCGACGAGGCCGAACAGCGCGACGATCAGGAACGTCGCGCGCCAGCCGAAGTGCTGGCCGATGAAGGTGCCGAGCGGAATGCCGGCGACGAACGCGACGGTCATCCCGCTGAACATCGTCGCGATCGCGCTGGCGGCCTTGTCCTTCGGCACGAGCGTGGTCGCGATGATCGAGCCGACCGAGAAGAACACGCCGTGTGCGAGGCCGGTGAGCACGCGCGCGACGATCAGCGATTCGTAGCCCGGCGCCTGCCAGGCGACGAGGTTGCCGACGGTGAAGAGCGCCATCAGCGCGGCGAGCAGCATCTTGCGCGGCACGCGGCCGGTGAGCGCGGTGAGGAGCGGCGCGCCGATCGCGACGCTCAGCGCGTAGAGGCTGACGAGCAGGCCGGCCGACGGCAGGCTGACGCCGAGATCGGCGCCGATCGTCGGGATCAGCCCGACGATCACGAATTCGGTCGTGCCGATGGCAAAGGCGCTGATGGTCAGCGCAAGCAGGGCGAGTGGCATGGCGGGATCCTGGTTCCAGTGAGGATGGAGCGCAGTGTGCCGCCTTTACTTTTGCGGAAAAACTGGTCTATAAACCAAATTGTTTTGATTTCAGATCAACAATGAAGATCACCCTCGACGAACTCCAGGCCTTTGCCGCCGTGGTCGACACCGGTTCGATCACCGCCGCCGCCCAGCAGCTCGACCTCACCGTGTCGGCCACGAGCCGCACGCTCGCGCGGCTCGAGGAGAAGCTGAAGACCACGCTGCTGCGCCGGACCACGCGCCGGCTCGAACTGACCGAAGAGGGGCGCGCGTTCCTGCAGGAGGCGCGCGCGATCATCGAATCGGTCGAGAACGCCGAGGAGCAGATGCTCGCGCGGCGCGAAATGCCGTCGGGGCGGTTGCGCGTCGATGCCGCGACGCCGTTCATGCTGCACGTGATCGTGCCGCTCGTGCGCGGCTACCGCGAACGCTTCCCGAAGGTCGACCTGGAGCTGAACAGCAACGAAGGCATCATCGACCTGCTCGAGCGGCGCACCGACGTCGCGATCCGGATCGGCCGGCTCAAGGATTCGACCTTGCACAGCCGGCGGATCGGCAACAGCCGGCTGCGCATCCTCGCGAGCCCCGCCTATATCGAAGCGCACGGCCAGCCGCGCAAGGTCGAGGATCTCGGCAAGCACACGCTGCTCGGCTTCACCCAGCCCGAATCGCTGAACGTGTGGCCGATCCTCGGCGCGGACGGCGAGCCGAGCCGCATCGAGCCCGCTATCTGGTCGTCGAGCGGCGAGACGCTGCGGCAGCTCGCGCTGGAGGGCGCGGGCGTCGTGTGCCTGTCGGATTTCATGACCGCGCAGGATCGCGAGGCCGGGCGGCTCGTGCAGGTGCTCGCGCGGCAGACGCTCGACGTCGAGCAGCCGATCAACGCGGTGTATTACCGGAATACCGCGATTTCGTCGCGGATCGCGTCGTTCGTCGATTACATGATCGAGGTGCTGGGCGGCGGGAGCGGCGGCAGCGATGCGCCGACGCGGCGCAAGGCGGCGTGGATGGGGACGGTGTAGCCGGGACGGCTGCGTCGTCGCCGCCGGGTGCCGTTCCCGCGCAGGACGGCTCAGCGGATTTTCTCTGGCCGAAGGTTACGGCCGGGAGGCGGGCGGTGTGCGGCGGGCGCCCCTGATGTGACCCGGCATGCCAACGGCGCTCGCGTCGCCGGCATGCCATCGTGTGCTGCGCTTCTTAAGCTTCTTACGCCTCTTCGGACCACGACATGTTGTCGCGCGCCAGCAGCGCCGACGATGCCGCCGGCCCGAACGTGCCTGCGGTGTACAGGCGCGGACGGTCGCCGAGTTGCTTCCAGCCGTTGAGTATCGGCTCGACCCACGACCAGGCGGCCTCGAGTTCGTCGCGGCGCATGAAGTGCGTGAGGCGCCCGCGGATCACGTCGATCAGCAGCCGTTCGTACGCTTCCGCGCGCCGTTCCGGAATCGCCTGCTGCAGGTCGAGGTTCAGGCTCACGGGCACCATCTTCATCCCGCTGCCCGGCTCCTTCGCGAGCATCTGCAGCTGGATCGACTCTTCCGGCTGCAGCTGGATCACGAGGCGGTTGCTGTAGTGGCGCGGGCCGGTCGGGATGATCGAGAACGGCATGTCGGCGAACTCGATCACGATTTCCGACTGGCGGCGCTGCAGCCGCTTGCCGGTGCGCAGGAAGAACGGCACGTTCGCCCAGCGCCAGTTGTTGATGTGCGCACGCAGCGCGACGAAGGTCTCCGCGTGGCTGTCCGCCGGCACGTTCTCCTCGTCGAGATAGCCCTTGACCGGCTGGCCGTCGACCGCGCCGGCCGTGTACTGGCCGCGCACCGTGTCGCGTGCGACGTCCGACAGCGCCATCGGCCGCAGCGAGCGCAGCACCTTCAGCTTCTCGTCGCGCACCGCGTCCGGGTCGAGCGACACCGGCGGCTCCATCGCGACGATGCACAGCAGCTGCAGCAGGTGGTTCTGCACCATGTCGCGCAGCGCGCCGGTGTGATCGTAGAAGCCCGCGCGGCTGCCGACGCCGACCGTTTCCGCCACCGTGATCTGCACGCTGCGGATGCTCGGCGCCTGCCACAGCGGCCCGAAGATCGGGTTGCCGAAGCGCAGCACCATCAGGTTCTGCACGGTTTCCTTGCCGAGGTAATGGTCGATCCGGTAGATCTGCGATTCCGCGAAATGCTTGCCGACCGCATCGTTGATCGCCTTCGCCGACGCGAGATCGTGGCCGAGCGGCTTTTCGAGGACGACGCGCGAGCGCGCATCGACGAGCTGCGCGGCCGACAGGTTGTCGCAGATCGTCGTGAACAGCTCGGGCGACGTCGACAGATAGAACACGCGGATCGCGTCGCTGCGCGCCGCTTCGGCGAGGCGCGCGTAGTCTTCCGGCGCGCTCACGTCGATCAGCACGTACTGGAACAGGTCGAGGAAACGACTCCACGCGTCGGCGTCGAAGGCCTTGTCGTCGATGAACGGGCGCGATTGCTCGTCCATGAACTTGCGGTAGCCGTCGATGCCCCAGTCGCGGCGGCCGACCGCGATGATGCGCGTCTCCGGCGGCAGGTTGCAGTGCAGGTGCGCCATGTACAGCGCGGGCAACAGCTTGCGGGCGGCCAGGTCGCCGCCGCCGCCGAAGATGATCATGTCGACGGGTTGGTCGGCTTCGGTCTGGTTGGGCTTATTCGTCATGAGTGGTTCGCGGTCTGAAGCGGTGTGAGCGTGGAACGAACGGCGAGCGCCGGGCGCCGGTGGGTTGGCGCGCCAGTACGTGAAAACACTAATAGTGCACGCTTTTGATCGATTGCGGATCGGTTCCCGCGTATGTAACAGGGCTTGCATGACCTGCGTTGGCGCGATTATGATTGAGCGCTCACTCATTAAAGGAATCGAACGTGGCCCGACCGCGCAGTCCCGACAAGCACGACGCCATCCTCGCCGCTGCCGCCCGCGCGCTCGCGGAGGACGGCGCGGGCGCGACCACCGCGCGCATCGCGCGGCTCGCCGGCGTGGCGGAAGGCACGGTGTTCACCTATTTCGAGACCAAGGATGCGCTGCTGAACGCGCTGTACCTGAGCCTGAAGGCCGGCCTGCGCGACGCGATGATGACCGGGTTTCCGGAGCACGCGCCGGCCGAACAGGCGATGCGGCATGCGTGGAACGGCTATGTGTCGTGGGGCGTCGCGAACCCGGACGGGCGGCGCGCGCTGCAGCAGCTCGGCGTGAGCGGCCGTATCGACGACACGCATCGCGCGGCCGGTACCGAAGGCTTCGGCGCGATCAGCGCGTTGCTGCGTGCGCAAGTCGCCGCGGCGGGCGGGCTGAAGACCGACGACGCGCACGCGTTCTGCGCGGCGCTGTTCACGTCGATCGCGGAAACGGCGATGGAGTCGATCGCGCGCGACCCGGCGTTGGCCGATGCGTACCGCGAGGCCGGGTTTCGTGCGCTGTGGGCCGTGTTGCACGCGGTGTGAGTGGCGATCGGCGTGACGGAAATCTGAAGACGGGTGATCGGCGGCGCCTTGGGTTCGGGCGCTGCCGCACCGACGGAAGGCGGTTTCAGGCAGGGCGACGCGCGGCGAAAACGATCGTCTCGTCGCCCATATTAATGAGTGAGTAATCATTCATTTTTGGTTTCAACTTTGTCGAGGAGTGGAAAAATGTCGAAAGTCTGGCTGGTAACGGGGGCCGCACGCGGCCTGGGGCGCTCGATCGCGGAAGCGGTGCTGGCGGCGGGCGATCGTCTGGTGGCCGGCGCGCGCGATCCCGCGCGGCTCGCGGATCTGGAAGCACGGTACGGCGACCGGCTGCTGCCGATGGAACTCGACGTGACCGACGCGGCGGCGGCGGAGCATGCGGTGGCGGCGGCCCGCGACGCGTTCGGCCGCATCGACGTGCTGGTGAACAACGCGGGCTACGGTCATACGGCACCGTTCGAGCAGATGGGTGCCGACGACTTCCGCGACCAGATCGAAACGAACCTGTTCGGCGTGGTCAACCTGACGCGCGCGGTGCTGCCGACGATGCGCGCGCAGCGCGCGGGCCACATCTTCCAGGTTTCGTCGGTCGGCGGGCGCACGGCGACGGTTGGCCTGTCCGCGTATCAGGCCGCGAAGTGGGCGGTCGGCGGGTTCAGCGACGTGCTGTCGAAGGAAGTCGCGCCGTTCGGCGTGCGCGTCTGCACGCTGGAGCCGGGCGGGATGCGCACCGAATGGGCCTCGG
This sequence comes from Burkholderia sp. Bp8994, assembly GCF_003853805.1. Lineage (NCBI taxonomy): Bacteria > Pseudomonadati > Pseudomonadota > Betaproteobacteria > Burkholderiales > Burkholderiaceae > Burkholderia > Burkholderia sp. Bp8994. The sequence goes on from NZ_QTQH01000003.1 coordinate 264,659, forward strand.
AGGCGAAGCGTGCGGTCGACGGCCTGCTGCCCGACTATCAGCCGTCAGTCGGGAAAATGCTCGAATTGCTCGGCGCGTACGGCGGTCACGAGGTCGGCGATCCCGCGCGGATCGCGGCGCTGATCGTCGAGCTGTCGCGTCGCGACGACGTGCCGATGCGCTTGCTGCTCGGCGGCGATGCGCTGTTCGTGTGCGAGCAGGCGGAAGCGCAGCGCGCAGAGGAGGCGGCGCGGTGGCGCGATACGACGCTGTCGACGATGTTCCCGGACGCGAAGCTGCCGGATGGGCTGCAGGCGTTGAAGCAGGTCGGGTAAGCGCGGGAGCCGGGGCGGCGCGGGTTCGCGCGAGCGTCGCGCCGTGTCGTCGATTGCCGATTGCCGATTGCAGATGCAGATGCCGACGCCGACGCCGACGCCGACGCCGACGCCGACGCCAATTGCGCGCGGCGACCCGAGGAAGACCGGGCGCATGCACGCCCCGGTCTTCGACGGCGATCGCCGTTGCCGGCGGTCCTCAGCGCCCCAGCGCGTAGAACTCCGCGTTCGGCCGCATGTTCGTCACGTTCGCGATGCGGTTCGACATCCCGAAGAACGCCGAAATCGCCGCGATGTCCCACGCGTCCTCTTCGGTGAAGCCATGCGACTTCAGCGTGTCGAAGTCCGCTTCGCCCACCTGGTGTGCAGTCTGCGAAACCTTCATCGCGAAGTCGAGCATCGCCTTCTGTCGAGCGGTGATGTCGGCCTTGCGGTAGTTGGTCGCGACCTGGTCGGCGATCAGCGGATCCTTCGCGCGGATGCGCAGGATCGCGCCGTGCGCGATCACGCAGTACTGGCACTGGTTCACGCTGCTGGTGGCCACGACGATCATTTCGCGTTCGGCCTTGGTGAGGTTGCCCGGCTTGTCCATCAGCGCGTCGTGATACGCGATGAACGCGCGAAACTCGTCCGGGCGATGCGCGAGCGTGAGGAACACGTTCGGGATGAAGCCCGACTTTTCCTGGACGGCCGCGATGCGTTCGCGAATGTCGTCGGGCAGGTCTTCGAGCGCGGGCACCGGAAAGCGGCTGACGGGCGCGTGGTCTGCAGCGGTCATGAGGTCTCCTGGATAAAGCGGCACGGGCGAACGCGATGCGCGCGCCACCGGCCGGGTATGAAACGATGCGTCGCCGTCGCCGTCGCCGTCGCCGTCGCCGTCGCCGTCGCCGTCGCCGTCGCCGTCGCCGTCGCCGTCGCCGGCGTCATGCGTTGACGTCCACGACGATGCGGCCGCGCACCTTGCCGCCGATCAGGTCCTCGGCGAGCGGGATGACATTTGCGAGGCCGACCTGATGGCTGATGGTGCCCAGTTTCTCGACGTCGAGATCGGACGCGAGCCTGCGCCATGCTTCCAGACGCTCGGCGCGCGGGCACATCACGCTGTCGATGCCGACGAGCGTCACGCCGCGCAGGATGAACGGCGCAACGGTCGCGGGGAAGTCCATGCCGGCGGCCAGGCCGCAGGCCGTCACCACGCCACGGTAGCGCGTGGTCGCGCACACGTTGGCGAGCACATGGCTGCCGGCGACGTCGACCGCGCCGGCCCAGCGTTCCTTGCCGAGCGGCTTGCCGGGTGCGCCGAACTGCGAACGGTCGAGGATCTCAACCGCGCCGAGCTGGCGCAGATAGTCGGCATCGGCCGGGCGGCCGGTCACGGCGACGACGCGATACCCGAGCCGCGCGAGGAGGGCGGTGGCGACGCTGCCGACGCCGCCGGCCGCGCCGGTCACCACGATCTCGCCATCGTCCGGGCGCACGCCATGCCGTTCCAGCGCCATCACGCACAGCATCGCGGTGTAGCCGGCCGTGCCGATGGCCATCGCCTGTTGCGGCGAAAACGCGGACGGCAGCGGCACCAGCCAGTCGCCGTCGACGCGTGCCTTCTGCGCGAGGCCGCCCCAATGCGTTTCGCCGACGCCCCAGCCGTTCAGCACGACGCGGTCGCCTGCCCGGTAGTCCGGGTGCGTGCTGTGTTCGACCTCGCCGACGAGGTCGATGCCCGGCACCATCGGAAATTTGCGGACCACCGGGCTCTTGCCGGTGATCGCGAGCCCGTCCTTGTAGTTCAACGTCGAATAGCCGACCCGGATCGTCACGTTGCCCGCAGGCAGCTGCGCGTCGTCCAGCGTCTGCAGCCGCGCGTGCTGGCCGGTCTCGTCCTTGTCGATCACGATGCCCTGGAACATCCGTCCTCCTTTCTAGACCGATCGTCTAGTTAATGGCAAAAAAACTCAGCGGCGAGGCAATCCATTGAAGAAAAACTGTGCGAACAGCGCGAGCGGCACGTCGCTGCGTTCGAGTTTCGCGCGCAGCACGGCGCCTTCCCAGCCGATCCAGAAGAACGCGGCCAGCTCGGCGGGATCGGCCGAGGCCGCCAGTTCGCCGGCTTGCTGTGCCGCGATCAGGCAGTCGGCCAGACGGCGCTGCCAATCCTCGAACGTCTCACGCAGGCGCGCGCGGAAACGCTCGGGCAGCGCGCCCATTTCCTGGCCGAGGTTGCCGATCAGGCAGCCTCGGCTGTATTCGTAGCGGGCCATGCCGTCGCGCGCATCGTCGACGAACGCGCGCACGCGCGCCAGCGGCGTTGCTTCAGTCTCGCTGAAATGACGGTCCAGCTTGCGCGCGAAGAACTCGGCGTAGCGATCGATCAGCTCGAGGCCGAACGCCTCCTTGCTGTCGAAGTAGTGATAGAACGAGCCTTTCGGCACGCCGGCGCGCCCGAGGATCTCGTCGAGCCCGGTGGCGGAAAAGCCCTTTTCGGTGAGCACCTCCAGCCCGGTGCGCAACAGCATGTCACGTGTCGCGACGAGGTCTTCGTGCTGCTTCGGTGGCCTGCCGCGGCGGCGCGGCGGATCGGTTCGAACATCCATGGCCGAATAATAGACCGTTCGTCTCAAAAATCAATAGCGGGCGTGTCGATCGCGCCGGGCGAACGCGTGCCGACGACCTTTGCCCGCGTTAACCCTGATTAATAAAGCTTATCGCGGTGAAAAATTCCGCATCTTATTGAACCGATATCGGCTCGCTATAGTGGCTCGCTTTCCCGCACGCACCGTTTGCGTGCGGCTGACACGCTGACGATCAGCAGGAGCCGCTTGATGACCACCGACGCCCGATTCACCGAAATCGAGGATCTGATGCCCGCCGCCGGCGGGTTGCGCGAGATCCGCCATCACATTCACCGCCACCCGGAACTCGCGTACGAGGAGCACGAAACGGCGGCGCTCGTCGCGGACAAGCTCGAGCAGTGGGGCTGGCAGGTGACGCGCGGGGTCGGCAAGACGGGCGTGGTCGGCACGCTGCGCGCGGGCGACGGCACGCGCAGCATCGGCATCCGCGCCGACATGGACGCGCTGCCGATCCTCGAGGCGACCGGCCTGCCGTATGCAAGCGGCACGCACGGCAAGATGCACGCGTGCGGCCACGACGGCCACACGACGATGCTGCTCGGTGCCGCGCAGCACCTCGCGAAGACGCGCAATTTCTCCGGCACCGTGCACCTGTATTTCCAGCCGGCGGAAGAGCACGGCGTCGACAGCGGCGCGAAGAAGATGATCGACGACGGCCTGTTCGAGCGCTTTCCGTGCGATGCGGTGTTCGGCATGCACAACCATCCGGGCGCGGCACCCGGCGTGTTCCTCACGCGGCGCGGCCCGTTCATGTCGGCCGGCGACAAGGCGATCATCTCGATCGAGGGCGTCGGCGGCCACGCGGCGCGGCCGCACCTGACGGTCGATCCGGTGGTCGTCGCGGCCAGCATCGTGATGGCGCTGCAGACGATCGTCGCGCGCAACGTCGACCCGTCGCAGCCGGCGGTCGTCACGGTCGGCTCGATGCACGCGGGCACCGCGAACAACGTGATCCCGAACGGCGCGCGTCTCGAACTCAGCGTGCGTTCGTTCAGCCCCGACGTGCGCGCGCTGCTCAAGCGCCGCATCGTCGAGCTCGCCGAGTCGCAGGCCGCGAGCTATGGCGCGACCGCGCACGTCGAGTACATCGAAGGCTATCCGGTCGTCGTCAATACGGATGCCGAAACGGATTTCGCCGCGCAGGTCGCGCGCGAACTGGTCGGCGACGCGCATGTGGTCGAGCAGGCCGACCTGCTGATGGGCAGCGAGGATTTCGCGTTCATGCTGCAGCAGCGGCCCGGCTCGTTCGTGCGGCTCGGCAACGGCGAAGGCGAGGACGGCTGCATGGTGCACAACCCGAAGTACGACTTCAACGATCGCAACCTGCCGATCGGCGCGGCGTTCTGGACGCGCCTCGTGGAGCGTTACCTCGGGCAGTAACCCCGGCGGCGACACGCGACGAGCGGCCGGCGCTTCCGGCCGCATTGAGAGGAGAGACGAACGATGCAGAAAGACCATCTCGCACTGCACCCCGCGTCGACGGGCGCCGCCGCAACCGATGCGCATGGCGCGCCGGCCGTCACGAAGCGCGGCGCGATCGCGGCGGCCGTGATCGGCAACTGGCTGGAGTTCTTCGATTTCACCGTGTACGGCTTTTTCGCGGTGCTGATCGGCAAGCTGTTCTTCCCGTCGAGCGATCCGACCACGTCGCTGCTGCTGTCGGTCGCGACGTTCGCCGCCGGTTTCTTCACGCGGCCGCTCGGCAGCGTCGTGCTCGGCGTCTATGCGGACCGCAAGGGCCGCAAGGCCGCGCTGAACCTGACCATCATGCTGATGGCGCTCGGCACCGGCCTGATCGCGATCGCGCCGACCTACGCGCAGGTCGGCGTGGCCGCGCCGCTGCTGGTCGTCGGCGCGCGGCTGATGCAGGGCTTCTCGCAAGGCGGCGAATTCGGCGCGGCGACGTCCACGCTGATCGAGCAGGGCGGCACGTCGCACCGCGCGTTCCGCGCGAGCTGGCAGCTCGCGACGCAGGGCGGTGCGGCGCTGATGGGTTCGGGCTTCGCGGCGCTGCTGTCGAACACGCTGACGAAGGACGCGCTCGAGGGCTGGGGCTGGCGCCTGCCGTTCCTCGTGGGCGTGCTGATCGCGCCGGTGGGCATGTACTTGCGCCGCCGGCTCGCGGACGATGCGCCCGGCGACAACCACCACGGGATCGAACGCGGCGTGCTGCGCGAACTGTTCTCGCAGCACACGCGCACGGTGCTGCTGCTGATGCTGACGGTGATGGGCGGCACGGTGTCGACCTACATCCTGACCTTCTACATGCCGACCTATGCGATCCACACGCTCGGGCTGCCGATGAAGCTGTCGATGTTCGTCGGCGTCGCGTCGGGCTGCGTGATGCTGGTGACGTGTCCGCTGTTCGGCTGGCTGTCGGACCGCCTCGGCAGCCGGCGCCTGCCGATCTTCGTCGGGCGCGGCGTGCTGGTGCTGCTGCTGTTCCCGGCGTTCTGGCTGATGAACCATCATCCGACGCTGTCGGTGATCCTGCCGCTGACCGCGCTGATGCTGCTGTTCTATTCGCTCGGGTCGGCTTCCGAAATGGCGCTGATGTGCGAATCGCTGCCGCGCCACGTACGCGCGACGGGCATTTCGATCGCATATGCGCTCGCGGTGACGATCTTCGGCGGCACCGCGCAGCTGATCGCGACCTGGCTGGTGAAGACGACGGGCAGCAAGCTCGCGCCGGCCGGCTATGTGGCCGCGTGCGTGGTGCTGTCGCTGATCGCGGTCGCGATGCTGCGCGAGACGGCGCGCGAGTCGATGGACTGATGCGGGATGCCGCTGTCCGAAGCGACGCGGTGCAATTTCGTTCTCGTCAAATTGACGGGGCTGTGCCGCATCCTTAAATTGGGCGATGCGGAGGGAGCTCCGCGTTCCGAGAGAAGGACGTTGCAAGCAGAGTCTGAGGGTTGAGCGGGCGGCTTATGCCGCCCGTCTTTATATCTGCGCTATCCGCGTTTATATGCGCGAATGACCGTGTTGCCGATCCGGCGGGCGAAGTCACCGCTCACCCGCGCCGCGCGACCAGTTCCGACACCGTCTGCGCGGCCTGCTGCAGCGGCCCGAGAAACTCCCTCACCATCTGCTTCGCGGTGTGCCGCTGCGCGTTGCCGCTGATGTTCATCGCGGCGATCACCTGTCCGCGCCGGTTGCGGATCGGCGCGGAGATCGACATCAAGCCCACTTCGAGTTCCTGGTCGACCACGGCCCAGCCTTGCTGGCGCACCTGTGCGATCGTCGCCTTCAGTTCGCCGATGTCGGTGATCGTGCGCGGCGTATGCGCGCGGATGCCGCTCTGCGCGAGCGTTTCGTCGAGCGCCGCGTCGTCGAGCGCGGACAGCAGCACGCGGCCCATCGACGTGCAGTACGCGGGCAGGCGGCTGCCGATCGACAGGTTGATCGTCATGATCTTGCGGGTCGGCACGCGCAGCACATAGACGATCTCGGTGCGGTCGAGCACGGCGGCCGAGCAGCTTTCGTGGATCTGCGCGGACAACTGCTCCATCACCGGATCGGCGAGATTCCAGAACGGCATCGACGTGAGATACGCGAAGCCGAGCTCGAGGATCTTCGGCGTGAGGCGGAACAGCCGGCCGTCCGCCTCGACGTAGCCGAGCGTCTGCAGCGTCAGCAGGATCCGGCGTGCGCCGGCGCGCGTGAGCCCGGTGGCCGAGGCGACCTCGGTGAGCGTCTGCTCCGGGCGCTGGGCGTCGAATGCGCGGATCACCGCGAGGCCGCGCGCGAACGACTGCACATAGGAGTCGCCCGGTTTCGTCTGGATGTCTTCGGTTGTCATGAACGGTCGGATTGTCGTGCAGCCGAGAAGATAGCGCATGGGGCCTGACACGCCAAACGCACCGCGGACCGGGCGCTTGACAGGTCGTCCCCGCACTCCCTATGATGCGTTGAACGTTCGATACACGATCTTATGTTCGTATATAGAACATTTAAGCGCATCCCGGCGGGCAAAGCAAGGGGCGCGTTTCACTCACTTCCCAGCTTGCATGAGACCGGAGACACTGATGACCGAAGCTTTTCTGTGTGATGCGATTCGTACCCCGATCGGCCGCTACGGCGGCGCGCTCTCCGGCGTGCGCGCCGACGACCTCGGCGCGGTGCCGCTCAAGGCGCTCGTCGAGCGCAACCGCGACGTCGACTGGACGGCGATCGACGACGTGATCTACGGCTGCGCGAACCAGGCCGGCGAGGACAACCGCAACGTCGCGCGCATGTCTGCGCTGCTCGCGGGTTTGCCGGAGGGCGTGCCGGGTTCGACGATCAACCGCCTGTGCGGTTCCGGGATGGACGCGGTCGGCGTGGCCGCGCGCGCGATCAAGTCGGGCGAGGCCGCGCTGATGGTGGCCGGCGGCGTCGAAAGCATGACGCGCGCGCCGTTCGTGATGGGCAAGGCCGCCAGCGCGTTCGCGCGCCAGGCCGACATCTACGACACGACGATCGGCTGGCGCTTCGTCAATCCGCTGATGAAACAGCTGCATGGCGTCGATTCGATGCCGGAGACGGCCGAAAACGTCGCTGTCGACTACAACGTCAGCCGCGCCGATCAGGACCTGTTCGCGCTGCGCAGCCAGCAAAAGGCCGCGCGTGCGCAGCAGGACGGCACGCTCGCCGAGGAAATCGTACCGGTCACGATTCCGCAGAAGAAGGGCGACCCGGTCGTCTTTGCGCGTGACGAGCATCCGCGCGAAACGTCGCTCGAGACACTCGCGAAGCTGAAGGGCGTCGTGCGCCCGGACGGCTCGGTGACGGCCGGCAACGCGTCGGGCGTCAACGACGGCGCCGCCGCGCTGCTGCTCGCGAACGCGGAAGCCGCGAAGCGCTTCGGCCTGACGCCGCGTGCGCGCGTGCTCGGTATCGCGACGGCCGGCGTCGCGCCGCGCGTGATGGGCATCGGCCCGGCGCCGGCCACGCAGAAGCTGCTCGCGCGGCTCGGGATGACGATCGATCAGTTCGACGTGATCGAGCTGAACGAGGCATTCGCGTCGCAGGGTCTCGCGGTGCTGCGCATGCTCGGCGTCGCCGACGACGATCCGCGCGTGAACCCGAACGGCGGCGCGATCGCGCTCGGCCATCCGCTCGGCGCGTCGGGTGCGCGTCTCGTGACGACCGCGATGTACCAGCTGCATCGCACCAACGGCCGCTTCGCACTGTGCACGATGTGCATCGGCGTCGGCCAGGGTATCGCGATCGCGATCGAGCGCGTCTGATCGCGCGATGCGGCGAAGCGCGCGGAATGCGCGCCGCTTAGCCCTGCCTTTCCGGACGATGTGGCCGGCACGAGAAGATCGTCGTGTCGGCCACATCGTCATTCAGCCTCGTGATAGCCGCGCGATGCGCGCCGCGAGCGCGTCGATCTCGGTATCCGCGAACACCTCGATGCCATGCTGGCGCAGCAACGCCGCCGTCACACCGGCGCCGGCATGCCGCCGGCCCGCAAAACTCCCGTCGTAAATGAAGCTGCTTCCGCACGACGGACTTCCGTCCGCCAGGATCGCGAAGCGGCAGTCGTGCGCGCGTGCCAGCGCGAGCGCGGTGTGCGCGCCGTCGACGAACGGGGCCGTCACGTCGGTGCCGTGCACGTCGACGATGCGCGCGGCACCCGACAGCACGCGTTGCCCCGATTCGCCTGCCGCGATCTCGGCGGGCGGACGCGGCACGCTCAATCCGCCTGCCAGTTCCGGACACACGGGCACCAGGCGCCCTTCGCGCCGCCATCGTGCGAGCGTGTCATGCGCGGCGGTCCTCGCCGAGCCGTTGTAGCGGACGGGGTGGCCGAGCACGCACATGCTGACGAGGATCTTCGGCGCGACCGGCGGCTGCGGCGGGTTCTGCAATGTCGTTCTCCGTGCGGGCGGTGTCGGGCGCGCGGAAATGTTGCGCGCGGGTGGCGTTCGCGCGCGTCAGGCCGTCGGCGCTTCCAGGTGGATGTCCTCCGGCTCGAGCGCGTACAACGCCGGGTCGGGCGATGCGCTGACGGTGAAACCGAGGCGCAGGTAGAAGTCGATCGTGCGCTGCGACGGCGTCGCGGACACGTAGAGCCGTGCGGCGCCCATCGTCCGTGCCTGCGCGCGGGCCGCGCGATAGAGATGCTCGCCGAGCCCGCAACCGCGCCAGTCCTGACTCACGTGCAGGAACTTCAGCTGCAGCATGTCGCGTCGCGGGCCGAGCGGATCGGCGTCCACGATGACCGCCGCGACCAGCCGTGCGCCGTCGAACATGCCGAGACACCAGCCGCCGCGATCGTGACAGTCGAGCAGGATCGGCGTGTAATGCTCGGCTTCGCCGTCGGGCCAGCCGCGCACGTCGTAGAAGTCGGGGACGAGCTGCAGTTCGCCGTCGCGCAGCGCGTACAGATGATGGATGATCTCGCGCCGGTCGATGGTCCAGACGAGCGGCAGTTCGTCGCGGGTGAGCAGGCGTGCCGAGAGTGCGTCGCGTTCGGTGGCGGTGCGGCGTGTCATGCGGTGGTCCGGTGTGCAGCGCGTTGCGTGTGGTTGGGTGGGTGCGGCCGCGTGCCTGCTGCGGCGCCGCGCATGTTGTGCATGTCGTGCGTTTGCGGAACACGCATCGTGTCGCGATCGCGGAAAAGCGCGGCCTGATCGTGTCTATCGCCGTCATGCGCAGGCCGTGCCGTATTCCGGGGCGGCCGATTCAATTGCAGCCGGGATTTTTTCATCGAGTTCAAATGCCGGTCGAATGGAGCAGATCAGGCAGAGTCGTTTCGCTGCGCGCAACGGCTGCGCAGATTGGCTCGTTGCGCTGGGTTATTCCATAAAGCATCGGTTCACTTTCGCAAAGCGTCGGATGTGATTATCGCCGGATGACTTGATCGAAATCATGCAGATGACCGAATTCGATCTTTCATGCGCTTCCGGATTAAGGTTTTTCCGGAGGGTGCCGACAGCAAGGACGAGACCGTCGTAAAGCGATAAACCGTTTTTCGGCTACTGAGCGTGATTTTCGCGCTGCGCGGATCCTGCAGCCGGATCCGCCTTTCGGAGCCCTGCATGCGCAACAACCAGCCTGTCACCCAACAAGAATTCGAATTTCCCGACGACGTCACGCTGATGTCGACCACCGATGCGGACAGCATCATCACATACGCGAATACGACGTTCGCGTATGTGAGCGGCTTCTCGACCGACGAACTCGTCGGCGAGCCGCACAACGTCGTGCGGCACCCGGACATGCCGAAAGAGGCGTTCGCCGACATGTGGGCGACGCTGAAGAACGGCGAACCGTGGACGGCGCTCGTGAAGAACCGCCGCAGGAACGGCGATCACTACTGGGTGCGCGCGAACGCGGTGCCGGTGATGCGCGACGGGCAGCCGACGGGCTACATGTCGGTGCGTACCAGCGCGCCGCGCGACGAGATCGCGGCGGCCGACGCGCTGTACCGCGCGTTCCGCGAAGGCAAGGCCGGCAATCGCCGTTTCCACAAGGGGCTGATCGTCCGTACCGGGCTGATGCGTGTCGCGTCGCTGTTCCAGACGATGTCGGTGCGCGCGCGCGTTCATTCGACCCTGTGCGTGCTGGCACCGGCCGTCGTCGGCGCGGGGTGGGCGTGCGGGCTGACCGGCGGCGGGCTCGCGGCGTTTGCCGGTGCGGCGGTCGGTGTGGCGGTGGCGGCCGGCCTGTGGCTCGACGCGCAGATCGTGCGTCCGCTGATTCAGTTGCGCGACCAGGCGTTGCGCGTCGCGACCGGCGCAAGCCGCCGCGGCGTGCGGATGAACCGCGTCGACGAGATCGGCATGACGTTGCGTACGATCAACCAGCTCGGGCTGATGTTCCGCTGGCTCGTCGACGACGTCAGCGAGCAGGTGCACAACGTGCAACGCGCGAGCAACGAGATCGCCCAGGGCAACAACGACCTGAGCGCGCGCACCGAACAGGCCGCGTCGAGCGTGCAGGAGACCGCCGCGTCGATGGCCGAGATGACGGCCACCGTCGACAGCAATGCGGAGACCGCACTGCAAGCGAACCGGCTCGCCGTGTCCGCGAGCGAGGCGGCCGAGCGCGGCGGGCAGGCGGTGAGCGAAGTCGTCACGACGATGAACGACATTACCGACAGCTCGCGCAGGATCGCCGACATCATCGGCGTGATCGACGGCATCGCGTTCCAGACCAACATCCTCGCGCTGAATGCGGCGGTCGAGGCGGCGCGCGCGGGCGAACAGGGGCGCGGTTTCGCGGTGGTCGCCGGCGAGGTGCGGGCGCTCGCGCAACGCAGCGCGAACGCGGCGAAGGAAATCAAGACACTGATCGGCGCGAGCGTCGAGCGGGTCGAATCGGGCGCCCGGATCGTCGACGGCGCGGGCAAGACGATGGAGGACATCGTCACGCAGGTGAAGCGAGTGTCGGATCTGATCGCGGAAATCAGCTCGTCGACGGCCGAGCAGAGCACCGGGGTTGCGCAGGTTGATCAGGCGGTCGTGCATCTGGACAACATCACGCAGCAGAACGCGGCGCTGGTCGAGCAGAGCGCGGCGGCGTCGGAAAGCCTGAAGCAGCAGGCGACGCGGCTCGTGGACGCGGTGAACGTGTTTCGGTGATCGTCGGGGGCGCGCTCCCGCCACTGCGAGGCAACGCGAAGCAAATCGGGGCAAGGCGGCGAAATCCCCGATTTTCGTTTCGATTTACATGAATTAAACGAGAGAGATTCGCATTCTCGATTCCAGATCGATTCGTGAATCCCGTTGGAACAAGCGCCGGAATGGTCAGATGATTGATGGCGCAAGTATTTGATAAAGCTGGATTTTATTTACATATAAACAAAATGTTCGGCTGGATCAAGATGATGCGAAATTCATGCATATTTACCCGAAGCCGGCATAATGTTTTCGCCGGATTTGCCGAAAGCGCAGGAGTCTGATCGAACGCATGCGGGACGACCGCGATGCGGACGGTCTCGGTTCAATCCACAAGCGGACGCCAAGATCCGCAACCTGGGAACTCCACACCATGCGCAATAACCAGCCTGTCACGCAACGCGAATTCGATTTTCCCGACGGCGCGACGCTGATGTCGACCACCGACGCGGACAGTTACATCAAGTACGCGAATGCCGCGTTCATTCAGGTCAGCGGATTTTCCCCCGAGGAGATCGAAGGTCAGCCGCACAACGTCGTGCGGCACCCGGACATGCCGAAGGAGGCGTTCGCCGACATGTGGGCGACGCTGAAGAACGGCGAACCGTGGACCGCGCTCGTGAAGAACCGTCGCAAGAACGGCGATCATTACTGGGTCCGTTCGAATACGGTGCCGGTGATGCGCAACGGGCAGCCGACGGGTTACATGTCGGTGCGCACCAAGGCGTCGCGCGACGAGATCGCGGCGGCCGACGCGCTGTATCGCGCGTTCCGCGAAGGCAAGGCCGGCAATCGCCGTTTCCACAAGGGGCTGATCGTCCGTACCGGGCTGATGCGTGTCGCGTCGCTGTTCCAGACGATGTCGGTGCGCGCGCGCGTTCATTCGACCCTGTGCGTGCTGGCGCCGGCCGTCGTCGGCGCGGGGTGGGCGTGCGGGCTGACCGGCGGCGGGCTCGCGGCGTTTGCCGGTGCGGCGGTCGGTGTGGCGGTGGCGGCCGGCCTGTGGCTCGACGCGCAGATCGTGCGTCCGCTGATTCAGTTGCGCGACCAGGCATTGCGCGTCGCGACCGGCGAGAGCCGCACCGGCGTGGCGATGAACCGCGTCGACGAGATCGGCATGACGCTGCGCACGATCAACCAGCTCGGGCTGATGTTCCGCTGGCTCGTCGACGACGTCAGCGAGCAGGTGCACAACGTGCAGCGCGCGAGTAACGAGATCGCGCAAGGCAACAACGACCTGAGCGCGCGCACCGAACAGGCGTCGACCAGCGTGCAGCAGACGGCCGCGTCGATGGCCGAGATGACGGCCACCGTATCGAGCAACGCGGAGACGGCGCTGCAGGCGAACCAGCTGTCGGTTTCGGCGAGCGAGGCGGCCGAGCGCGGCGGACGGGCGGTGAGCGAAGTCGTCACGACGATGAGCGACATCACGGCGAGTTCGCACAAGATTTCCGACATCATCGGCGTGATCGACGGCATCGCGTTCCAGACCAACATCCTCGCGCTGAACGCGGCGGTCGAGGCGGCGCGCGCGGGCGATCAGGGGCGCGGCTTCGCGGTGGTCGCCGGCGAGGTGCGGGCCCTCGCGCAACGCAGCGCGAACGCGGCGAAGGAAATCAAGACACTGATCGGCGCGAGTGTCGAGCGGGTCGAATCGGGCGCCCGGATCGTCGACGGCGCGGGCAAGACGATGGAGGACATCGTCACGCAGGTGAAGCGCGTGTCGGACCTGATCGCGGAGATCAGCTCGTCGACGGCCGAGCAGAGCACCGGGGTCGCGCAGGTCGACCAGGCGGTCGTGCATCTGGACAACATCACGCAGCAGAACGCGGCGCTGGTCGAGCAGAGCGCGGCCGCGTCGGAAAGCCTGAAGCAGCAGGCGACGCGGCTTGTGGATGCGGTGAACGTGTTTCGTTGACGGTGGGGAAGGCAGGTGACGCGGGCACGGTGGAGACGCGCGGCCCGCGCGTCACCTCCACGGGGAGGCGCAGATCAAATCAGCGCCGGTTGCAACGGTGCACGGTGCTCGCGAACCTTGACGATCCGGTATTCGTTGCGAAGCCCTTCGTCGGTGACGATCTGCGTCTGGCGCAGATCGACGACCAGCACGTCGCCCTTTCCGAAGCGCTCGCCGGCATCGACCTTCGCGATGAACCGTTCGTCGTCCAGCGACGCATAGAACGCGGACGTGCCGTCGTGCACGCGCCATTTGTTGCCGTCCTTGAACACGACGGATTCGAGCTTCAGCATCTTGAGTGCGATCGTGTCGGTGACGATTTCGCCGGGATCGTCGCTACTCGCGAACGTACCGAGTTCGTCGCGTTCGATCGAGAGTTCGACGATGTCGTCGCGGACGATGCCGAAGCTGTCGATGCCGTCATGTTCGAGCGGCGAGAGCATTTTCTGCAGGTTGACGCGAACGGCCCGGTTCCGATACAGCCGGACGATGGGTTCATCGACGACGAAGCATTCCTGCTCCGACATCCAGATCCTGACATGCGCTCCGTCCGGCTCGGTGCGATGCGGTTTGCGCCCGCGCAGCGTGCGAATGAGGCCGATCAGCCCGCCGCCACCGATGATCCCCAATGCGGTGAGGATTGCCAGTGCGTTGCTGAACGCATTGGCGTTCGGCCCGGCGAACAGGTCGCGGATCTGGCTCGCGAGCGACTGGACGAAGATCAGCTCTGCATGGAATGAGCCGGCCTTGAAGCCGCCCCTGACCTCGAGACGAACCTCGGAGTGGTCGCCATTGAGTTCCTTGTTGGCGGACGAGAACAGGTCGGCGATCGCGAGCAGCACCGGTGCGAGGTCACGCACGTCCATCCGGTGCTCGCCGAGCGCGGGCCCGTCATAGACGACATTGAACGGCTGGTGATTGCTCGGCCCGCCGCGCTTTTCCTTGGGCGGGTACGTACGACGATCGGCTGACCCGACGCTCATGTGCGGACTCCCTTCGTGCGGGGCGCGATGCCGGGACGGGTGCGAGGACGCGCGACGAGGGCGCGGTGCGCGGGGGATACGCAGGTCGGGCGGACGGAAGAACTGCTCATGCGCAGGCAAACCGGATCGAGGTGGAACGCTCAATCTAGCGGCTGGCAGCGGGACGAGAAATGAGACTTGAACGAAATTGCCGAACGGCATGACGTTTGGCCGATGCGGCATCGACGTCGCGCACGGAACGCGTGCCGACATCGCGCACGGCAAGGTGACGCGGGCACGGCGGAGAGGAGGTACCGGCCCGCGTCGTGACCGCCCGGTTCCGGCCGGGCGGTCAGGGCCTGTCGCCGAAGCGCCAGGCCCCGAAACGTCAGACGGCGAGGCAGAGGTACTTGATCACGACGTAGTCGTCGATGCCGTAGTGCGAGCCTTCACGGCCGAGGCCCGACTGCTTGACGCCGCCGAACGGCGCGACTTCGTTCGAGATCAGGCCCGTGTTCACGCCGACCATCCCGTACTCGAGCGCTTCGGCGACCTTCCACACGCGGCCGATGTCGCGGCTGTAGAAGTACGCGGCGAGACCGAACTCGGTGTCGTTCGCGAGGCGGATCACCTCGTCGTCGCTGCCGAACTTGAACAGCGGCGCGAGCGGCCCGAACGTCTCTTCCTTCGCGACCTTCATCGCCGGCGTGACGCCCGTCAGCACGGTCGGCTCGAAGAAACCGTGGCCGAGCGCGTGGCGCTTGCCGCCCGTCACGACGGTCGCGCCCTTCGCGAGCGCGTCCTCGATGTGCGCCTCGACCTTCAGCACGGCCGCTTCGTTGATCAGCGGACCCTGCGTGACGCCCGGCTCCGTGCCGCGGCCGACCTTCAGCTGGCCGACCGCTGCCGCGAGCTTCTGCGCGAACTGGTCGTACACGGCTTCGTGCACGTAGAAGCGGTTCGTGCACACGCACGTCTGGCCGCTGTTGCGGTACTTCGATGCGATCGCGCCCTGCACGGCGGCATCGAGATCGGCGTCGTCGAACACGATGAACGGTGCGTTGCCGCCGAGTTCCAGCGACACCTTCTTGACCGTCGCCGCGCATTGCGACATCAGCAGGCGGCCGACCGGCGTCGAGCCGGTGAACGACAGCTTGCGCACGATCGGGTTCGACGTCAGCTCGCCGCCGATCGCCTTCGGATCGCCGGTGACGACGCTGAACACGCCGGCCGGCACGCCCGCGCGTTCGGCCAGCACGGCCATCGCGAGGGCCGAGAACGGCGTCGCCTCGGCCGGTTTCACGACGATCGGGCAGCCTGCCGCGAGCGCCGGGCCGACCTTGCGGGTGATCATCGCCGCCGGGAAGTTCCACGGCGTGATCGCCGCGCACACGCCGATCGCTTCCTTCGTCACGACGATGCGCTTGTCGCTCGCCGGCGTCGGGATCGTGTCGCCGTACACGCGCTTGCCTTCCTCCGCGAACCACTCGAGGAACGATGCGGCGTAGCCGATCTCGCCCTTCGCCTCGGCGAGCGACTTGCCCTGCTCGGTGGTCAGGATCAGCGCGAGGTCGTCGGCGTTTTCCATCATCAGGTCGTGCCACTTGCGCAGGATCGCCGCGCGCTCCTTCGCGGTCTTCTTGCGCCATGCCGGCCATGCGGCGTTCGCGGCCTCGATTGCGTGGCGCGTCTCGGCCGTGCCCATCGCCGGCACGGTGCCGAGCAGGCCGCCGGTTGCCGGATTGCGGACCTCGAACGACTCGCCGTTCGCCGCGCCTTGCCATTCGCCGTTGACATACGCCTGCTGGCGGAACAGCGACGGATCTTTCAGTGCCAGGGTTTCCTGAACGGTGCTCATATGAATCGCCTGCCTTGAAAATGACGGATAAAAAGGCCGCCGCCGTCCTGACGACGGCGGCGGCGCATTCGGTTGACGTGGACCGGAACTCAGGCCGGCACGCCGACCGTTTCCTTCAGCACTTCCTCGAGGATCACGAGCGCTTCGTCGAACACGGCCTGCGGGATCGTCAGCGGGAACAGGAAGCGCACGACGTTCGAGTACACGCCGCACACGAGCAGCAGCAGCCCGCGCTCGAGCGCGCGCGTCTGCACGCGCTTCGTGAATTCCGCGTCCGGCTCGCCCGAACCCGGCTTCAGGAACTCGACCGCGATCATCGCGCCCGGGCCGCGCACGTCGGCGATCTGCGGCACGTCGGCCTGCAGCGAATTCAGCTTCGCCTTCAGCACGTCGCCGAGTTGCGTCGCACGTTCGCACAGCTTCTCTTCGTCGATGATCTCGAGCACCGCGTGCGCCGACGCGACGGCCAGCGGGTTGCCCGCATAGGTGCCGCCGAGGCCGCCGGGAGCCGCTGCGTCCATCACGTCCGCACGGCCGACGACGCCCGACAGCGGCATGCCGCCCGCGAGGCTCTTCGCCATCGTGATCAGGTCGGCCAGCACGTCGTAGTGCTGCATCGCGAACAGCTTGCCGGTACGCGCGAAGCCAGTCTGCACTTCGTCGGCGATCAGCAGGATGCCGTGCTCGTTACAGATCTTGCGCAGCGCGCGCACGAACTCGGCCGGCGCCGGGTTGAAGCCGCCTTCGCCCTGGACCGGTTCGAAGATGATCGCGGCGACGCGCTTCGGATCGATGTCGGCCTTGAACAGCATCTCGATCGCCTTGATCGAGTCGGCCGTCGTCACGCCGTGCAGCGCGTTCGGGTACGGCGCGTGGAACACGTCGCCCGGGAACGGGCCGAAGTTCAGCTTGTACGGGGCGACCTTGCCGGTCAGCGCCATGCCCATCATCGTGCGGCCGTGGAAGCCGCCCGAGAACGCGATCACGCCCGGACGGCCGGTCGCGGCGCGCGCGATCTTGATCGCGTTTTCGACGGCTTCGGCGCCGGTCGTGAAGAACGCGGTCTTCTTCGGGAAGTCGCCCGGCGCGCGTTCGTTGATCTTTTCCGCCAGCTCGACGTACGACGCGTACGGGACGATCTGGTAAGCGGTGTGCGTGAAGCTGTTCAGTTGATCCGCGATCGCCTTGACGATCTTCGGGTGGCGGTGGCCCGTGTTCAGCACCGCGATGCCGGCGGCGAAATCGATGAAGCGGCGGCCTTCGACATCCCACAGCTCCGCGTTCTCGGCGCGGGCTGCGTAGAAATCGCACATCACGCCGACGCCGCGCGGGGTGGCGGCGTTCTTGCGGGCCTGCAGGTCGGCATTCTTCACGGTCATCTCCTTGATGTTCTGTCCGGTGGGATAAAAATCGGCCGCATTGGCAGCCCATGGAGGCGACTATAATCACATTTGGCTCTGGCAATCAGAGCCATTTCAATAAATATTCAGGAGCCAATCATGCGCGCAAGCGTGTTGTCGGACTGGCTGGCGCAGCGCCTCGTGCGCGGCGGCGAACAGCCGATCTACCGGCAGCTGCACCGGCTGCTGCAGCAGGCGATCCTGTCGCGCGAACTGCCGGCCGGCACGCGCGTGCCGTCGTCGCGGCTGCTGGCGGCTGAGCTCGGGATCGCCCGCAACACGGTCACGCAGGTTTACGAACAGCTTGCGCTCGAAGGTTATGTGAACTCGGCGACGGGGCGCGGCACGTTCGTCGCCGACAGCGCGCCGGACGAGATCGTCGGCGCGTCGCCCGACCCGGCCGCCGGCGCGGCGGTGGCACCATCGTCCGCGCGGCGGCTGTCGGCGCGCGGCACGCGGCTCGTGGAGGGCGCGGGCGTGTCGAAGCGCCAGGGTGGCGCGTTCATGCCCGGCGTGCCCGATGTGTCGCGCTTTCCGGCGCGCGTGTGGACGCGGCTGCACAACAAGTACTGGCGGAGATTGCGCCCCGATTTGCTCACCTACGCGCCGGGCGGCGGGCTCGCGCTGCTGCGCGAGGCGCTGGCCGACTACCTGCGCACGTCGCGTTCGGTGCGTTGCACGCCCGAGCAGATCGTGATCACGACCGGGATCCACCAGTCGATCGACCTCGCGGTGCGGCTCCTGACCGATCCGGGCGACGCGATCTGGACCGAGGATCCGTGCTACTGGGGCGTGCGCAGCGTGCTGAACGTGTCGGGGCTGACCACGCGGCCGATTCCGGTCGACGACGAAGGGATCGCGCCGTCGGCCGCCGATCTCGCCGAGCCGCCGAAGCTGATGCTCGTCACGCCGTCGCACCAGTATCCGCTCGGGATGGTGATGAGCCTCGCGCGGCGCCGCATGCTGCTCGAATACGCGCGCCAGCACGGCTGCTGGATCATCGAGGACGACTACGACAGCGAATTCCGCTACGGCAGCCGGCCGCTCGCGTCGCTGCAGGGGCTCGATACGGCCGGGCAGGTGATCTACGTCGGCAGTTTCGGCAAGACGCTGTTCCCGGGGCTGCGGGTCGGGTATCTGGTCGCGCCGGAGCCGCTCGCCGAGAGCTTCGCGACCGCGAGCGCCGAGCTGTATCGCGAAGGGCAGCTGCTGCAGCAGGCGGTGCTCGCCGAGTTCATCGCGGAAGGGCACTTCGTGTCGCATATCCGCAAGATGCGCACGCTGTACGGGCAGCGCCGCGAGGTGCTGCTCGATGCGGTCGCGCGCCGCTACGGCGACACGCTGCAGGCACTCGGCAGCGATGCGGGGCTGCATCTCGTCACGCGGCTGCCGGACGGGGTCGACGATCGCGCGGTCGCGCAGGCCGCGCTCGAACGCAACATCGTCGTGCGGCCGCTGTCCGGTTACTACGCGGAGCGCGAGCGCGCGGCGTCGGGGTTGCTGCTCGGCTATGCGTGCGTGCCGGAGGACGAGATCGCGACGGCGTTCGCGACGCTGGCCGAGGCGATCGACGAGCGGGCGTTCGACGGGATGATTGCGGCGGCTTGACGTGTGCGGCAGTTGAGGTGACGACCCACGCTCGAGACGGCAGAGCGCGATGCGAAAGTCACGTATGAGAGGGAGTCGATATGGATCAGCGTTTTCAAGCAGGTCCAGGGCAATTGTCTCCGCGGTGCGGAGACAATTGCCTCGCCTGGAAAAACCTCGGCTGCAAGCACACAACGGCCCGACTGCCGAGTGCACCGGACCTGCCGTGACTGCCGGTCCTTCCTGAGGGCGTACGCACGCGCGTCAAAGCCGGATCAACGCCGCGCCCGCGACCACCAGCGCGCATGCGGCGAGCCGCTGCGCGCCGGGCCGCTCGCGCATCACGAACCAGCCGATCGCGACCGCGAAGATCGAGCTTGTCTCGCGCAGCGCCGATACCGTCGCGACCGGCAGATGCCGGTACGCGAGAATCACGATTCCATAGGCGGCGAGCGAGATCGTGCCGGCGATCGCGCCTTGCCGCAGCGACGCGCGCGAACCGAACACCACGCGCGGGCCGCCGCGCATCGCGCACACCAGCACGAGCTGCGGCACGCTCCACAGCAGATAAACCCACGCGATATAGCCGAGTGCGCTGCCCGACACACGCGAGCCGATGCCGTCGCAGATCGAATACGCGGCGATGAACACGCCCGTGAGCAGTGCGTACGGCACGCCTTCGCCGGAGAACCGGAAGCCGCGCCGCAACGCGAGCGACATGATGCCGAACGACACGAGCGCAATGCCCGCGAAGCCGAACGGCGTCGGTCGCTCGTGCAGCATCGCGAGCGCCAGCACCGATACGAGCAGCGGCGAGATCCCGCGCGCGATCGGGTAGATCTGCCCGAATTCGCCGTTGCGGTATGCACGCGCCAGCGTGAAGCAGTACGCGACCTCGAGCACGGCCGACGCCGCGACATACGGCCACGCGGCGGGCGCTGGCGCGGGCAGCAGTACAACGCCCGCGATGCCGAACGCGAGATACGGCAGCGACATCGTGCCGAGCTGGACGAGACGGTCTTCGCTCACGTGGAGGAATGCATTCCAGATCGCGTGCAAGAGGGCGGAGCACAGCACGAGGCCGATGAACAGGTGATCCATGAATGAGCGAGCGGACGAGGGCGGGCGCCGTCAATTATGTGGGTGCCGGGCGCGCTCGCGCGGAATTGTCGATAATAGAACATTGTTATTCACCGGATGCCGACGATGACCGAAGCCCCCCTCACCCCGCCCGCCGTTCCGCGCCTCACGAGCCTGTCGCATGGCGGCGGCTGCGGCTGCAAGATCGCGCCGGGCGTGCTGTCCGAACTGCTGAAGCGGGCGACGCCGCCCGCGCTGTTCCCGGACCTGCTGGTCGGCACCGAGACCTCCGACGACGCGGCCGTCTACCGGCTGAACGACGAGCAGGCGATCGTCGCGACGACCGACTTCTTCATGCCGATCGTCGACGATCCGTTCGACTTCGGCCGTATCGCTGCCACCAACGCGCTGTCCGACGTCTACGCGATGGGCGGCAAGCCGATTCTCGCGCTCGCGCTGGTCGGGATGCCGATCAACGTGCTGCCGCACGAGACGATCGCGGCCGTGCTGCGCGGTGGCGAATCGGTGTGCGCGGATGCCGGCATTCCGGTCGCGGGCGGCCATTCGATCGATTCGGTCGAGCCGATCTACGGGCTCGCGGCGATTGGCGTCGTGCATCCGTCGCGCGTGAAGCGCAACGCGGCCGCGCGCGCGGGTGACGTGCTCGTGCTCGGCAAGCCGCTCGGCGTCGGCGTGCTGTCGGCCGCGCTGAAGAAGAACCAGCTCGACGACGCGGGCTATGCGCAGATGGTGGCGACGACCACCAAGCTGAACCGGCCGGGCGCCGAACTCGCCGCGCTGCCGGGCGTGCATGCGCTGACCGACGTCACGGGCTTCGGGCTGCTCGGCCATACGCTCGAACTGGCGCGCGGCGCGAAGCTGACCGCACGCGTGCATTACGCATCGCTGCCGTGGCTGGCGGGCGTCGAGGCGTTCGTCGCCGACGGCGTGTTCACCGGCGCATCGGGCCGCAACTGGGCCGCATATGGCGCCGACGTGCGGCTCGCCGACGGGCTGCCGCCCGTCGCGCAGGCGCTGCTGACCGATCCGCAGACGTCCGGCGGCCTGCTGGTCGCGTGCGCGCCGGATGCCGTCGACGACGTGCTCGCGTGCTTCCGCGCCGACGGCTTCGACCGTGCGGCCGTGATCGGCGAGATGGTGGACGGGCCCGCGCGCGTCGACGTCGCCTGACGCGGTTTTTTTCACGCTGGATCGCTGTCGGTCGCTAGAATCGATGCCTTCCCTCGAAGGCATCGACGACCGATGAACGATTTCCTGTTCGGGCCGTGGATCGAGAGCCACGCAAGGCTCGTCGTGGTTTGCATCCAGTCATTCGCATCGACGTCGACTCGTGCGTCGGTCGATCAGATAGTATTCCTGATGTTATTGCGCGGCGCGCATGTCGATCCCGGCCGCGTTTCATGCGAATCCTGGAGCCGCGCACACCGCCCGCCGTTTCGTAGTCGGGTTCCGCATCGCACACGCGCGTTCTATACTCCCTCGCGCAGTCTCCGAGAGCCGTTCTCACCCAACATCACCGAAACAAGGAACGCCGATGCTGACTCGCTCCATCCTTTCCGCAGCTGCATTCTCGCTTGCCGCCTGTGCGACCGCGCCGTCGATTGCGCAGAACAACCAGGGCAACGATGGGGGCAACGCCGCATTCGCCGAGACCGGTGCACAGGGCCGCCCGGTCAAGGTCATGATCATCACGATGTTCGGTCCGGAAGGCCAGGCATGGCTCGACCGGCTCGGCCCGTGGCGCGACATCACCGTGCCCGGCCTGTCGCCCGACTATCCGGCCGTTCACTGCAACAAGCAGGACGTGTGCGTGGTGACGACCGGCATGGGCTACGCGAACGCGTCCGCGACGATCATGGCGCTCACGTTCTCGCAGCGTTTCGACCTGCGCCGCACGTACTTCCTCGTGTCGGGCATCGCGGGCGTCGACCCCGCGCAAGGCACGGTCGGTTCCGCCGCCTGGTCGAAATACCTGGTCGACTTCAGCCTGCAGTGGGAACTCGATGCGCGCGAGATTCCAGCAGGCTGGAATACCGGCTTTCTCGGCATCAATACGAAGAGCCCGAACGACAAGCCGCCGCTCGACTACCGCACCGAAGTATTCCAGCTCAACCCGCAGCTGACCGATGCCGCGTATGCGCTGTCGCGCAACGTCGTGCTCGCCGACAGCGCGCAGGCCCAGGCCGCGCGCGCGAAGTTCACGTATGCGCCGGCGAATCGGCCGCCGACGGTGATCCAGTGCGACACGTCATCGGGCAATACGTGGTTCTCGGGCACGCTGATCGGCGAGCGCGCGCGCCAGTGGACCAAGATCCTCACCGACGGCAAGGGCACCTACTGCATGACCGCGCAGGAAGACAACGCGACGTATGAAGCGCTCAAGCGCGCGGCGAGCGTGAAGCGGGTCGACCTGTCGCGCGTCGCGGTGCTGCGCACGGGTTCCGATTTCGACCGGCCGTATGCAGGGCAGACGAGCGCGGACAATCTGCTGAACTATGCGGACCAGGGTGGTTTCGCCCCGGCGACCGAAAACCTGTACCGCGCGGGCAATCCGCTCGTTCAGGACATCGTCACGCACTGGGGCGAATGGCGCGACGGCGTGCCGCGCCGGTGAGGGGGTAGCGCCGCGCTGGAGTCACTCGATCATTCACGCGTGGCCGGGCTCCGGGCGAGTCGATATCGCCTGGAGCGACCGGATTGGGGCCCGCGGGACCGGCTGCGGAGGATCACGGGCCGGGGCGCGCGAGTTTGAGTTCGATGCGCGTATATTCCGGCCCCAATAGCTGCATGGGCGCAGTCTCACCGTGCTCGTCCGTCATGCCGATGTATTGCGTGGCACTGGTGCTGATCCGGTAGCAGGTATGCGTTAGCAGCCGGTGGTCTTGATTTCGCAAAAGCAAGGTCTGGTTGCGCGTGCGTGCGGTCCAGCGCTCCGTTGTCACGAAACGTGCCGACGTGGGTTCACGACTGTCGCCGCATGAAAAGCGGCTCGAGTCGGGCTCGGGCCCCGGCATTTCGGGTGTCGGTGCATGACTGGCGACACCGGGCGTACCTGCCGAGTTGCAAAGACTCTGACAGCCCGCAGGCGGGCATTTCGGGACGAACTGGACCCAAAGCTGCTTCCTGTCATCGGGATCGAGCTTGCCGTTCCTGCGCGACACGATTCGCTCGTCGATGTAAATGTCGTCGGGCGACATTCCGAGTTGCACGAGAAACGATTTCATCTGCGCACCGCGTTGCCGCGCGAGTTGATTAGGGCGGCTTTCCCAATCGTAGGCCGTCGCGTCGATCGAGACCGCCGCCCCTTCGCGCGTCCATTCCCTGGCGGTCAGGTAGTGTCTGACGACGGAGAGTCTGTCGCTGTTGGCGATTTCGGCCGAATTCAGCGGCAGTTCCATGCTGTCGGTCAACAGGACCTTGCACGCATTGGCCTGTATCGGGAGTGACAGGAGGGCGCCGAATATGACAGAGAGGGCACGTCGCATGAGTTGCTCCGATTCAACGTGCCAGAATGAACCACGCGATGTTGTCTGCATTACCGATCGCCATGCCCGGGTAGCGTTTCGCGAACTGGGCGCTGGCCCGTCGACCGTATGCCGCTGGATGGTCGCCCGCGTCGAAAGTGTCTGCAAAATGCGCGCATTCGTGAACGATGGTCAATTGCTGCGAGGAGAGGTTCCCGGCTGATCGCTCGGGTAGCGAGCAGAACGGGAGATTGATGGCGATTGTATGAGTTGCGGTGTCGGAGCGACAGACATGCGCGACCTCGGCGTCGAGATGTTTCATGTTTGGAAGACATCCTGTTGCGCGGTCGGCATCGGAACCGATGCGGACGAAATTTTCTGGCCCGAGCGTGGCCATCACCCTGGCGAGGGCGTCGAGCCCTGAAGTAAGTCTGCGTCTTGTATCGCTATTTGCCGAGCCGAACCACTCGATCACTCGTGCTTCCGTGGCCGGGTTCCAGAGCATCAGTTCCCTGCGCCGTCGCAGTGTGATCTCGACTGCTTCGTCCCGCAATTCGAGCATCCGTTTCCTGAACGCCGCGTCCGTCATGTTCGGACAGATGGGTGGTCCATCGAGAGATACACCAGGCAGTGGCGATGTTGTCATAGGCACTCTCCATATGGATATCATTTGGAGTGCTGATGCTAAGTGCCTGAAGTAGGACCGAAGGTGTACCAGATTTCGGTCGATGCAACGAATGAGTATTGGGAAGTGTGAATGGAAGGTGGGAAAGACGGCGGGTTCTTGCGGCGAACAAGCAACCTTTCGCTGGCTCAACCGGCGTGATGATCTGGATTGAGCCCGCTGGACATGCAATATACAGCCGATCGACCATCGACTACGATGGCAAGCGCGACCGGCAGACTAATCAGCTCGTGTCAATCGCTGTATCGGGCATGGATGCGACTTGGTCGCTGGATTGACCTTGGATAACGTCACCAATTGTGTCGCTACACTGGTGCAGTGACTACGGCACAAATATGCCGTAGTGGCCGACGCTTCGCCCCGGCGACCGAAAACCTGTACCGCGCGGGCAATCCGCTCGTTCAGGACATCGTCACGCACTGGGGCGAATGGCGCGACGGCGTGCCGCGCCG